>WXFH01000018.1 GCA_009881125.1 Acidaminobacter sp. | reverse complement strand
CACAGCACCTCAGTACTATTATAACATATGGTTATGTTGTAACAAAGTAATTTGAAGGCTTACAATTTAATTCATAACTATACATAAGGCACCGCTAACCCACGACTGAAGTCACGGGTGTGCGCGGGTTTTTAATCAATTTTGGCAATCTCAGACAGACTGTCTGCAATCAGCACGCATTTTTCAAAGCACTGGGCCAGATCCGATTCGGTTTTGCCTGGAGTTGAATAATAGATGTTCTCCGGTGAAATCCCGTTTTGGATAGATATTTCAACCTCTTGAGCGGATGCAGCATCGGCACCAAATCCCTCCTGACCCACGCACTCAATCACCGCGGGAAAAGGATTGGTCTTTATGGAATACAGGAAGTCAAACGCAGCAAGCGATTCTTTCAACTTGCGGCACTGGGCTCTGATTTGTCCTTCATCATAAATATAACAAGACGCGTGCTCTTTAATGAACTGCAACTCGTTCATAAGCTGATCTCCTCGCCAGTTTTGGCTTGATTTTTTTCTGCCGATGGTTCCCATTCCCCACTCCCCGCCCCCAAACAGCAATCGCTTTCAATGTCCAATCAACTTCGCCAAATACTTAGACCGGATCTGTTCATTGGCCAGCAGTTGTTTAGCAGGCGGCATGGTTAAAATGGCTGAAAGGATCGAAGCCAAAACACGGTGTGAGGCCAGCGCGTCGTTATCAAAAATCAAATTTGGCAGCATGCCTTTGTCAATCGCCGTGAGGACTACCCGGTGCACCGTATTCACCGGTGTCATCACCCTGCGTTCCCGCCTTGCGAGCTCCAGCGCCCCAAAATGACAATTCCGCACACAAATACCACATCCCAGACACATCTCTTCTTTCAAACTCAAGAGCTCTGGACTTTTCTCCTGGTCCCAGTACAGTGCGTCAACAGGGCACACCTGAACGCATTTTCCACAGCGCGTACAGCTCTCATGGCTGATTTGCGGCAGATAATTTGTGGTGGCCATAGTCAGCGTTGTGCCAAACTTCTTCGCCGCCAGCAGTGCTTCACAGCAACAGCCGCAGCAATTGCAGATAAACGACACCTCATTTCGAACATTCTCACCGACCTGAACCAAATTGTGGGCATAAGCCTGATTCAGCAGCGCCAGACATTCCTCCGACGTAATGCGCTTCGCATAACCTGATCGAATCAGCGAATCTGCTACGTTGCCAAAGGTCATACAGATCTCCATAGGTGCGTCGCACTGCTTCCCCATGTGAGACATCTTGTGGCGGCAATAACAGACGCCCACCCCAATATGGTCCGCGCCTTTAATGACCTCTGTGGCGCGCTCATAATCCATAATTTCCAGCATCTCCGGCTGAGACAACGCAGGTTCGTTGACAAAAGCCCGGACAATTTTGGTGTCGGTCTCAAAGAACAGCGCTCTAATGAAATCCTCTTCAACGTTCATATATTGGTAAAGCAATTGCCCAAGGCTGTGCTGATCAATGTCCTCCCGGATCCGCATCATGGAAAACTCAATAAAGCCTGCCATAGGCGGCGGCAAGATATAATGGGTGGTCTCCCCCTTGAGGATGTCCACCAACAGAGCCCGTCTGGCCAGGCTGTCCAGGATATCAGTCGCTTCCTGGACAGGCATTTCCCAGCGCTTGGCTGCAGTTTCGGCGGTAAACGCTCGAATGGGCAGCTTTGAGACCAGTTCCGCTTCCCTTTCATCCAGCAATAGGCCCAAAATTTTGTACAACGTTTCTGAAGGCGGTGCTCCCAGAGGAAATTTGTTTAAACGCGCTACAAGATTTTCATAACCGTTTTTTGCAGTGAGATGGCCCATGATTGCCTCCTTCAGTGCGTCTATTTTCAAAGCAAAGTGATCACATTATGATTTTTTATAGGATTAACATCAACAACACTTCAATTATGCCGGGGCCGCCAAGAACAAAGATCATCAAAGACTTCCTCTGCCGATGGTTCTGAGTCCCCACTCCTCCACCATTATATCAAAATTAATGGAAGTCGCGTCTCTTTTACACCCATTGTTCAACCTCTGATTCTCCATAGAAAAAGCCTCGGTCATATCAAGCCGAGGCTTTTTCGTCAGTCGTTGGAACTCGTCAAATTATTTATTGGTAGTCGCAAAAGTAAAACTTTCAATCATGAAGTCCGTTCCCGTTCTCCAAATTTCAACCTTGTAAGTCGTTGGTTTCTTCAGCGTCATAAAATTCGTGATATACAACAGATCCGGCTCAATTCTGTAATCTGTTGATTTCGTACCAAAGGTCGAAACCTGAAGTGGTGTCACGAGATTTTTAGTGTCAAAGATTTTAATGGCAAGTTCTTCATTGTAGACAAAAGGCATTTCCGGATCCGCGGCTTCGACCACGTTGAGGCTGAATTTGATTGGCATGGTGCGTCCGGCTTTGTAACTGGCTGAGGATGGAAGCATGGTCATAGCAGCCCAGTTTCGGATTGAAACATCCGTCATAACGCTCCAGCCCTCATTCGAGTGAGAATCCACTGCTTTCGCCCGTATGCCATAGTAGTCGTCCGGAAGCCTCAGGGTATCAAAATGAAGTTCCCACTTGCCTGTGTCACTATTTCGGACTGCTGGCATAGCCTCAAATTCGGAATCGATAACATTGCCACTGGAATCGCAGACATAGAACCAAACCTGATCTACACCACCGGCATCTGTTGCCTCGGCAATGAAGGTCACACCATCCTGAAGGGCAGCCTCTTGGATTGGGACTTCAATAGTAACTACAGGCGGTGTCCAATCGGTGACAAATCTCAAACGGTTTTCAATTTGAGGCGAAATTGTGCCCCTGGCTTTAATATAGTCAATCACAGCGTCACGGGCATAGTACTGGGTCACGTCGGTGACTTGAGCAAGCGGCCAGAGGCTTAGACCTGCGTCATGGAAGTTGACATTACCCATAGCCAGATAATTAACTGTGGCCACACTGTAATAAGTATCTGGATCTTCAAAATCCACTTCCTGTCCATTCACTTTAAGTGAAAGCACGTGATTAACTTCAGGGTCATAGCTTACCGGGTATTCGTCATGATAGACTATTTCTCCACCCACGCTGATATCCAGCATCCCAGTCGCATAATAAGCATAGCCGCCGTAACCTGGTACATATTTGTAATAGTAATAGTTTCGATAGGATCGCTCAAGAACCTCTTTCAATTGAGGACCATTCATCTGCATAACAACAAAGGAATTTTCATATGGCATGAGACTGAAGAGATCAGACACTTTCAGCTCAGCCGGTGTGCTTGGTGTTGCACTATTAGCAATCTTACGGTTGCTCATGGCGCCGCCAAGGAAGAAGTCAACCGCTATGCCTTCTGCGTTTAGTTTCGCAACAGCAGCATCCGCCTGAAGATTTGCGGCGTTGGTTTCTTGAGTGAAGGCGGTCAAGGCATCAATCGGCACGGTAGTCGCTCCTATACTGTCATCAATGTAATCATTTAACAGTAACAGATATGGATTAAGAAGCGTGACCAGTTCAGAATCTTCCGGAGTGGACAGACTAATGCTGTGAAATCTGCCCGCGCGACTGACAACTTCATAGCTGCCTGAATTTTCCCTGAGGCCAAGAATGACTTCACCCAAGGTGTTGTTATAACGGTAAGCCTGATGGACCATGACTGGTGAGTTGTTTGGCCCGCTGACCAGTCCAGGCAAATACTTGTAGTCTCCGCCACCGATTTCAGGATTGGTATGGCTGTGGCCGCCAATAATGACATCCAGACCGCTGACCGTTTCTGCCATAAGGAGATCCGTATTTTCATCCACTTCTGCATTCGCGTGGCTGTTGAACCCAAGATGTGTCAACGCGATCAGGACATCATTGCCGGATCTGAGACCATCGGCTAAATCCTGTGCCGTTTGAAGGGGCTCTGAGAAGGTGATCCCGTCAATATTGCCCGGAAGCTCATAGTTAGGTACTTGATGATTGGTAATGCCCAAAATTGCGACATGAATGTCATCAAGCGTCTTTTCAGCATATGGCGCTACCGGGATTGAGTCTAAGCCATAACTACCGGAGTCAGACACATTAGCGCCCAGTATTGGAAACTCTGCTTGTTGCATAATACTGGTTGTGACCAGGCTGCCAAAATTAAACTCATGCTCACCAAGGGTCATTGCATCATAGCCAATGGCATTCATGGCGGCCATCATTGGGTGCGTGGTCAGTTCAACAGATAGCGCGGTACCATCTGCAGAGTACCCAAGTGGAGCTGTTCGGAAGAAATACATCAAAGAATCGCCCTGGAGATTGTCTCCCGCATTGAGCAGCAGAGTCCTGTTTGGGTTGTGTTCCCGCTGCTGACGAATCAGCGATGCGAGTTGTGTATAGCCCACATAGCTGCCTTTGGTTAAATTACCATGGGCGTCGTTGTGGTGGAGAATAGTCAGAGGCTTGATGCTGCCGCCCAAATTGTCGCCATCCCGAGTTATACGGCCGTCCAAACTTTCATTGTAAGGACTGGTTTCCGGATAAGCATAACTGCTCCAGTGGACAACGGCATTCAGCATATCACCCCAATAGGTAATATTTTTCATGTACTTGAAGGCCATAAAACCGTCCCCACCGCTTGGGGCAAGGAACTCGTTTGTTGCGACGCGATAAGTCTGATCCAGTACAATAGGTTCAAAAATACCGCTGCTGTGATTTCTTATTTCGACGTCAAAGGCCCCCCAAGCCCAAGGCTGAGGACCCGGTTTGCTGTCTGTGTAACTATAAAATGCATATTCTGCCCCAGAAGTGTGCAGGGCACCTTTAAACAGCGTCGCACTCTGATTAAGCAGATCTAAAATTTGAGCGCCGGTCATTTCTCCTACCACAATACTATTTCCAAATGGAAGGACGCTGAATAAATCTCCATAGGAAATGGCATGCGGATAAGTGGCATATTCCAAATCTGCTCTTTCACTGCCTGGATTATTTAAGACGAGATCCACATCATTTCCAGTTTCAACGTCCGAATTAAGGTCATTGTAAACAGCATCACAAATGAAGCTGCCCATTAGAGAATCTCCGTTGTAATTTCGCATCACTGGAACATTGGTGTACCCAACAGACTGATTGATCAGAGTGAGATAGCTCGGATCCGTGGCAAATCCGTTGACCAAAGTATTAATGGTTGAATCGGTATCAACTGTTGTGTCAATTGTGAGACTGCTCCAAGTCACACTAACCGTCCCACCAGGCATAGCAGTGACATCAGCCCGCCCAACGCGGCGGCCGTTGTAATAAGCTTGAGCTATGGTCGTATCTCCTACTTTCGTCGCGGCTGTCAGATTGGTGTGGCTGTGGCCGCCCAGAATCAAATCTGCTGGCTTGCCGGCAACAATTAGTTTCTGAGCCAGAGTTTTATCGCCGTAAACATCTTCACCTATGCCGTAGCCACCATCGTTAAAGCCTAAGTGGCTCAGAACTACTATAACGTCTGCTTCAGCGGCCATGCTGTCGTAGTAGTGCAAAATGGCTTCCACAGGGTCCTTAAATGTCAGACCGACCGTCAAGTGAGCGTTCAGTACGGCGGTTTCCTGAGAAGTAACACCAATAATGGCGACTTTTGCTTTTTCCGAGTTACCAACTGTTTTAATGATGTAAGGCACTACGCCTGCTGGTGGTGTCCAGCCGTCAGGTCCATCAGTTACTATGTTGGCACTGAGAAATGGAAATGTCGCAGCGCTGATACGATCCGCCAGTATAGTCTGTCCCCAGTCGTAGTCATGATTGCCTATGGTCATAGCATCATAACCCATGGCGTTGAAAACCGGGATCACAGGATACCCTTTTTGAATATTGGTGAGCAGACTGCCCTGCATGGCGTCTCCGGCATCTAGCAGCAGAACACTATCTGCACCCCGGTCTGTGACGATCTCGTTGACTACTTTGGCGATCCTGGCCGCGCCTGGATTGGTACCCTCAGGCACAAGCTGGCCATGAAAATCATTGGTATGAAGAATGGTAAATGTGACGGGATTAGAAAGGCTTGCTTCCACACGGTTTTCAAGGGTAAAAGCGTTGAATGTTGTCACTAAGGCAACAATGGTTGCTAAGCTGAGAAGAATTTTGAGGCTGAACCTTGGCCGTGACATTGAACTACACCTCCTGTTGTTGCTTTATTCAGTTTGTCTGACAATGATAGTCAGTGATTCTGTAACTCGTCCTTGTGTTGAACGACTTTTCCGTTTCGTTTCCGTTTCGAAGAACACATGTCGCAGTGGTACACATTTAGAAATCAAAACTCATATTTTCCACAGATGATTTAATTAGTAAGATTCCCCCTTTACAAATAAAAAAACCGGCCAAAAGGCCGGTTTCGCTATTCGCTCCTACGGGATAAGCGTCCAAATACATCCCTGAAATCATCGCGTCCCAATAAATTGCATATGAGTAATATGCTTTTATACATGTTAATTAATACCCGAACTAGCATTATGTAAACCTATGCATGCAATTCAATCTGGCATTTAATTTTAATTGAGTAACGAATCATTTCAACACGCCATCAAGAAACGAAAAGACTTTATCCAGATTTTCCTGTGAAGTGAATTCCTCAGTCCCATGGCCTGCCCCTTCCAGCAATTCAATTGTCACCTTTGATTCGCCAATAACACCCTTCAGCTGCGATGCGAAATCGATGGATTGCTGGGAAGGCACATTTGCATCAGCGGTACCATGTTGAATTAAGAAATGTGGCGCTGTGTCAGCTTCCATAGTACTTACATAAGTGCCCGGGTTTGCTTTTTGAGTCAGCTCAGGATCATTGGAAATAAGCTGTCCAATATACTGACTCTCTGGCGAGGTTTCACTTGTCGTCTGCCCGAATTTTGGTGTAATGCCGGCTGCTGCAAACTGTTCATCCATTTTAAGAAAATCCAGGGGACCGAACCAGTCGACGACAGCTTGTACAGCTGAGCCATACTCAAGGTTTTCCTGATTGTCGTTCACCAATATGATCTCATTTCCTGTTGTCCCCAACATTGCCGCGAGATTTCCGCCTGCGCTGTCACCCCATACGGCAATTTTATCCGGGTTCAAATTATAGGTTGAAGCATTTGCTTTAATGAATCTGATTGCTGCCTTACAGTCATTGACCGCCGCAGGAAAGATCGCTTCACCAGAAAGTCGGTAATTTAGGCTGACGACTGCGTACCCGTGATTGACGCCCTGCAGCATTGCTGCGACATCTCCGCCGGTTGCGCTTCCCATTTTGAACGCTCCGCCGTGAATCGCGACAATAATAGGAAACGGCCCGTCCCCTTCATTTGGCAAATAGATATTTAATGTTTGCGACGCCGAAATACTGCCATATGGAACTTCTTGATATTGAGTCTTAATTGCAGAGGTATCTACACTGGAATTGCCAAGACCTCCGTTCATCCCCGTGGGAGCTGCTTCCGCCGCGCCCGGTGTCTCAGAACTTATCTCAGCATTCGCTGCAGCATCTACACCCTCTGTGGAATTACTTGAAGAACATGCGGCTAAACTAAAAATCAAAGCAAGAACCAACGCGAGTACATAAATCTTTTTCATGTGCAATCTTCCTTTCCATTGTTCTACCGTTTTCTACTTACGAGAATAAGTATAAGTTCAAAATGTGGCAGAACAATGGCACAAAAGTGTAAGATCTCGCACATTATTCAAACTAAAGCTTATTAATGCCTAAGCCCTTCTAACCGTAAAACTGAAAGTAGTCCCCACTTCAGGGTCACTATTAACCCAGATCTTTTCACCAAGTCCCTGAATGATCTCTTTTGCAATTGATAGTCCAAGTCCGCTCCCGTTCTTATTTTGCGGCACTTCTCCTTTGTAGAACCGCTCAAAGATATGGGGCAGCATTTCTTTTTCTATACCTATGCCATTGTCCGAGACCTTAAACTCAACATGTTTGGGATAAATCTCAGCATCAATAACAACCCTGCCATTTTCACCTATGAATTTGGAGGCATTGTCAACGAGAATATTGAAGATCTGTAAAATCCGTTCTCTGTCTGAATATATTTCAGGCAGCTGTAGCGCCTTTTCGGAGATTTCAAGCTTGTTGTTCATATCTTCAAGGACAACAGAATATTTTTCGTAAAGCGCCAGCAGTAAGGCTTTGCTATTAAAAGCCGCCTTCTCAAAATTCATTCTTCCATTTTGAATTCTGGCGAGTTCCAGCATATCTGAAATAAGTCTTTGAAGATGACTGCTTTCCGTTAAGATAATCCCGTAATACCGCGTTCTTGTTTCTTCATCCTGAATAATATTGTCAATTAAGGTTTCTGTAAGGGCCTTGATTGAAGCGACAGGTGATTTTAACTCATGACTGACATTGGCTATGTAATCTTTGCGCGTTTGTTCAAGGCTTGTGAGTTCTTTGAAATAGAGGTTTAAAAAGGTTCCAATCAGCAAAACACCAATAACGAGGGTGACAAAAAATATGAGAAAAAACCCATTTAGAATCGCATTAAAGTCACTTGCCGGCTTTAACAGAAATACAGCACCTTTGACGACCTGATCCTTTACTATTGGAGCACCAATCACAATCGACTCTGCAGACTGATTACCTATTTTCACCAGCAAGTCCACTTCATTGCCGGCTGTTACCTTTGGAATCAGGCGCACCAAGCTTTTAGAAATTTCATCATCTTTTACAATGAAGCCGTATTGATCTTCCTCATCAAATACATTGATTTCAACACCGAACACATCATAAGCCTTCAAAATAAAATCAGTATTTTTTGTAAAACTGAAATTTCCATCTGCAATCTCACTTGTGATGACACTTAATTGAGGCGACATCTCTTTAATTTTGTAGTCAATAAAAAATGATTTTATCGCAGTCGTTCCTAAAAAATAGCAAAATATATACACTAGAAGGATCAGAAAAAATACTGTTTTCTTGTCTGAAAGCAGCCTTCTCATGAGCCCACCTCAAGCTTGTAGCCTATGCTGTACACGGACTTAATTTCAAAGTTTAATCCCGAAGCTGGGAGCTTCTTTCGCAGCCTTTTGATCAGTGTGTCCACCGCCCTTGTGTCTCCTAAATAGTCATAACCCCAGACTTGATTCAGGATTTGTTCCCGCGTTAACACTTTGTTTTTATTTCTTGATAGATAGATGAGCATCTCGATCTCTTTAGGCGTCAGCTCTATCTTTTGATTTCCAATTGTGACTTCGTAGCATTCCACGTCAATGGTCATTTGACCAATAACAATGCGTTCTGAAGGTGTTGTCTGTAATGTTTGGGGCTGGACTCTCTTCAATACGGCTTTTATACGTGCGACCACTTCTCGGGGCGAAAAGGGCTTCGTAATGTAATCATCGGCACCAATTTCGAGCCCAAGTATGCGATCAAATTCTTCACCTCTCGCGCTCAGCATAATAATTGGTACTTCACTTGTTTTTCGGATCTCCCGGCATACGTCCGTTCCGGACATTTTGGGCATCATAATGTCGAGGATCATCAGGTCAAATTGTGTATTCTTTATTTTGTTCAAAGCCTCTTTCCCATCATAGGCTGAAACACACTGAATATTTTCAGCCTTCAAGTAGGCAGTCAGACTTTCGTGCACTGCAATATTGTCATCACAAATCAGGACTTTCGGTTGATGCTCCATACAACACACCCCTACAAAGTAACTTTTACCCTCACATTATTTTCCTAAGTGCCATTCGAATCTATGGCTGTGACGCCATTATACCATTTCTGAAAGCCCTAAATAATGTGATTGAGCCGATGGCTGTCGTACCAAAACCATCGGCTCAAATTTCAAGCTATGAAATATAATTTCCCTGCCCGTCAATAAACGTCATCTCATAATATTTTTTAGGCCTGCCCTTCGTATTTTCACGTTTTTCGTGAATAATGCCGGCATAGGCTTTCGCTTCGATCTGATTCAATATGCGGTTCGCGCCTCTGACTGTAATGGATAAACAGTTCGCCACATCTTCGGAAGACAGTTTGTTGGTTCCAAGTATGGACGCGTAGGATATGATTTTCTGTAGATTGATATTATGGATGCCCAGCCGCTCAGACAGCTCAATGATTTCATCATTCGCCATTTCCTTGAAGGTGATGGCGCCGGATCGGTCCAGCGGCCCTGTCACCTTTTGGTCATCGCTGACAAAAAAGCTGCAGCTGCCTCGATAAGCCTTGGCCTGCCGGTTTGCTTTCTCAGCATTCTCCCTGGCTTGAAAATATTCGCGTCCGGAGCCCCACCCAATTTTTACCATGTTGCTTGTGGTTCGTTGCAAATAGGTCAAAAGCGCGCAGCTCTGAAGGTGATCAGACAGTGACAGATAGGCTTCATAAGGCATTTCAAGTTGGACATAATCCTCGATCCGCTGGCTTGTATCCACGAGTTTTTGCATCTTAAAAAAGTCTTTAAGCTTGATTTTCAAACTGGCGATTTCATCTTCAACATCATCCGAAACTGCAGCAATAGCAGCTAAAGGTGAAGGGTTAACTTCCTGATGCTCATCAGGCTCTATACTGATTCTCCCAACCACCATTTTTCGATTGTTCAGTTTTTGAATCTTAACTTCATCCAGGAGGCTTTTGATTAAATTCCTGACGGTTTCCACAGTTGGCCTTAAGAATAAAAATTTGTTATTTCTTGAAGTGAGCTCAGGCACAAAATGACCGTACGCCGTAATAGAGAAATCAATTTGTCCAGATTCCCAAAGCTCAATATGGTTTTTGAGCAGCAGTCGCGTCTGCTCATAGATGGAGTCGTTCAAGCTGACAGGATAAATAGGCGGACAGAAGCGATCTTTAAACTCGTCAAAGGACTCAATTCGGTTCGCGAAATCAATATAAATCCGTCTGGTGTCAATGCCAGGATTACTTAAAACAATTTTTAAGAGACCTTTATAAATGGATCCTTCGTCATCCTTGAGCACTCTGATTGGCAGTTGAGCCATCAGGTGCTCTTTTTCTATGGCTTCGTATATAAACGAACCGCTGAGAATAAACGCGTCCACGTCAAATTTGTTTTGTTCATACAAAACATCAACATCATAAAGCGTTTCAGGAACGAAAAATTTCATCTGGCAAAGCTCCTGAAACTCCTCTGCAAGCTGTTCCAAATACGATTTATGAGGGAGTGTCGTAATGACACCAATGACTGTTTTCAAGTGATAGGCCTCCCATTTTGCAGCTTATTTGAATGTTCTTGAGTAGTCTTGATCACACTGTATCACTGAAGGACTATGTCAAAATTTAACGCATAAGATGCTTTTAGTTAAATTATACCATAACAAAATTGATTTGCAGCCATCCTATCAAACTTTAAAGAACGTTGTTCTTAAATTGTCCTAAATTAATTATTGACATAACAGCCCTTCGAATATATCATAATATTCGAACAGTTCTTAAATTGTCCAAAATTAAAGGAGGGTCACTATGGATCAAAATTATTTGTCTTTAGCCAACTCAACTACTCTGTTCCTCATCGTTCTCATCCCAATTATTATTGCAGTCGTCCAGGCAATACTATTCTTAAGACTTGGCTTAAGCGAAGCCAAAAATCTGGAGATTCCTAAACCTACGTTAAAAAAGGTCATGATCAACAGCTCACTATTTTCAATCATCCCCTCTCTCCCAATAATTATCACGCTTGCGATCTTGATGCCTGTACTCGGAAAATACATACCATGGTTAAGATTATCCGTCATAGGGTCTGCGATCTACGAAAGCATGGCCGCGGATATGACCATAAAATCCTTCGGCCTCAGCGGATTAGGAGACATGGGCATCACCTCCTCCATCTTTGTCAGCATAGTCTGGGTCATGACCCTTGCCATCCTTGTTGGTCCAACTCTGAATATATTCCTTTTGAAATCCTATGATAAGAAACTTCGATCAATTCGAAGCTCAGGCGGTTTCCTCGCCGTTGCAACCGGAGCGCTGTTTATAGGCATGCTGTCCTTAATGGGCGTTCCACTCTTGATTAACGTTGCCAATCCCCTTGGCATTATTGCCGCAGTAACTGCAGGGGTTTCGGTTTTACTTCTCGACGGACTTGCGAAACGGACTGGAAAGAAAACCATCGGCGAATTTTCTTTTCCTTTAAGTATGATTTTGGGCATGGCGTCCACCATTGTTGCGACGAATCTTTTATAAGGGGGAACTCAAATGAACCAGTCAAACAGAAATTACGAAACTTCTTTGCATAGATTGGGCAAAATCTCGACTGCCGTCATGCTCGTCGCGTTAATCAGCGTACCTGTTGTTATGACCATGATCTTTGGCATTGAGGTCGAGGCGGATAAAACCCTTACCGCTTTCGTTGGCGCCTTCAGCCTTTTCGGGATCATAGGCGCGATTGAATTCTTCTCCTATGCCCCTATCCTCGGCGCTGGCGGCCAGTATCTTTCATTCATAACCGGCAACATAGGCAATCTTAAGCTGCCTGCAGCCCTAAGCGGCATAAAAATTGCCGGCTACGCGACCGGCTCGAAGGAATCTGAGGTCATCTCCATGATTTCAATTGCGGCATCTTCCATTATGACGACCTTGATCATTTTTATAGGGATGCTTTTCGTAGGGCAATTTCTGCCGCTCCTTCAGTCCCCATTTCTGGCGCCTGCCTTCTCAAACCTGATGCCCGCGCTTCTTGGCGCACTTGCGACACCGGTTTTCGTCAAAGATCTCCGCACAGCCTCTGTGCCGTGTCTTGCTGCCGCAGCCGTGACCTTGGCCATAGGCTATCCAATGGTGGCGCGCTACCAGGCGTTTCTGATGCCGGTCTTCCTTGTCATTGCAGTCGGTTGGAGCTTTGTCCTGTATAAAGTCAAACGCAGTGCCATTCAGAGAAGCGCTGAGGAAATGAGCGAGTAAGCACATAAGCACATAAGCACTCGAGGAGGACACCATGAAGCACAAAATGATCTCAAAAGCATTATCTCATAAAGAGACTCTTGTTCGACACAGAAGATTCATCCACGAAAATGCCGAAATTCACAATGACCTGCCCATCACGACGCAATATGTCCTATCCGAATTGAAAGCCATGGGCTATGAGCCTGAAGAAATTTGTCAGTCCGGCATTGTTGCCCTCGCCGGAAAAAGAAAGGGCAAGACGTTCCTACTCAGAGCAGATATGGATGCTCTGCCGATGGTCGAAGAAAACACACTGCACTTCAAATCCAATACCGGCCATATGCACGCCTGTGGTCACGACATGCACACTGCTATGCTGCTGGGCGCGGCTCAACTGCTTAAGGAACACGAGGATGAGCTTGACGGACAGGTCAAATTGATGTTTCAGCCTGCCGAGGAAACGCTACACGGTGCGAAAGCCATGATCGATGCCGGCGTGCTTAAAAATCCAACCGTTGATGCCGCCATGATGATTCACGTGATGTCCGGTATGCCTCTGCCGAGCGGTTCCGTCCTGGTCCCGCAAGGCGGCGTGCTCTCAGCGGCCGCAGACTGGTTTAATATCAGCGTTCAGGGCAAAGGCGGCCATGGTGCAATGCCTAATACAACCGTAGATCCATTAAACGTCATCTCCCATATCCACATTGGACTTCAGGAAATCCTGTCCAGAGAAGTGGCGCCAGGCGACAATGTCGCATTGACCATTGGGCAAATGCATGGGGGCTCGACTTCCAACGTCATTCCTGACATGGCCTACCTTGCCGGAACTGCAAGAACTTTTGGTGAAGAAACCAGAAGCTATGTTAAACAGCGCATTGAAGAAATAGCCTCTGGCGTTGCGGCCACCTACAGAGCTTCTGCAGAGGTCGTCTTTGAAAGAGGCTGTCCAAGTGTCGTTGTGGACCAAAAATTGAGGGATCAGGTTTACACTTTTGCATCTGATTTGGTTGCTGCAGATCGCCTCATCGATCCGGCTGCGATTGGTTTTACTAAAATGTCCGGTTCAGAAGACTTTTCACATGTGAGCTTGGAAGTGCCTTCCATCATGGTTTCCCTTGCCGCCGGTTCACCTGAAGAAAATTACACGTTCCCAATGCATCACCCTAAGGTAATGTTCGACGAAGAGGCCCTTCATGTGGGTGCGGCACTCTATGCCCACGTCGCTATGTCGTGGTTGAAACATAATAAATAACACTTCAGCCTTAGGAGGCACATCCATGTCAGCAGTAAAACTCAAAGGAACAACTTTAAAGCTGGGCGTCGTAGTCGCGTCGCTCATATGCGTCATGTTGTTCACCTTCAGCACTTTAGGGATCCATGACGTGTGGCCGGCATCCTTGTTGCTGCTCTTTTTCTTAGAAGGCGGCGCTAAGGGGGAGAAAATCAAAAGCATCTTCAGTGGTGCGACTGTGGGACTTCTGGCCGCCCTGGGTCTTTTTCACGGCGTCGAGCTGCTGGCACCCCTACTCGGCTTGCAGGCGAGCATATACTCTTTGGTGTTCCTGGCTATCTTTTTTCTTATAGTGCTTGGGGACTTGTCCCATACCCTCTTCAACAACTATGCCTTCTGCTATTTTACTGTCGCTTTGATCTTTCCGGAGCAGTCCACCCTGAAATGGTTGTTCGCATTGTATGCGGGCGGGGCGTTCCTGCTGGTCGGGGTAACCTATTTCATAAGTGTGATTCACAGGACCAAGAGGCTCGGCGAGGAATCAGTCAGCGTACGGTAGACAATGTACAAAAAATGACCAAGATCAGCAATAAATTATTTGCTGGTCGTGGTCATTTAATTTTTGAGTGAAACCGGGTGTCTGACACCGAGTTTCATTCATATATTGTATGAAGTTCGCGTTCCGAAAATCATTACAAGTAAGAGCTTCTCAGGAGACTCAATATTCTTGAGGGTTGGCTGTAACAAATGGGTAATATCTCTATGAGATTCTGGTAGATTGCATTTGTCGCTGTGTTTTATAATTCACTATGCGTTTAGAGTAAAGAGGGCTGCTTACTTGCTGTATGCTGCGTGTCCAAAGTTTTTTAAAAGTTAGAATCCGGTTGTAATTTCACAATGAGTCCCTTTTTTAATTAAATAAAAGCATTATTGAATACCCGAACCGCGAAGAATACATGTGAGAAAATATAATTAAGATTTTTCAATATAGCACATTCTTGCTGATGAGAAAAAAATGAATCGAGATGCATGAAAGGTGTGATTTAAATGTCCAGACATTACATTTACTCGCTTTCAAGTAGAAGGTTGCACCCTTATGCAGGCAGCAAGGCAGCGAATATTCA
Source organism: Acidaminobacter sp. (assembly GCA_009881125.1). Next base: position 12,619 of record WXFH01000018.1, on the reverse strand, counting down.
TTTTTTATTGCGTCAGGGAAAGGTAGTTCCAAATAGCTGGGTCATCATATGGACGGCCTGCGAGGATCATAAAAAGGATAGTCAGCTTACACTGAATACCCTTCGCAAAGAACTAATCAAATACATTGATCCAATGAAATTATACGCGGTACGCTCTTCTGCCTCTGTTGAAGACTCGGGTGATTTTTCTTGCGCGGGGTTATTTAAAAGCTTTCTCCAAGTACAGGAAATTGAAAACATACTTAATTCTGTTGTCACTGTTTGGGCATCCCTGGAGTCCCCAGAATTCAAGGCATATTGGAATTGCATTATGCCCGAGGGCACAGTTCCACGTATGGCCGTTATCATCCAAGAAATGGTACAGGCTCAGTTTTCCGGGGTGGTTTTCACAAAAAATCCTGTGACAGGTTTGTCTGAAACGATTATTGAGGCGGGTACAGGTCTGGGAGAATCACAAATTCAGGAACATCGAGATCCCGACCGTTGGGTGAGCAAGTGGGGAAAATGGACTCAGAAACCCGTAGAGAGTGGAATGAAGGAATCGCTGGCTAGGGAGATCATAGAACAGGCCACCATTATTGCCAGAAAGTATCAGCGTCCAGCGGATCTGGAATGGGCATGGGATGGCGAAAAGCTATACTTCCTTCAAGTTCGCCCAATTACAAGACTTGATATTCCGGTCTATTCCAACCGGATTGCACGTGAAATGTTGCCGGGGGTTATCAAGCCTCTGGTATGGTCCATTAATACTCGACTAATTAATCCGACTTGGGTCAAAATCTTAACTAAACTTACAGGAGACCATTCATGGGAACCTGATAGCCTAACAGGTTATTTTTACAACCGTGCCTACTTCAATATGGGTATTTTTGCACGTGTGTTTGAGCGTTTGGGCATGCCGGGCGAGGCTCTGGAACTATTATTTGGTTTGGAGCAGGATGGACCGGAAAAACCCCATATGCATCCCGGTTTTGGAATCATTCCGCGATTACCACGATTAATTGTATTTGCTCTAAGTTTTATTGGTGTTCATCACCGTCTCCAGCGCTTAGTCAGGAATAAAAAAAATGCCTATGAGAACCTGATCGCAAGTATGAAGACGGACCTGACACCAGAAGAATGGCTGCAAAAGGTATCTGTGATTTTTCATGAGACACAGGAAGTGGCTTACTACAATATAATTATCCCCTTGCTGGCCATGATGCACTATCAGATGCTGGCTGCCCTTTTAAAGCAGTACGGATATGATGTTCGCATGCTGGAGCTTGAGGGCAGCAGGGAAGCTGCATTGAAATACAATCCTCAGCATACCTTACATGCGCTTCACGAGTGTTATTTTGGACACTCAGGTGATGAACCGGGAGACGCTGATCCATTGTCTGCCGAACAAGAGGCGTGTTTAAAGCGGGATATAGACATGTTTTTGGAAGCTTTCGGTCATTTCAGCGACAGTGGGAACGACTGTTCCAGCATTCCATGGCGAGAAACGCCTGAACTGATCCGGCGCATGATTGCCAGACCACAGCAGGCGGTGAAAACCGTCCAAAAAACAATATGTTTTGAAGATCTGAAGATTCCTTGGATGCGGCGTATAACGACGAGCATCATTTACCGGCGTACAAGTCGACTCACTGTTAGTCGTGAAGAAATCAGTTCCCTATATACCTATGGATATGGTCAATTCAGGACTTGTTTTATCAAAATTGGTGAGCAATTGGTCGCCAGGGGCATCATTGATGATCGGGAAGACATCTACTATTTACATTGGGATGAGCTGATAAAACTTTTTGAGAACCTGCAATCAGTCCCGCAGCAGGACTTGGTTTCCTCACGACAAAGGTCAATGGAGTCATACCGTAATGCTGTTTTACCGGATATGATCCTGGGTTCCGAACAACCACCGGTGATGGATTCTGTACAGTATTCCCTACGGGGTATTCCCACATCTCTTGGTGCTTACTCAGGTCCGGCAAGAGTAATTCAAGGCATTAACGAATTTGAAAAAGTACAGGATGGGGATGTGCTGATCATTCCATTTTCGGATGTTGGCTGGACGCCTTTGTTTTCCAAGGCGGGGGCTGTCGTTTCAGAATCAGGCGGCATGTTGTCTCACAGTTCAATCGTCGCACGGGAATACCGCATACCCGCTGTTGTATCAGTTGCGGGAGCTTGTCGTATTGAAGACGGCGTCCAAGTTTCCGTCAATGGTTACACTGGTGATGTTGTATTAATTTAAAAAGGAGGGACGTTCCAGTGTCATCTCATTATATCTCCTTACTTACAATCTTTTTTGGCTATCTCATTGGCTCAATATCTTTCGCCCGTCTTTCGTTTGCCATTCTAAAACCAGGTACGGCTCCGGACTTGATTCGTACACCAACTACAGATGCTCAGGCCGAACTGGTCTCCCATGCTATAGGTGCAACCAATGTAATGATAGCCTTTGGCTCACGCTGGGGTATACTGGTTAGCGTTCTCGATGCCTTAAAAGCATTTTTGCCTACTTTAATCATAAGGATCATGTTTCCAGAGGCACCTTATTTCCTTTTGGCAGCAACAGCGGTACTGGTTGGCCATCTTTGGCCAGTCTGGCACAGATTTTCAGGTGGGGGTGGGAATTCAAGCATCATGGGGATGATGCTTGCCATCAGTCCCGTAGGTTTACTTCTGACGCATGCAGGCGGAATGTTACTCGGGCGTATCTCCCCCATGTTTTCATTTGTCGGTGGGATTGCCCTAACCATACCCTGGTTTGCTCTGCGCAATGGTCTATATAGTCTGGAAGTGGCTTTTGCGGTCACAATCACAATCCTTTATGTGCTGGCAGAACTGCCTGAGATCATACAGCTCAGGAACTTGAAACGACAAGGTCACACCCTTGATTATGGACATGTTGTCTCATTAATGAAAAAATCAGCGAAGTCAGAAAAATCCGTGAATCATTTCAATGATTAAGGCTCTGAATCTGAATGGGCCAGCTTATTCACAAAAATGTATTTTAAAATTGTTCATTTGTTGAATTTTGAAACGCAAATTGTATTTGTCATCTATCATGCAACACCATTTGGAAAGACCTTATAAGGAACTTGAAACAATTTAAATTGAGTCTTTTAACAACAAATAACCCACCCTACAGGTTAGATCAATCAGATCGAGCCTATAGGGTGGGTATCATTTTGCCATTATTCAGGAGTTCAATTTCCCGACCATAATTTTCCAAAACACCGTATATTTATCACAATCCCTCAAGCCCCGCCTCACAAAATCCAAGTGCTCTCCAGCGACAATCGGCACATACCAAGTCAAAGGATGCCTTGTCAAAGCGCGCCTTCATCCGCTCATTGATCATTTGAACCGTATAAAGATGCCCCACCTGAAGGTCCAGAATTTGAATCACCGCACGGTCCATAGCCTGAATCCTGATTTCCGAATGGCTATTACCCGCAGTTTGGCACTGCCCGTCGACGAGATGGGGGCAGGCGTCACATAGGACATCCGGCCCAGCAATAACCCTCAGCTTCATTTCAGGATAAGTCCTCAGCAAATGAACAATCTCCGTCATTTGCTGGACAAACGCGTCACTGTAGCCCAGCCCCCGAAATCCCAGCCGGCACACCAAATGATGCCCTCTCAAAGCCAGCATGCCCTTCACCCCTCTTCTCCTCACTCATTCCCCGTCCACATTCCGATGCGTCCGCACAACATAATGCGTCGCATAGGCCGCCTCAATTTTCGCGTCCCCACTCTTGCTGAACCTGAGAGGCACCTTTTTACCTTTTGTCCCCCACCGAACATACCCCGTATGAGAGGATTTCAGCCCGGCACCATCGGCATAGTTTTTGATCTCTTTCATTATGAAAGTCATAACGCTCAAATTAGCCCTGCACACCTTTTCAAGATAAGGCACGCGCCCAAACCGCCAGTCTTCCACATCCTTGGGCGACAGGATCCCCGCGCCCAGCAAGACATCCAGCGGCGAAATCACTTTCTTTTCACTCAGAAGCTGGCTCATCACAGAGTCCAGCTTTTTCTTTAGTTCAACTCGATTCATTCTCTTCCCCGCTTCTTCTCAAATAATTCCAACCAAAGACTTTATTTTGCCGATGGTCACCCTTCCCCACACCTCGCCCCAGCAAGACTACAGCCACCCCGCCATTCTGAGCCCGGTGAGGAAAACTATCAGAACACAAGACGAAATCAGCACGTACAGCCCGTTCCACTTCAGACCAACCTGCACCGGAGACCGCGATGCCAGCCCTGATAGGGTGATCACCGTCGGGGAGGTCGGCGCCAGCGTGATCCCCATGGACCAGCTGACTCCCAGCAGAAGGGCAATGTACGTTGGCGACACTCCAAAAGCTGACGCCTGTAAACTTGCGCCAATAATCGTAATATGAATAATTGGGTGAACGCCCATTGCCGACAGGATGACGCTCCCGAAAATTACGACGACCGACAGCAAAAAAGCACTCTCCCCAACAAGCTTTGAAAGCACCATAGGAATATAATGACCGAGATTGGAATACGCAATGCTTTCAGCAAGCATCCCGGCACCTACAAACAGCACGATCTCGCTGCTGAGCTTTGTCAGCCGGTCTTTAAAGTAGTAGGTCTTAATGACTTTGGTTAAAACTGACAACCGGCCAATCATCCCCATCCACAGGAAAGGAAAAATCAGCGCTGCCAGGGACACAATAATGACGGTTTGGATGCCCGTCACCACCGAGATCACGGCAATGGACACCATCAGAATGACGCTGAAGGCGGCCAGTTCAACAATCTTATGAAGCTTCGCGGTTTCACTGGAAGGATTTTGGGAATCATCCTTCGAGATGACGTTCGAATGATCCTCCGTATTGCGCTCTGTATGCCGCTCTATCTCTTCATTGCCGCCGCCGAGTCCCAACGCACCGAACCCGCCGCGTTCCTGGATCATGGTCATAATATAGCCAATAATGCCGCAAATCACCCCGCAGAGGATGCCCAGCGGAAAAAAACGCCCCCAGGAAGCCCCTGACAATTGAAGTACCAGGGCGACTGCGGCCGTCGTTGGCGCCCAAATCATGCAGGTCGTGAACCCCCTGCTGATCGCCGAGCTCATCAGCCTTTTATTCCGGCTGAGCTCACTGGCCTGGACGATCTCATACACAAGCGGCACGACGGCTAGATTCACCAACACCCCGACAAAGGCCGATATAAAACTCACCAACACATAATACCGACTGGTCGAATGGACATGGCTCCTAAAAAAATTCTCCAGCGCCGAATAATAGCCCCCGTGCTGGATAGGAATGCTCAAAATGGGCACCATGGTAAACAACGCCACCAGGTAGAGATTCCCCATAAGCGCTTGCCGCCAGACACTCAAAGGTGCGCGGTAGATCAGTAATAATAGCACGCTAAGGCCTAAGGAAGCAAAGCCAATCACTCTGGACACACCCGTGACGGCCGGCAGGCTGAGCACTATGACCGCGACCATAAGCAAAAAACACAGCTCGTAAACCAGTTCGGATTTCAAGAATAGGTTGCCTAAAAATAACAATGACAGGACGAAGGTCCCCATACTTCGGAGCCGCGTGATCTGTTCGGCCATGATGCCCTCCCTTCGGTTTCTTATTTTTCCAGATTATAGCTCCAGCCACCAGCCCGCTGTAGTCAAGCAGAAAAACTTCTGCCGATGGTCATCCAAACATTCCCCAACATTATATCAAAATTTGGAAGTCGCTGCACTTTTAATCCCGATCTCAGACTTGCGAAATTCACGCTCGTAATCCGCACTTCGAATACTGTGTGATCGTTCATTATAATAAAACATTCAAAAAAATGATTTAGGTTTTCAAAATCGATAAAAAATGGTAAGATAAAAACAGAACACATGTTCTTTATCTGTTAATTCACTTCATAACCGTTTTCAAGGAGGTACAACATGACACCCATTCAACAGCTTTATTTGGAAAAGCTTCGCTCAGCCTTTGAAAACAGTGCCCACGGAGAAGAAATGGTCTACATACTTGGCAATATGAGACGGGATCTCACCGCAGCAGAATTTCAGATGGTGATCACAACATTCCAAAACAGTCGACCTTAAAGGAGATGAACAGGCATGAAAATTGATTTCATTCACTACCCTTACGCCTTCACCAACGACGGCAAACGAATTGACGTACGAGAGATTGAAGGAAATCCTCACGTTGGCGTGGTACTGGAAGTCGTAAATGACAAATACCGCGTCAAAGGCATATCCAATGATTCAGATTGTGTCGGTGGCGTTTGTCCGATTAAGTGACTTTAATTTTAATTGCGACTACCCTTTCAACATCACGCCATAATAAACCCAAAGAGGATCAATGACACACCCCATGTCATTGATCCTCTTTAATTTAGTCCTTTTTCTTAACCGGAATCCAAATCTCACTCCGGTACTCCGGATTACTGGTATCCGGACTCTCGTTCCATAGAATTTCCGGGCCTTCTACGACCTCGTATCCCGAGGAAGGCAGCCATTCCGAGTAGATCCTCCCCCAACTATTCTGCAGCGTTTCCGGGAATGGTCCAACAGATTCGAACACCGCCCACGTACCGGCCTCGACCTTCAATTCATCAAATTCTGTTGCCTCATCCATTGAAGTCGCTACCCCAATGTAGTGATCAAGCTCGCCCTTCTCTTCCATTCTATCTTCAGAGAAATTGGCGGAAGCGCTGAGTATACCGCGTGGCTCTACATTGGAGATCAATTTAAGGCGCTTCACAATTTCCGGTGTCAATAGTCCGGTCATTTTGGTGATCTCTGGGTTGATGCCTTCGAAAACCATCGGCACCCTTCTCTTAACACCTACCAATTTAAACCATTCTTTTTCAACAATACGATAATTCATCTCGCATCCTCCTCTAATGGACAATTGAAAGGTCATTCGGGGATAAGCTTTCAAAAGCCTGCCCTCCTGCCTAGCTTCAGAAGGAAGAATGCCATGCAGAGATTGAAAAGCGCGCGAAAACGCGTCCGCTGACGTGTAGCCATATTTAACAGCTACATCCAATATTCGCAACTCTCGATCCTTCAGATCAAGAGCAGCCATCGTCAACTTTCTCCGACGAATGTATTCAGACAAGCTTATGCCTGATAAAAACGAAAACATGCGTTTGAAATGATATTCCGAGCAGTAGGCGAGTTGCGCAAGTTTGCTGTAATCCAGTTCCTCGGTTAAATGCGCTTCAATGTAGGCCATTGCATTATTCATGCGACTTAAGGAATCCACCGAACATACCTCCTTTCATCATCCATAATATCAAAGAATGCTTCGGTCCATCCGACAATCTGTGCACGATAAAATCGATCTTGAAGCAGCTATTTGTTGATTTGCCTCACGCCATATAATTGAAAGGGGCATGTTCTGAGATCAACTGCGATTCATTAACGATGTTTATTCTACCAGCCCTATTTGGCCTTGCTCCTTCTCAATCAGCGCCAGCGCAAGCTTCAGAGCGGCAATGCGTCGCACAAGCAGCGTCTGCTGGGACTTGCCCAGTTTTGCAAGCTCCATCTTCTCACACTTTAGGAGCGTTGATAACAGGGCCCTGTGGGCTTCGCTAAATTCTTCAGCTGTATAGTCTGTCACCTTTAGTCCTCCAGTCCCCTTCAAAATTCTCAGGGCTTTCCTCATCAGCACTTTAGTGCCCCGCTGTATAGCCCATGTAAGGCCAGAGCCATTACCCTGCCGATGGTTCTTATTCTCCACACCCCGCCAAACAACTTTATCCATTTCTCAATTCTAAAAAGTCGCCAACAATGAAGTTGCTTTTGTTGAGATTAAGTGATTGCAGACTTTTCAGGTTTGCTTTACGACAATGTTCCGATAACCGATCCAGGTACGAATCCATCCAAGGATGGCAGTTGCTCACACTTCCAGATATCTTCTGACACCACTCCAGGAACGCCCCTTAAGTAATGTCTTAAGTTCCGCATCTGTCAGCAAATTTTCAGAGTTCTGCTGATACGCCGCCAGCGGATACCCTGTCGGGATTACAGCAAATTTGAATTTTCCAGGTGTGAGTGCCTTTTGGGGACATCCATAGATACAGCCAAGGCAAAAATCGCAAGTTTTCCCAAACTCAGGTCTTGACGCATCAGCGACTTTGCTTTTCACCAGTCTGATATTGGACGCCGGACAATGACTTTCACACCATCCACATTCATTGCAAGCTTCACTTACCTGGATCCTTTTTCCGAACTGCGCCGCCCCTTTGACTTCAAGCCTTCCAAGCATCGTCACGAGTCGATCCACCAATTTCGTTGGGAGAACCAGGTTGGGCTGATTTTGAAGATAGGCTTCCAGCCACTGATTCACCTTTTGCGGTAAATTCTGAATCAGGGCCTTCGAAACCTCAAAAGGCGTTGGAGACATCCAGTTGTTCGGCATCACCGCCATAGCCTCTGTCACAACGCAGTAGCCCTTCTTTACAAGCAACCGCTTCGCAGTGACGCGGCATGCGGTATTGCTCAGCATCTCGCCGCCCCCTGAAACAGAGATAATCATTGCCTTTTTGCGCAGGACAGCCACTGCAGGCTGTTCCACCAGTGCGCTTAACCATTTATAGACCAAGCTGGGCGCGTTAAATGCGTGTACAGCGTAAATCAGAATGAGGTCATGACATGCCTCTGCCTTATGCCTCAGATCCTCTTTCGTTGCTTCGGTTAACCTATGCATTTCCACAGAAACCCCTCTAGCGATGAGTTGGTCTCTGACTTCCTGTGCCACCAGCCCGGTGCTGCCTGATCCTGTATAGTAGGCTATGAGCGTTTTCTCCATGCGTCACCTCTTTCCCATCTATCTTGCCAAAAACCTTAAGACAAGAATCCATGCTCCAATGCCTGTAAGCCTTGCACGAACTGAATGCTTAATGGATCTATTTCGTTGTGCTATTTATCCTTTACCATTGCCAAAGCCTTCATTTCCTTTGGCATTTTCTCTATGGCATATCTCAGCGCGGTTCGGGGCATGACATTTTTCTTGGACATCACAAAATCGAAGATTTCCTGTTGATGGGCCTCACTGGCGGATTTCAGCATCCAGCCGTACCCCTTTTGTACCAGATCGTCCTGATCCAGCAGAAGCAGATTGGCGAGCTCCAGGATTTCCTTCAGAAATTTTCCTTTTCTCGCAGGGACAATCAGGGTCACAGCAGCAGCTCTGCGCATCCATCGATTTTCAGATGCGGTGAATGCCTTCAAATTCTCCAGGTGCTCCGGATACTGCACTATAAAGGTCCCCACAGTATGATTGCATAAAGTATCACAGGATGCCCAATTGTCCACGTAATGATGAATCCATTTTTCAAAAATCCGAAAATCACTTGGCTCATATAGCTTACGTAAATTATAAGACCAGTGGCAGGCCACAAAGGTCTCTTCAATATACCCTGAGCGCCACAGCTCTTCACACAACTCAAAGATCTCTGATTTGGATCTGGATTCGATCCTCTTAAAATAGGTTTTGCTGATCTGGGTCACCGTGGCGGTCTTAACACCATAGTTTTTGATCTCTTCCTTAAAGAACTTTTGGCTTGAGGCTTTCGTTCTTTCGTCCACATTTTCTTTCAGGGCATTCCGAACTTGGAAAAGAATATCATTTACCATTACAATAATCCCCCCGGTTGGAGTGTTGATTGGCGGTTCAAGAACCATCGGCTGCAAGTCCCTGTGCTTTGCTCTCAAGCTTTCCAGCCGGAACCGCTGACAATTAAAACAGTCATAATCATGGCAACGCCTCAAGGAGGTTTTGTGCCGATGGTTCCCATTTCCCACTCTCCACCAGTATATCAAAATAAGGAAGTCGCATCTCTTTTTTTACCCATTATCTATTAGTCCGGAAGAACGCGACTAACTAAAAAACCGCCGTTATGTTTCGCGGCGGTTTTTAATGCTAGCAGATAATGTGTCCATACCTGATACCCAGTTTAATCAGTAAATGTTTCAGTTTTCAGCGGGAAACATTTTCCTTTTTTTTCTTTAATGCATCATACTTCGCTGCCTGACCAATTCCCCAGAAAAGAACTCCCAGGCTCATCAGGAAAAATCCAACACCAATTGGTCCGGTCCAGTACAATATGACAAACCAGTCTCCCATATAAGTTCCCCCCATCTTGAATAAAGATATCAGGCGGATTGGGCAATATCTGTTCATCTGTCACAGTAATATATACCCCAAATCAGGCGGAATCCGGCACGTTTTTCTTATGCGCAAATTGGATCAGGGACTTGAAGTGAAACAAGTTGATTAAATTGGATTATTGCACTCATATTCGCCGCAGCTTAATAAATGCCTTGATCGCTTCGAGTCCCCAGACAATGAGCGAAAGAAAGAGAATGTAGACATAGGCTGGCATAGCGATCGCTTCCGGCAAAACCAACAGTAAGCCAATAGCCAAAGTGAGCAGGATTAGCGGCATTATGGCTTTCCAGTATTGTCGCCCGCGATGTCTAATTAGATAAACGACCATTACTGCCAAAATAATCCCCAGAATAATCCCGTATATCATTAAATGATCCGCGTCCAGCAGGGTTTGCAAGTACTGGCGCTTCCTGTACACCACGTGATGGTTAACCCCAACTTTTCTGTGGCTCAAGTCATCCAAAACGTAGGCGCCGGCGATACATAGCATTTGAAATGCAGTCAGCGTGTGTTGGATGAGTTTATTCGCCCGTGACATAGTCCAGTCCGGCGAGGGCCCAGCCACACCAACCATCGGCGAAAAGGGAAATGTTTTCTATGCCCATGACCTTGGCATGCCACAGAACCTCCGCCGCTCGGTAGCCGCCGCCGCAATAGAAGGACAGGTGTTTGGCGGTGTCGATGCCCGCAGTTTCCCACATAGCCAGGATTTCGTAAGCGTTTCTCATAGTGCTGTCCAGGTTTTCATAATACAGCATGGAGCTGGAGTTTCCGACGCCGGCAAAGCCATACACCGCGCCTTCGATCCGACCAGCCATATCAAAGTAACTGTAGCCGGAGGTTTCGCCCCGGTATTCCTCTTCAGTTCGATTATCGACCAGGACAAAGTTCGCGTCAGAGCGTTTTTCCTGGACTTCAGCGACGGTATCGATCAAGTCCGGATTTTTAGGAGCAGATGTGCCAAAATCCGCCACCGGAACTGGCTTGTTTTCAGTGGTTTCCAGTTCAAATCCCGCGTCCGTCCAACCCGTTGTGCCTCCGCTCATGACGTAGACATTGTCGACACCAAGGTATTCCAAGATTACCGCCATACGCGTCGAGAAGATAGGATTGCCGGTGGCAATCACCGTGCTCTCTGTAGTAATACCAAGGGATTTAGCGAGATTAAACAGCACTTCGTCCGTTTCCAACATATAGACGTTATTTTCATCATCAAAGTCGTCACTGTTGACGTGCAGTGCGCCTGGGACGTGGCCGCTCAGATAGCCGGACTCTTCCGGAGTTCCCCAGCTGATCTCCAGAATTTTGAGATCCTTGACGGCGCCAACTTCAGGGACTTCTTTGCCCTGAATCAGGTCATTGACGGCTGCCGGCGGGATGTACAGCTGGTAATTTGCGTAAGTCACCAACTCTTCTTTCCAGTCGGTCAAGTTGAACGTTTTTATGTTTGTGATGCCTTTTGAAGTAAAATAGGCTGCTACAGCGGTTGCGTCAGTTCCGTTCTCATCATAGACAATAACAGATGAATCCGTTTTTATATTCTTATCTGCAAGGTATTTCTGGAGGTGCTCTTCTCGCGTCATTCCGTCGAGATTATTCTGGTCATCAAAGGTGGCGGTCAGCCAGTTCGCTGAAAAATCAACAGCCCCAGCGATATGCCCACCCATTGTATTGGCGCCTGCTGCCCAACCTGCGTAAGCATCATTGGATCTGGCATCGACAACAATAACTGAACCATCCTCAATCGCAGCTGCAACCTCTTCTGCTGTTGCGACTGCAGTGCTCTCAGCCTCTGGTGCTGAATTGTTGTTTTCTGCTGGTTTGCTGCCACAGCCGACAAGCACGGCGGCCATCATGGAAATGCACAGGAATGCGATCAATAATTTTTTGCTCATGGATTTCATTTCCCCCTGATTCAACATTTAGTTTAAAATTTATTATATGTATCATGACGCAAGGCGATACCAATTAATGATATTTGGTTTTTTGGATTAATACAAATTCAAGTTTATTATAGAAAAAGTTTAATGATAGATTATTTTGTTGGGTTGGCGGGGTTGTGTAATATAGAAACATTGTGTTAGTTATGAATATCATTCACAACCAAAACGCAACAACTTGCCAGGATTGATGCTCCCTTTTGCCTCAATTGCATCAATTTCATCAATTTCTTTATTTAGTCGAGTAGTTCAAGCCTCGCGGCTTTTCACCCTCACAGAACCGTGCATGCGCAACTAACGCACACGGCTCTTCGCTTCATCATTCACTTCAGATAACTAGAACCAGCACCAAGATTATAAATCATCACATTAGTTTGCACTTTAGGGAGCGGGTATTTCTGAAGAAACCTTACATAGCCCGCCCAGTTGAAACTTCTTCTCTGGCTCCGACGGTTTAACCAACGAAATAGCAGTTTTCGTACTTCTGTCACAAAATTACCTACGCTTCGT
>WXFH01000017.1 GCA_009881125.1 Acidaminobacter sp. | reverse complement strand
ACAAAAAACAAAAAAATCACTAAAACCTATCAAAAGCGGCAGGCATCTTATTTCATTACCCTACCGACAGTCGTTGATTTTAAGTGATTGAAGGACGTTCCGCAGATTCAATTTAATCTCCTGCTATCATTATACCAAACACTTGTTCTTTATCAAGGGAAAATCAAGAAAAATATTTAGTCATTTCATTGTATTTTCATTACCACCCTTGTTGCCATATCGCAAAAAATGGATTAATGATGAAGGATGCAGACAAGACTCATATTGTCTTAATCATGACTTAAACCGAATACGGATGAGCGATTCATCCAATGACTGAAGTCACGGGTGTTCTCGCCACACTTATAAAAAACAGAACTAATGTTTGAATTTTTACAATTGCTGTGTTATACTTGTTATAAATTAACGGGAATGGAGGGACTTGAAGTGAAAAATTCCATGTCGCCGCGCAGACGTGCTGTATATGATTTTATACGGCAAGAGATCAAGGCCAAAGGATATCCGCCTTCAGTCCGTGAAATATGTGAAGCGGTCAATCTGAAATCCCCTTCGACAGTTCATGGTTATCTTGGGGATCTTGAAAAAATGGGCATGATTCGTAGAGATCCAACCAAGCCCCGCGCCATAACTATTGTCGAGGATCATGACAATCGAAACAAAGAAAATGGATCTGCTGCGGAAGTCAGCGCGCAGCAAATCATGGATTTACAGCGTCACACCGCATTTGTACCGGTAGTTGGGCAGGTTACCGCTGGTAAACCAATTCTAGCCGTTGAAAATATTGAGGATCGCTTCCCTATCCCCTCATCGTTCATATCTGAAGGCGACTATTTTATGCTGCAGATTCAAGGGGAAAGCATGATCGACGCCGGAATTTTCGACCGGGATTACGTGCTCGTCAAACAACAGCAGGATGCGGCAAACGGCAGCATCGTGGTGGCATTGATTGACGACAGCGCTACTGTCAAAACCTTTTATAAGCAAAAGAGAAATTATCGCCTCCAGCCTGAGAATCCGGCTATGGAGCCTATTATTGTCGACGAAGTGTCCATTCTTGGGGTCGTCAAAGGCGTTTTTAGGAAAATGTAATTAGACATTCAGGCAAACCAAGTGGTCCGCTGCATGAGAGATCTTCTGCAGCGGACCTTTTATTTTGTGTAACAAAAATATAAGTGTCCCTCCCCAACCTGAAGTTGACTGCGACAAGCCACAAGCCACAAGCCAAGAGGACTGCAGTCATTGAGGCCTCTTATAATTTCTCCAAACAAAAATCCCCGAAGCACATCGCCTCGGGGATTTTTCACTTGTATAGCCACAGGTGCAAAAGAGCTGCAGATAACTCAAAGCGTCACAAAGTCCTACTTGCCCTCTTCGACTTTCCAAACTTTCCAGACGTTGCCCACAAGATCCGGACCCGGCTTGAGGGTAGCTCTGCCTGGCTGCCAGCCGGCTGGTGTTGCTTCTGTGCCTTTTGAAGCTCTGACAAGCTGGAAGGCTTGAATCTGACGGCGGGATTCTGCGACATTTCTGCCAACCGGAGGCGTCATGACTTCATAAGCCTGTACAATGCCATCCGGGTCAATGATGAAGCGTCCGCGCATTTGAACGCCGGCATCCTCATTGTAAACACCATAGAGGCGTCCGACATTGCCGTTTTGATCTGAGAGCATTGGATATGGGATCCCGCCCTCAACCATTTTAGACAACTCATGGTCTTCCCACATTTTGTGGACGAAGACGCTGTCGACACTGATGGACAGGACTTCTACGCCAAGCTTCTGAAGCTCTGGGAATTCGTCAGCGACCGCTGACACTTCAGTCGCTCAGACAAATGTAAAGTCGCCCGGATAAAAGCAAACAAACACCCATTTACCTTTATATTCTGAGAGCTTATAATTTGAAAACTGACCATTTAAGTATCCTGGCAACTCGAAATCCGGTGCAGGTGCGCCGACTTTAATCATAGATTGCTTGGCCTCCTTTTTCTCCAATTCCGTTATTTTTGTTTCCTCTGCGGCTGGTGCAAGTGAAGTGCCGGAAGGTCTTTGGCATCCGGCTTTGAATGGTGTTGGCACTGTTACATCTCCCCTTTCGCAGTTTTATAAAAAACATCAGTGCAAAAAGATCCTGGCCAGACTAGTCGGCCATAGAATTTGTTGATCAAGACTTATTTACCCATAAAAAATATTAATAATCTGTAATTATTACATTATTATACGGAATGTTGCCCCGCTGCATCTGAAGCACTTCAAGGCACGAAAAAGCCAGGTCCCGAAGTTTAAGGCGAATTGACGTTGCCCATAACTCCAAAGGACCTGGCTATATTAATCATTGTATGCCTTTATTATTTGCCTGCAGCTTTCGCTTCACGCTTTGATTCGATCTCGTCACGCTCTCTTTGCTCATCCGCAAGAGATTTCTTAGGAAGGATGATATTCAGCGCGAAAGCAACGATCGTTGCGATAACAACCGGGGAGCTGCCAAAGACCATGGAGACCCACTTTGGATAGTTCGCGAGGAACTGAGGAACTGCAGTGATGCCCATACCAAGTGCAAGAGCAAGGCCGACAATAGTCGTGTTTCTCGTTGTCATTTCCTGCTGGGTGATCAAACGCACACCAGACATGGTAATGATAGCGAAGACGCCGATGGTCGCGCCGCCGATAACCGCCTGTGGAATGGTCGTCATGAGTGCGCCAAACTTAGGAATGAAGCCTGCGACCAGAACGAAGACTGCAGCGAACAAGAAGACAACGCGGCTGACAACTTTCGTTGTGGAGACGATACCGACGTTCTGGCTGTATGTCGCAACTGGCAGACCACCAAAGAAAGCGCCAACTATGGAAGCCATGTTGCTGGCAATGATGCCGCCGCGGAGCTCAGTATCCGTAACTTCGCGGTTCATACCGCCAATAGTGGTAGCGGACAAGTCGCCGACTGCTTGGATCGAGTTGACAATAAAGATAACAGCCATGGAGACGATCGCTGCCGGGTGGAATTCAATTGGGAACTGGCCGAGAGCCGGAAGTGCAAACCAGGACTTTTGGCCGATGGCTGCGAAATTGACCATACCAAGCGGGAGCGCAATAGCATAACCGACGAGAATACCGATCAAGATCGAGGACAGTTTAACGATGCCCTTGCCAAATTGGCCGACGATCAATACTGTAATAAGTGTAGCGAAACCGACGATGAGCTGGTTAGGTGCGCCAAAGAGCTCAGGCGCTGTTGCTTTGAGACCTGCGCCGCCGCCAATGTAGTTGACAGCTGTCGTATAGAGGGAGAGACCGATACTCATAACGACTGTGCCCGCAACAATCGGCGGGAAGTATTTTCTGAGTGGTTTGATAAAGATTCCGACCAAGATCCCTATGACACCGCCGATAATCTGTGCGCCGAGGATCCCCGGGAGTCCGTATTGTGAGCCAATAGCGGTCATAGTAGGTATGTAAGCAAAGCTGACACCCATGATGACTGGGAGCTTGGAGCCGACGATCATGACTGGGAACAGCTGAATCAGCGTAGCAATAGCTGCGAGGAACATTGCACTTTGAACGAGTGTGGCGGCGTCTGCACCTTGGCCGGCGATGCCTGTTTTAGCAGCGAGGGCATTGACAGTACCTGAAATGATCAGGGCTGGCGTAATGTTGCCTACGATCATAGCAAGGACGTGCTGGAAAGAAAGCGGCAGTGCGGTCAGGAAATCAGGTTTGCCATAAAAATCAAAGATCGATGTGGACTTAGTGCTCATAAAATCTCCCCTCCAAAATGGTGTTGACATAGAATTATGAGTGCGTTTGCGTTAAATAAAAAGAGTCAGCATCAATGCGCGTGCATTAATACTGACCCTGTAAAGCCTGAATCTTTGCTGGGTTCCAGCAGTTTTGATGAAGTTTTGAGTGACAGATACCGCATCAATCGGTTTCTGCTATGGGGCTAGTATATCATAGCAACAAAAAGGTTACAAGATTATTTCACAGAAAAATGTGAAAAGTTCAAACGGAACGCGTATCACCTGCACGGCGGAAGGCTTGGAGGAACATGACTAAAGTTGAAATTGATCTTAAAGGACGCCGTCTTCCCTCATAGCCAGCAGGCTTCGAACCGCGCCATATTGAGAATGGGCGAAGGTCAGACCGCCCTGGAAGAAAACGTCGAAAGGCTCACGAATTGGCGCGTCAGCGCTGAGCTCAATCGAGGAGCCTTGAACAAAGGCGCCGGCAGCCATGATGACATCGCTGGTATAACCTGGCATGGCCCAAGGGAGCGGAACCACATGGGCATCCACGGGTGCCGCGCTCTGGATGCCGCGGCAGAAGCTGATGACCCGGTCGGCGCTGCTCAGTCGGACGGCTTGAATGATATCACTGCGGTTTGCGTCCCATTTTGGATTGACATCAAAGCCGAGGCGCTCATAGAGGCGGGCGCAGAAGACCGCGCCTTTCAGTGCGGAGGCAACGACGTTTGGCGCCATGAAGAGGCCTTGAAGAATAGTGCGGTTCTGTCCAAAAGTCAAGCCGCACTCTCCGCCTATGCCCGGGGTAGTCATGCGATAGGAGACGAGTTCTACCAAGTCTTTGCGACCGACGATATAGCCGCCGCTGAGGGCCAGGCCGCCGCCGGGGTTTTTTATGAGGGAGCCGGCCATGAGGTCCGCGCCAACGCTGGTGGGCTCCTGGGTATCAATGAATTCGCCGTAGCAATTGTCGACCATAACAATGACATCCGGATCAATGGCTTTTATATGACGAATCATGCCGGCGATTTCCGGTACGGTCAGGGAGCGGCGCCAGCTGTAGCCGCTGGAACGCTGGAGGTAGATCATGCGGGGGCGCTCGGCACTGACGCAGGTGGCGATACGCTCCAAGTCGAGGCTTCCGTCCTCCAGTAGGTCGATCTGGGCATAGCGGATGCCATATTCGGACAAAGAACCCTGCCCTCTTGCCGATGGCTGCCTGTCAGCAAAACTTCCGGCACCGGCAGCTTTAACCACTGTCGAATCATTTTTTGTCGTGATCCCAATCACCTGATCCAAAGTGTCATAGGGTTTGCCCGTGACGCTGATCATCAGGTCGCCGGGGCGCAGTGTTCCCTGCAGGCAAAGGGCCAGCGCGTGAGTGCCGTTGACAATGAGGGGGCGCACCAGGGCAGCCTCTGCGTCGAAAACGGTGGCGTAGATTTTCTCAACAGTTTCGCGACCAGGATCATCATAGCCGTAGCCGGTGTTCCAGGCGAAATGCATGTCACTTAAGCGGTGCTCCTGCATGCCTTTCAGGATTTTGATCTGATTATAGGACGCCTTCGCGTCGATGTCAGCATTCAGAGCGGTAATGTCCTGCTCCACGTCTTGGACGAGGGTCAGAACATCTTCCGGGATGCCGAGAAGTTCAAGATAATGTGGCAAAAGGCAGACCTCCCTTTGGGATTTTGTTATGCGAGGTATTTCTTTACGGGGTGAAGTGGACATGAAACGTTTTTGAGTGTCGTTTAACCTGGTTCAAAATATTACCCGAAAAATTACCTTCTTATTATTCACTTTTTTGTCACCGTCGTCAAGGCGCGGTCAATGACTTTAGGGACGAATTGGTTGGATAAACGACCATCGGCAAAAAAACATAAAAAAGAGCGCTCCATAAAGGAGCGCCCTTCAGAGTTATGCGCCACAAGAGATTAGGTTGCGGTTAAACTAATCAACGACAGGCGGGTCCTCCGGTCTGCCGGTATTGAAATTGACCGCACGGCTAGGGATAATGGTTGAAATGGCGTGTTTGTAGATCATTTGCTGCTTGCCCTCACTGTCAAGGACTATGGTATAACTGTCAAAACCTTTGACATGGCCCTTGATCTGGTAGCCGCTGATGAGAAAAATGGTGATTTGGGTTTTATCCTTTCTCACCTGGTTGAGAAAAATGTCCTGCAGATTCAATGAGACTTTCATACGATTAACCCTCCCGTGACAATTTTTGACGAATGGCTCTCTCTATCTGATCGATGACCGAATCGAGATCCGTCAGGCCGGCTGTGTCAAACCACTGAAGGGTCGGATATCGCTTGAACCAAGTGAGCTGACGCTTGGCGTAGCGCCTGGAGCTTTGCTTGATCAAATCCTTGGTCTCTTCAAGTGTTGCCAGTCCGTCTAGATATCGGAATACTTCCTTGTATCCTATACCCTGCATGGACTGACTTTTATCACTTAAACCCAAGTTTTTCAAAAAAATTATTTCGTCGATGAGGCCCGCCTCAAACATAAGGTCGACTCGCCGGTCAATCCGCTCATAGAGCGCTTGCCTATGGTCAGTGAGTCCGAGCAAAATAAAATTGAAACGCGGATTCGGAACGGGCGCGGTGTCGAAAGCCGGCGTCGCGGCACCTGTGGTCTCAAGCAGCTCCAGGGCGCGGACCACACGCCTTACATTATTGGGGTGGATTCGATCCGCAGCTTCGGGATCCTGGGCTCTGAGCCTATCATGGAGGGCATCCTTGCCCTCCTCTGTAGCTATGGCTTCAAGCCGTTTGCGCAGGGCGGCGTCCCCGCTGGCTCCGGAAAAATCCCGGTCAAACAGCAAAGCGTCGAAGTAGAGACCGGTGCCACCAACCAGAATGGGCAGTCTGCCCCTGGATAGAATGTCCTCCAGGCACTGCTCCGCAGCCGCTTTATAATCAGCGGCTGTAAATGGAAGATTGGGGTCCGCCACGTCCATCATGTGGTGAGGTACGCCCTCCTGCTCTTCTTTAGAAGGCTTCGCGCTGCCTATGTTCATGTGACGGTAAATCTGCATGGAGTCCGCAGACACAATTTCGCCGTCAAGCCTGTGACAGAGCTCAATGGAGATCTTCGTCTTGCCAACTGCGGTTGGGCCTGCGAGCATGACCACGTCTCTGGGGGATGCCGTGGGAGCTGGTTCGGCTGAATGGGCAGAAGTTTTTGAAAGTTGTAGAGTCATATCTCACCTGCTCACGTTAAGTTCTCAAGTTCTGAGGAATTTTTTCTCAATTTCCTGCCGTTCCATTCGCACCACGAGTGGCCGTCCGTGTGGGCAGGTATAAGGCGATTCAAGGGTTCTGAGCTCTTTGATCAATTGGGCCGCTTCAAAGGGCGTCAAGGCGTCGTTGGATTTGACAGCGGCCTTACAGGCCATGCTCATCAACCGGTCTTCAATGGGTTTCTGTGCGGCAGCGCGCAGTTCGTGGGCACTTTCTTTGTCCTTCAGCTGCTCAAAGAACCGCTTGGTACCAGGGACATCAAACAGCATTGGGACCTCTCTTAAGATGAAGTCCGTTTCGCCGAAAGGTTCCAGGGTGAAACCAATTTTTTCAAGGGTCTCACTTCTCTCGCCCAGGAGCAGCGCTGTCGCTTGGTCGCATTCAATCAGAATGGGTTCGACTAAAAGCTGCCTCACGACTTCGCGACGCTCATAGTCGCGTTTCATCCTGGCATAAAGTATTTTTTCATGGGCGGCATGCTGATCTATCAAAAGGATATGATTTTCCTTTTCATACATCAGGAAGGATTTGAAGAGCTGGCCAACATAGCGCGCGCTGTCATAAAGCGTCTCAGTGGGGGCCGTTTCGGTTGGTCTTGCGGCTTCTTCAAGTCCCGCAAATCTTGTCTCCGGGATCACGAGATTTTCGAGCAGCGTCGAGTCGAATCGGATGGGTTCGGAGTGCTTTGTAAAATCACGCCCGCCATAGCTGCTGCCCGACTCCCGGCTGACATTTGAGGTTTGTGTGACAGGCACATTTTTGGAGTTGGTGCCAGTCACGGAGATGGCGCTTGGGTCTGTCTCCGGATCTAAGTCGGTGCCCGTCACCGAGTCAGTATGGGTGCCTGTCACCAAATTCGTTTTGGTGTCTGACACTGATTCTGTTTTGGTGCCTGTCACTGAATTGAGTTTAGTGTCTGACCCCAAAGTGGATTCGGTGCCAGAGCTTGAACTATCTCGCCTTATATTTATGCCATTATATGGTGATTCCGTATGGCTTTTTGGTCTGTTGAACGAATCCAGAGCAGGTACTGGTGCCGATGGTCCCGGTTCGAAGGCCGGTTTCGCCACAAAACTTTTAACGGGAACCTGCTGCCGCTGCTCAAGGGCCCGCTTCAACTCAACGGATAAAAAGTTCCGAAGGGCATCTTCCCTCTCGAACTTGATCTCCGTCTTTTGGGGATGAATATTGACATCACAGGCATCAGGCTGGATTTCCAGGTAAAGGAGCACCGCCGGAAACCGGCTTCCCGGAAGCAGTCCCTGATAGGCATATTGAATCGCGTCCAGCGTCATGCGGCTCTTCACGTAGCGCCCGTTGACAAAGGTCATCTGATAGTTGCGGTTGCCCCGTGTATAGTCAATCTTGGAGGCCCAGCCTGTCACTTTGACAAGCTCATTTTCAAAGCTGAACTCGAATAAAGAACGTGTCAGCCCACGCTCTAAAGTGGCGTAAGCCGCTGAAAAAACCTTATCATCTCCCGGCGTCTTGAAGACCAGCCTCTTATCGAGGACGAACTGAAAGGAAATCCCGGGATGGGACAAGGCCAGCTTGGTCATCAAGTCACTGATATAAGCGGCTTCTGAGGCCGCAGATTTCATAAACTTCAGCCGTGCCGGCGTATTGAAGAAAAGATCTTTGACGACAACGGTCGTACCGTGGGCCGCAGAGGTTGCTCTGCGGTCAGTCTCCCGGCCGCCGGCCAGGGTCATGTGAAGGCCTTCCTCGTCCTTTTGCCGCCGCGTGGTCAGCTCCAGATACGACACAGCTGCAATGCTGGACAGCGCTTCACCTCTAAAACCCAAAGTCCTGAGGGACACCAGGTCGTCTATGGAGGCGACTTTGCTGGTAGCGTGGCGTTCAAAAGCCAGGGGCACATCCTCCGGATTCATGCCGCAGCCGTTGTCTGTGACGCGAATGTACTTCTTCCCACCCTGCTCGACCTCGACGACAATACGGGTAGACCCGGCATCAATCGCGTTTTCAACCAATTCTTTGATGACCGCCGCAGGGCGTTCGACAACCTCGCCGGCAGCGATTTTATCCGATACTTGAGGTGACAGTCTTTGGATCCGTTTGGGCTCGGGGAGGGTATGGGCTTCGGTGACCACTGGATGAATCTGTTCTGGTACGGATGAAGTCAAGACATCATCACCTTCATGTCCAGCGAGCTGTTCTTCATTCATTGATTTGTTTGGTTGGGTCATCCTCATCTCCCCTTTCCGCTGCTGCCGTTAATTCTTCGCGCCTCATTGATCAGGCGGTCCAGCGCGCCCATAGCCTCAAGGGGTGTCATTTTCAGCACGTCCAGGGTTGCCATCTCTGACACAAGGTTTTCGGCCTGGCCGGACGTCAGAAAGCTCAGCTGCTGCATCACAGGCGTTGGCTCAGAAGGCATAACCGGGTCGAGGTCATTTAGCTGCTGAATATTATTATTGATATCATTTTCCTCAAGCTTTTTCAGAATCTGTCTTGCCCGCGTCACCACAGCCTCCGGCAGGCCCGCCAGCCGAGCCACCTGAATGCCGAAGCTCTGATTGGCGCCGCCGCGGACGATTTTGCGAAGGAACACAATATCCTCTCCCTGCTCCCGAACGGCAATGCAGAAGTTCTTGACACCGCTGAACTTCCCTTCCAGCTCCGTCAGCTCGTGATAATGGGTCGCAAACATAGTCTTTGCGCGGATGCCGCTGCGTCGTGACAGGTGCTCTACCACGGCCCAGGCAATACTGAGGCCGTCATAAGTGCTGGTGCCCCGGCCTATTTCATCCAGCAGAATGAGCGACTGTGACGTCGCGTGGCGCAGGATGTGGGACAGCTCGATCATCTCCACCATAAAGGTGGATTGGCCCTGTGAGAGGTCATCAGAGGCGCCTACGCGGGTAAAGATCCGGTCTACCGGGAACAGTGATGCCCGGTGGGCTGGGACGAAGGAGCCAATCTGATACAGCAGCGTAATCAGCGCTACCTGCCGCAGATAGGTCGACTTACCGGCCATGTTGGGGCCGGTGATGATGTGAAATTGCTGCTCATCCTGGTCCAGGGACGCATCATTGGGGATGAACGGCACCTTGGGGAACATCTTTTCGATCACCGGATGTCGTCCGCCTTCAATGGTTAAAGCACCGGGCTCTCCAGTGAGGGGGCGGCAGTAATTCTGCACATAGGCCAGCTCCGCCAGACCCGTGAGGACATCAATGGAAGCCACTGCATCTGCAGTTCGTTTCAGCCGTGAGACTTCGGCCAGCACTAAAGTACGAATCTCGCTGAACAGCTCATATTCGAGGCCGGTGATGCGCTCCTCGGCACCCAAAACCTTTTCCTCCAGGGACTTCAGTTCCGGGGTAATATAGCGCTCGGAATTGGCCAAGGTCTGCTTGCGCTGGTAATCCTCCGGGGCCAGGTGACTGTTGGTGCGGGTGATATCCAGATAATAGCCAAAGACTTTATTGAAGCCCACTTTAAGGGATTTTATGCCGGTACGCTGACGTTCGCGGGTCTCCAGATCCAGGATCCACTGCTTCCCGTTTTGGACAATATCCCTCAGTTCAGCCAGGTCGGCGTTGTAATCAGAGCGGATCAAGCCCCCCTCTTTGACAGAGATGGGCGGCTCGTCCGCGATGGAACGGTCTATTAAATCATAAACGTCTTCAAGAGGATCAATCTCGCCCCTGAGTTGATTGAGCAGAGTCGCGTCCGCGTCGCTGAGGATGGCCTTGAGGTCCGGCAGAATAGCCAGGGAGGATTTCAGCGCCAGAAGGTCCCTGGCATTGACAGTCCCGAAGACCAGCTTCGAAGAAAGTCGTTCCAGGTCGTAAACGGACTTGAGGAGCTCCCGGACCTCACTCCGGAGGATCAGATCGTTGACGAAGAGGTCAACGGTTTCCAGGCGCTGCTCAATAGCCTCTGTATCCAGCAGTGGCCGTTCGAGCCATTGGCGTAGCCTGCGGCCGCCCATGCTGGTGGCCGTATGGTCCAGAACCCAAAGGAGTGAACCGCGCTTGCGCTTATCCCTAAGGGTCTCTACAATCTCCAGGTTGCGCCAGGCAAACTTGTCCAGCATCATGAACTGACCGGTCTGATAGACCAGGATCTGCTCAAAATGCCGGAGATCCACCTTTTGGGTTTCTTCAATATAAGCCAGCAAGCCGCCCACAGCGCCCAGCTGAGCACTGTCAGGAACGAGGCCCAGCCCTTCCAGGGACAAAACACTATAAACCCGACGAATCAATGGTGCAGCTTGATTAGGGTCGAAATAAGCATCC
Source organism: Acidaminobacter sp. (assembly GCA_009881125.1). The sequence continues at coordinate 61,778 of WXFH01000017.1, read as the reverse complement.
GGTACTGTGGTCATAGTGTAGCCTTCGGCCGTCAAGGTTGACATAATATTATTATGTAAACCGTCAAACCCTTTACTCACAATAATCTCACTTGGCTTAACTTTGAGAATTTCTTCCAGCACCCGGTCAACGCCTTTTTCGGGATCAAAAAGGGTTGTCTTCAGCTCGCCCGTCGTAATATCCGCGTAGGCCACAGACCAGGCATTCCTCTCATTCAGCGCCAGGACGTAGTTATTTTCCCTCTCATCCAAAAAGGCCGGATCAATGACCGTACCCGGCGTCAGGATCCGCACCACTTCACGCTTGACCAGCCCCTTGGCGAGGGCCGGATCCTCCACCTGCTCGCAGATGGCAACTTTGTAGCCCTTTTCCACCAGTCTTGAGAGGTACACATCCGCCGCATGATAAGGGACGCCGCATAGCGGCGCCCGTTCCTCCAGACCGCAGTTGCGGCCGGTCAGCGTCAATTCCAGCTCCCTGGAAGCGGTGACAGCGTCATCAAAAAACATCTCATAAAAGTCGCCGAGCCTATAAAACAGGATATAGTCCTGATAGCTGTTCTTAATCTCAAAATACTGCCGCATCATGGGCGTCAACTTGTCGTAGTCCACTTCAGAACCCCCTCAACCTAAGCCAGCACTTCCACTATATCCCCAACCAGGGAGAAATTTTTAGACTTCGTGATCTTGACCATGGCAAAGGCCCCGACTAAGTCCAGGGGTCCCTCAAACGCCACCAGATGATTATGGCGGGTGCGGCCAATCAGCGTGCCTTCCCCATCCTTGCCCTGCTGCTCAACCAGAACCTCGTATGTCTCACCCACGTGGACTTTGTTCTTCTCGATCACAATTTCGTTCATCCGCTTCAGCATCCGGTCAAACCGCGCGTGCTTCACGTCCTCCGGCACCTGGTCCTCACGCTCCGCAGCCGGCGTGCCCGTCCGGATGGAATACATAAACGTAAACGCCGAATCATAGCGGGCCTGCTCGATCAGTGACATGGTCTCTTCGTGGTCCTCCTCCGTCTCCCCGGGAAAACCGACAATAATGTCCGTCGTTACCGCAAGTCCAGGGATGCGCTTTCGCGCCCGCTCCAGAATGTCCAGATACTGCCCTTTGGTGTAGTGCCGGTTCATGGCCTTCAGCACCCGGTCGCTCCCAGACTGAACCGGCAGGTGCAGGTACTCGCAGATGTTTTCACAGCGAGCCATGACTTCGATCAGCTCGTCTGAAATGTCCTTAGGATGGCTGGTCATAAACCGGATCCGTTTTAGTCCTTCAATTTTGCTGACGCGCTCCAGGAGTGACGGGAAGTCTTTTACAGCCTCAAAGCCTTCTCCAGTGCTTTCTGCCGATGGTTCCAGCCCCCGCCCATAAGAATTGACATTTTGCCCGAGCAGCGTCACTTCTTTGGCGCCGTCCCGAACCAGTCCCTCGATTTCCCTGACTATGGACTCCGGCGTCCTGCTCCGTTCCCGACCCCGTGTATGAGGCACAATACAATAGGTGCAGAAGTTATTGCAGCCGTACATGATGTTGACATACGCCTTGATGCCCACTTTGCGCGTCACCGGAAGGCCTTCTATGACTTCGCCCTCCGAATCCCAAACATCCACCAGCAGATGTGAGGACGTATAGGTCTGTGACAGCAGATGCGGGAACTGATGAAGATTGTGCGTCCCAAAAACCAGGGATACATGGGCATACTTAGCCTTGATTTCCTCAACCACGTGAGGCTGCTGCATCATGCAGCCGCAGACAACAATACGCAGATCCGGATTCTTTTTTTTAAGCGGTTTCAGCGCGCCAAGATTGCCATAGACTCTGAGCTCAGCGTTTTCTCTGACACAGCAGGTGTTGAAAATTATGAGATCAGCATCTTCCTTCTTCAGTGCTTCCACATAACCCATTTCTCCGAGCATGCCCGTCAATTTTTCAGAGTCGTGCTCATTCATCTGACAGCCATAGGTCATGATCATGAACCGCCGCTTCCGGTCGTGGTCGACCTCGAACTGCGCATTCAGATTTCGTTGTATTTGAATATAATAGGACTGGTCTGCGTAAGCAGACGCAGAAAGTGGCGGCCTTTCAGTGCGTTTCAATGTGTTTCCTCCTCATAAAAACTTAAAATCAGCTATTTGAAGCGATAAAATTTCATCCCTTTATTATATCAGAAATTTTAGATGGCACCAACCTGAACGCTTTTCAAGTCAGAAGAAATAGTGAAAGATTTTATATGTAAACAATGTGTGAACACCATGACGCTTTTTCTCCTTTTAGGTGTATAATACTATTACTGAGTCATTCAAAACAGATGATGCAAAAAATCTTATTTAGGTGAGGGATCCCGTCCATATGCAATCGACTCTGAAGCAAAACACATTATGGGGTTATGGATTTGGAAATTTTGGCTATGGGGTAATCTCCCAGGCCGTTTCTACTTTTTTGATGTTTTATGCCACAGCAGTTCTCGGCATGAACGGCGCCTGGGTTGGGATGATTGTGAGTATAGGCGTGATCTGGGATGCCGTTTCGGATCCAATCATGGGTTATTTATCTGATCAGACACGCTCAAAGCGCTTTGGCCGGAGACACCTTTACCTTTGGATTGGCGGTATTGGCATTGCCCTCAGCAACGCGCTCTTATGGTACATCCAGCCGGAGATGAGCCTAACGGTCAAACTTATTTCCATGGCTACCTGGATCCTCGTACTTAAGACCTTTCTGACCATTTATATCACCCCTTACACTGCCCTTTCCGCCGAACTGACAGAAGGCTACGAGGAGCGCACGAAGATTCAAGCAGTGAAGACAGCCTTTTTTCTGATGGGAATCTTCTTCACAGCAGCACTTGGTTTGGTCCTCTTTTTCAAGCCCACCGCTGAATACCCGGTAGGACAGCTGAACCCGGCAGGCTACCAGGCTATGGGTACGGCAACCTCGATCCTCATGTTGATTTCCATGGCAGGTGTTATCCTGACAACAAAGCGCATGATCCCCTATTTGAATGGACGGATTCTCTCTGAAGGACAGGTTGGCATAAAGCACTTTGTAAAATCGATCCGACACGCTTTCACCAACAAAGACTACACTGCCGTTGTCATAGGCTATCTGTTCACCAACCTCTCCAGTGCCTTAATCAATACCATAGGCCTCCATGTCTTCACCTACACCTTTTCACTCAACAGCTCAGGAATAGCTATGATTATAGGCGCCCAGATCCTGATCAGCATCTTGAGTCAGCCTGTATGGGCAATGCTGTCAGACAAAATGGAAAAACGTGAATTGATCAAGCTGGGTCTTCAGATTTCAATAGTTGGCTGCTTATATTTTATGCTTATGGTCATTTTCAGAAATTATTTTGACTTTCAATTTTATCACTTAATTCCATTTAGCTTATTGGCTGGTTTTGGCACCGGCGGTCTCTATACCCTGCCCCAGTCTATGATTGCTGACACGGTGGACGTCAACGCCCTGGAAGTGGGAATGCGTCAGGAAGGCGTCTTCTTTGGCTGCATGACCCTTTCCTATAAATTGTCGCAATCCGTAGCTATTTTTCTGCTCGGTTTTGTACTCGAATTATCCGGATTCAATGCAGAGCTGGGCGCCCAGTCGCCGAATACAGGCTTGGTGCTCGGGCTGGTGCTGGCCCTTGGCGGCATTCTCTTCTTTGTGTTCGCGTATTGGGCATTCAAACCCTATTCTCTTGATCGCGACAAAGTCAACGACGTGCATCGTGAGCTGCAGCGGCGCATAGCTGAAGGCAGAGTCAAACTTTAAAGGTGAGAAAAAAACAGGAACCGGCGTCTTTTTCGCGCCGGTTCTGATTTGTTTTTTGCATTAAAATAGACAGATGGTCATCAATGTGATTTCCATCTGTCTATTTTTGAGGGGCTGCGTTGCAGCAACCCCTTCATTATAATCTCCAAACTCGCTTAATTACTCTTCCTCAGAAGCCTCAACATCATCAGAGAACGCGCCGTCAACAGTTGCTTCGATAGTCTCGACAACTTCTGCTTCTTCCGCTTCCTCAGCCGCTTCTTCTTCAGCTTCCTTCATGGAAAGCTTGATTCTGCGGTTTTCGAGATCCACATCCAGGAGCTTGACGAGACGCTTCTCGCCGACTTTAAGCTCGTCAGAAGGCTTCTCTACACGCTTGCGCGCGATTTGAGAAACGTGGACAAGGCCTTCAACACCCGGCTCGAGCTCGACGAATGCACCAAAGTCAGTCAGATTGACGACTTTGGACTCGAAGATGCCGCCGATTGTGTAGTGATCCATGAACGTCGTCCAAGGGTCGCCTTTGAGCTGCTTAATGCTGAGGGAAATCTTCTCAGTTTCTTTATCGATAGAAATAACTTTGACTTCTACGACATCACCAATTTTGACAACTTCCTGCGGCTTGTTGATGCGGCCCCAAGTGAGTTCTGAAATGTGTGCCATGCCGTCGATGCCGCCGAGGTCGATAAAGACGCCAAAGCTTGTGATGCGCTTGACTTCGCCTTGAACGACAGCGCCTTCAAAGACTTTTTCCCAAACCGCTTCCTTCTTCGCAGCGTTCTCTTTTTGAAGAACAGTCTTTCGTGAGAAGACAGCGCGGCGCTTTTCGCGGTTGAACTCGATGATTTTGACCATCATTGTCTTGCCAACGTATTCCTTGAGATCGTTGACATAACGGGTAGAAATCTGGGATGCAGGGATAAAGCCGCGCGCTTCCTGATAGTAAGCGACGACGCCGCCTTTGACGGTTTCAGTGACTTTGACTTCAATCTCCTGCTCAGCAGCATAAGCTTCCTCGAGAAGACCCCAGTCTGCGTACATGCTGACGCGCTTGAGGGACAAGAGGACGTTGCCGTCGCCATTGTCATTTTTGATGACATAAACTTCGATTTCCTGATTCTCTTCGAAAACGCTGAGATCAGCTGGTGTTGCTGCGCTTGAGATCTCTTCGAGAGGAATGACGCCATCCGCTTTATATCCAATGTTGACGATGATCTCGTCACTTTTGACCTGGACAACTTTGCCTTTTACGATCGATCCGCTGCGCGGAGCGCGTAAAGACTCGTCAATCTGATCCATGAATTGTTCCATTGAGTTGTTTTCCATGTAGGTTACCTCGCCTTCAACTATTTGAAATTTTTTTTAACTGATTCAAGATGTCATCCATCACCCAATCCGGTGTGGATGCTCCAGCCGTTATTCCTATATTATCACAGTTCAACAAATTTATCATCTGTAAATCTGCCGCAGATTCAATAAAATAGGTATTTTCACAATTTTTTTTACAAATTTCGTAGAGTTTCTTTGTATTTGACGAATGGGGACCCCCTACCACCAGCATGCAGTCGACTTCGGAAGAAAGGGTCTCTGCGCTCGCCTGTCGTTCGGAGGTGGCTTTGCAGATCGTGTTGTGTGCGACAAGATGCATGGCGCGCTCAGATAGGTGTGCGTAAACCGAGTCCCACAGAGACAGGCGTATGGTTGTCTGTGCCACCAGCATGAGGGGGTGGGAGAAGTGACCATCGGCAGATATGTTCTGGCTCTCCCAAGCCACAAGCGCCTCCAGAGAATCCACCACAAACACCGGACCATGACACCAGCCGGCAATGCCGACAACCTCCGGATGCGTGGCAGTGCCTACAATCATTACTGCTGAACCATCCTGACTGAAGCCGTCCACGAGTCTGTGGATTTTTTTTACGAAAGGACACGTGCCATCCACCAATGGAATTCCAAGGGAAGCCGCCTCATCGTGAAAGGACTTGGGGACACCGTGGGAACGGATGACCACGGTTTTGCCGGTACCCTGAACCTCCTTCAGATCCTCAATGACGCTGACGCCTTCTTGTTCCAGCTTTCGAACCACATCCCGGTTGTGAATCAGCTCGCCATAGGTGACCGCGCCTGCAGGAGCCTTCCTGGCATCCAAAGTCAGCTCCAGTGCACGCTTGACGCCAAAGCAAAATCCGGAGGCAGAGGCTATTCTGATATTCATGGACCTATGCCCTCCCCTTGTAAAGCTCAATGTGAGCATAGACATTTTTTAGAATCTCAAACACCGCATTTTCATAATCCGGACCGGTGGGTTTGCCCTCAAACTGAAGGGTTACCAAGGGATGGATAATGATCCGCACTTTTGAGAAAAATTTATAGGTTGAATCTATGGTCACCGGCTGAATGGGTACCCCAGCCTTGTGTGCAATCATGCCCACACCCGCTTTGGGCGGCAGCGGGGTCAGACCCGGATTACGCGTTCCTTCCGCAAAAATCAGCACGCTTTCCCCACCTTTGAGAAACCGCAGCGCCGCCTTGACCGCGCCAATATCGTTGCCGGTCCGGTCCACGGGGAACCCGCCGCAGCCCCTGAAGAACCAATCGAAAAGCCGGTTGCTGAACAGCTCTTTTTTAGCCATGAAGCGGATGTAGTCCGGGATAAAGGTGCCAAACACCAGCGGATCTTTGTAATCGATATGATTGGGACAGACGACTTTGGGCTGAGCGGGGTCCCAGTTTTCGCGTCCAACGACCTCTACCCGGTAGATCACCCGGTAAAGCACATTGAAAATGAATTTGATAAATACCTTCAGCACGGAGGCGCCTCCCCTCTTCGCAACTTTTCTACAGCGTCGCAGATAGCTGCCACGACCTGGTCAATACTCTTTCCCGTGGTATCAATGCGAAACGCGTCCTCCGCCATGACCAGCGGAGAATCCTCGCGGCTGCTGTCCACCTGATCCCGGTGGGCAATGTCTTTAAGGATCGTGTCGAAGTCTGCGGAAAAGCCCCGGGCTTCAAACTCCAGGAACCGCCTGCGTGCCCGCTCTTCAAGGGAGGCTGTCAGGAAGAATTTGTAGCGCGTTTCAGGGAGCACCACGGTGCCAATATCGCGGCCGTCCATGACGACGCTTCGGCCCTCTGCCTGGGCGCGCTGCATTTTGACCAGGTGCCTGCGCACTGCCGACATGGCAGCTACCTGAGAGACCCGGCGGGTGACTTCCTGAGTCCGGATGGCCTCTGAGACGTCCCTTCCGTCCAGAATGACCTGTTCAGTGTAGAGCTCCAGGCCGGTGGTATCCAGAAGGTGATCAATTTCGAGGTCGAGTTCAGGGGTCAGTTCGGGGGTGCTTGGGGGTGTGTTTTCGCGACCATCGGCATATCCATCCAGCTTTTGAAAGAGGCCGGTTTCAATGAACTTCAGGGCAATGGCCCGGTACATGGCGCCGGTGTCTATATAGTCACAGCCCAGCGCTTTGGCCACCCTGCGGGCAACAGTGCTCTTGCCCGAGCCGGCGGGCCCGTCCAGCGCAATCTGGATTTTACTAGTCGAATCTGATTCCATATGGCAAAACTCCTTCGTTGAAAATGCTTATCATCTCATTATAATACAATATAAAAAGCGTCGCAAGGCCGGCGGTCCATAGTTTGCAAGGAACCCATCAGCGCGTGTCTGAATTAAACCACCTATACTGACTAAAGCGCGTAAATTGCCTAAACCGCCAGGGGAACCGAAAAATTTTCACAAAAAGCTTCTTGAACCAACACAAAAAGGAGGCCGCGTCTTTGGCTGGCCTCCCCCCTGCATTTCTTGGATGACATGCGCACCGGCCTGAACAGGCGGTCACAGAATCACTTAGGGTTGTAGATCTTATATTCGTTCCAGATATTCTCGAGCTTCTCGAAGTTTTCTTCCACACGTTCCATTTCCTTGATCGAAACCATCTGGATCAGCGCGTTGATGAGGCTCATAGGCGCGACCAGGGAGTCGATAAAGGTGTTCATGCCGTAGCGGGCGAAGAGTGAGTGCTTGACCATAGGCACAAGGGGCGCCATAGGGCTGTCTGTGATGCCTATGATAGTCGCTCCCTGAGTCGTCGCAAACTCAACGATCTCAAAGGTCCGCTTCGCGTAGCGCGGGAAGGAAATGGTGATGAGCAGGTCGTCTTTGGTGATATTGACGAGGTGGTCAAAGACATCCAGCGCGCCGGCAGTGACCACGACCACATCCTTCAGGATGAAGTTGAGGTAAAAGCCGAGGTAATTGGCCAGAACGGAGGAACTGCGCATGCCCAGGATATAAACGCGCCGGGCGTTGTGAATCTCCTCGACGATCTGGGTCATGGTCTCTTCATCCACGCCGTCCAGCGTGCGCCGGATGTTGTCCATGTCCGCGTTCATGACCTTTTTCGTATAACTGGATTCCTTCTCCAAATCCTTGGAAAGCTCAAAGCGCTGAACTGTGGTCAGCTTGGTCTTGATGGATTCCTGAAGACCCTTCTGCAGCTTGGGATACCCGTCATAGCCCAGGGCGTTGGCAAAGCGTACGACCGTGGATTCGCTCACGCCCGTGGAATCACCCAGGGTGGAAGCTGTCATAAACGCCACTTTGTCGTAGTTCTGGAGGATAAAGTCAGCAATCCGCTTTTGACCTTTACTCAGTTTAATATAATTTTTCTCTATGCGATTGAGTAAATCATTATGATCGGCCATGGCCAAGACCGCCCTTCCTGGGATAATTAATTGTTGACCAATGCATAGCCTTCAATGAGGGCTGAGCGGTTGAGGTCAATGGTGCCCTTTGGAACGCGGGCGAGGACTGCGCCTTCAACTTGCTCTCTGGTCAGAACGTCAATCAGTTCAGTGAGTACGCCGATGGCGACAATATTAGCAACAATGCCTTTGCCGAGCTTGTCTGTCGCCGTGCTGATGATTGGAAGGCTGTAAATCTTGCCAGCCTTCAGATCCGCAGGAAGCGTGATGGAGTCGTCAACGACGACAATACCATTTGGATTGATGCCTTTGATATACTTGTCGCAAGCGTCTTGTGTAAGGGCCAGGAACAAGTTGAGATCCTGAACCTTAGGGAAGTCGATCTCAGCGTCGCTGATGATGACTTCAGCCTTGGAAGCGCCGCCGCGGGCTTCAGGGCCGTAGCTTTGTGTCTGAATGGCATTGAGGCCGGAGTTGATGGCCGCCTCCGCCAGAATGATTCCTGCCAGGATCAGGCCTTGTCCGCCGGATCCGGAGAGTCTGAGTTCAAATTGGTTTCCCATGACAATTACTCCTTCCTCAAGCGGTCTACGATTTTTTGGTACTCAGCCGAGTATTCAGGCAGCTGCGTGTTGTGCTTGAACTCGCCCATCAGGAACTTGCCCTGGAGCTGTTCCGGCGTCATACGCTCAGCGGCTTTGACGTCGACGAAGGACTCTTTGAGGAAGTTCATCATAGCGACAGCAGAGCCTTTTTTGTTCTTACGGCCGTAGTAAGTCGGGCAGACGGAAATCGCTTCAACGAGGGAGAACCCTTCGTGTGCAATCGCTTTCTGGATGTAGTTCGTCATTTGAGTCGCGTGGAACGCTGTAGTTCTGGCAGCGTAAGTTGCGCCGGCAGCAGCAGCGAGGTTCGCGATGTCAAACGGACGGTCGATGTTGCCGTAAGGCGCGGTGGTGCCAAAATCGCCATGCGGCGTCGTTGGTGAGTACTGACCGCCGGTCATGCCGTAGATGTTGTTGTTAAAGACGATCGTCGTGATGCCGATGTTTCTTCTGGCAGCATGGATCAAGTGGTTGCCGCCTATAGCAGACGCGTCGCCGTCACCGGAGATGACGATGACTTTCATGTCAGGCTTCGCAAGCTTGATGCCTGTAGCAAACGCGAGCGCACGGCCATGGGTCGTGTGAAGCGTGTTGAAGTCCATGTAGCCAGGGGCTCTGGAAGAGCAGCCAATACCCGATACAATTGTGACCTTGTCTTTGTCAAGACCGAGGTTTTCAATGGCACGGATGATGGAGTGCATGATGATGCCGTGGCCGCAGCCCGGGCACCAGATATGTGGAAGGCGCGAGTCGCGCATATACTTGCTGACAAGTTCGCTGTTCTTCACTTATAAAACCTCCTTGACTTTTTTCACGATATCTGCAGGTACAAAGACATCGCCATCAGCACGTCCGAGGAAGTGAAGCTCAGCTTCCGATTTGACGACGCGCTCGACTTCCAGCATCAGCTGGCCAAGGTTGTGCTCAACGACGAGAACTTTATTGACTTGCTTGGCGCGGGCGAGGGTCGCCTCTACCGGATACGGCCAGATGGTGATAGGTCGCAGCATGCCGACTTTGATGCCTTCAGCGCGAAGCTTGTTGATGGCATTTTTTGCAGTTCTCGCTGTAGAACCGTAAGCCACGATCATGATTTCAGCGTCGTCCATGAGGTACTCGTCATAAGAGATCAGGTCCTCGAGGTTGTCCGTGATTTTAGCCATGAGGCGGTTGATTTTAACGCCAGCCTTGACGGTGCTGTTCGTTGGGAAGCCCATGTCGTCGTGGAAGAGGCCGGTGATGTGGTAACGGTAGCCTTCACCGAAGCCAGCCATACGAGGCACGAGGTCGCCTTCGCGAACGCCGTAAGGAATGTAATCTTCACCTTCAACCGGCTTTAAGCGGTCAAAGATCTCAAGCTCGTCCGCGTTCGGGATCTCGATGCGCTCGCGCATGTGACCGACGACTTCGTCCGGCATGAGGATGACAGGTGTTCTATATTTTTCAGCAAGATTAAAGGCGCGAACTGTTTCGTAGTACATTTCAGTGACGGACTGCGGTGAAATGGCGATGACCGGATGGTCGCCGTGAGTACCCCACATAGCCTGCATGACGTCGCCCTGACCAGGTGACGTAGGAAGACCTGTAGACGGGCCGCCGCGCATGACGTTGACGATGACGAGCGGAATCTCAGCAAGCGCCGCGTAGCCAATGTTTTCCTGCTTCAGTGAGAAACCGGGACCACTTGTAGCCGTCATGGATTTGAAGCCGGCGATGCTTCCGCCGATCGCTGCAGCAATACCTGCAATCTCATCTTCCATTTGGATGAATTTACCGCCGACTTCAGGGAGCTTTTCCGCTGAGCCCTCAGCAATTTCTGTGGACGGTGTGATTGGATAGCCGGCGAAGAACTTCATGCCGGCAGCGAGTGCGCCAGCGACGCAAGCTTCATTGCCCTGCATGAGTTTGACGATGCGTTTACTCATTGTCTATACCTCCCAAAAAAATGGCGAAATCCGGGCAGCGCAGTTCACACTGACCGCACTTGATGCAGTTCTCACGATCATTCATGTTCACTTTGCCATTATCGTCGAATCCGAGGACTTTTTTAGGGCAGAACGCGATACAGATGCCGCAACCTTTACACCAATTTTTGTTGATCTTGATTTCCAGTTGCTCTTTACTCTTGCTCAAGTCAACGACCTCCTTAAGAATAACTACATTTCAATGATAACACATAGTCACAATTTTGCAAGATAGATTTCATCTTATTATGAAATCTTTCACAAAATCGCAAGTTGACGTGCATAAAGTATAATTGTGCGTGTGTATTTTGGTATACAAAAAGAGATTCTGCCGATGGTCACATCTTCTATCCCCTTCTCCAATCTGGGTTCGGGCGGGATGCTCACTGTGGTTTGGTGGTGGCGGGAAACCATCGGCCCCAAAAAGGAAAAAAACGCGTCAGTTTGTCTATTCATTAACAAACAATTGAACGCGTTTTTATTCATTATTTAGCCTAATCCAGTTTAAATTGATCGCTGTCTATCAACGGCTCGTGGAAGTCGTTGAAATTGAAGCGGATAGGCGTGAGGCTCACCCGGTTCCGGGAAATGGCGTAGACGTCCGTGTCGATCTGATCCGGCGGGATCAGGAGGTCGCCGGCGATCCAGTAGTACTCCCCGCCTCGGGGGCTGGTGCGGCGCTGGACGGAATTTTCGTAGACCATTTTACCGAGCTTGCAGTAGGAAATGCCTTCGTAATCATCTGCCGGCGGGAAGTTGATGTTGACGGCGTTATAGTCCCATTTGAAGGCGGACAGCAAGGTTTCGAGGTTGTCGCGGATAAATTCGGCGGCTTTACGAAAACCGGATTCTGCGCCGGAATAATGGGAAATGGCGAAACTCGGGATGCCGTGGAAGCTGCCTTCCAGCGCGGCAGCGACCGTGCCGGAATAAATGACGTCGATGCCCAGGTTAGGGCCGTTGTTGATGCCGGAGAGGACCAGGTCGAACTTGATCTCTTCAAATTTGGCGAGGCCAATTTTGACGCAGTCCGCCGGGGTGCCGTTGATGGCCCACTCTGCTGCGCTTCCCGGATAGAGGTGGGTCCGGCGGGCATGGACGATGTCGTGCATGGTCAGCGCGTGACTTTTGGCGCTCTGCTGATACTCCGGCGCAGCGATATAGACTTGGTGATGGGGTATGAGGGCTTCGGCGAGGGCTTTCAAACCCGCGGCCTGGATGCCGTCGTCGTTGCTGATGAAGATGTTCATAGAGGGATCACTGCCTTTCGAGATGTGACTGTTTCTGTTTATGTTGTTATAGCTGGACAGGGGCTTTTTTAGCGCTGTTGCAGCCTTGGCAGCCTCTGTCGAAGAACGGGTCGATTTCGAGGGCGAGGCGGTCCTTAACCTCCGGATCTGCTTCAAAGCCAAAGCGGGTCAGGTAGCCCGAGATTTCGGTATTGTTGTCAGCATAAACCCAGCCGAAGCCGCGGTTGAGCATGTAGAACATAATGGCTCTCAGGAGACCATCGGCAAACTTTTTGTTTCTGAGGGCAGGCGTCATATAGAGGTGGCGGATGGTGGGATCCAGAATGACGAGCTCCGCGGTGACAAAGCCGAGGACCTTTTCCTTTTCCCGTGCGACGACAACTTCGAGGTTTTGAGGGAAATTCGCAGGGACGGTGATCCCCTCTTCCTCTATGAATTTCTGAAGATCTGCGAAATCTTCTTTTTCAGCGGTTTTTAAAAGCATCATGATAGTCAGGCTCCTTTGTGTTTTGAAATTTTCGAACGGTTTTGATGGTAGGTGACAGGCGCCAGTTTGAAGTGAGTGTCTGACACTGAGTTGAAGTGAGTGTCTGACACTGAGTTGAAGTGAGTGTCTGACACTGAGTTGAAGTGAGTGTCTGACACTGAGTTGAAGTGAGTGTCTGACACCGAAATCGTTTCGGTGCCAGAGCTTGCGAGAATGTTTCTCAATAAATGTCGTTATTGAAGAGCTTTCAACGCTGCTACTTCTTCCGGGGTCAGGTGGCGCCAGGCTCCGGACTTTAAATCTCCGAGTTCCAGCGGACCTATGGACAGGCGGCGAAGGCGTTTGACATTGGCACTGAGCGCTTCGACCATTCTGCGGATCTGACGGTTCTTTCCTTCGCGGATCCCCACAATCAGCCCTTTGCCCTTCTGTCTTTCGACGAAAGCCGGCTGAGTGACGTAGTCGCCAATATCAACGCCGTCACGCAGCTTTGCAAGCTCGGTATCCGTCAGTAAGCGATCAGTCTCAACGTAGTAGCGCTTTTCGAATTCATGGCTCGGGTGGGTCAGGAGGTGGGTTAGGGCGCCGTCATCGGTTAAGAGGATCAGGCCTTCGGAGTCATAGTCCAGTCGGCCAACGGGATAAACCCGGCGGTCAATCCGGACCAGATCCAGTGCGGTGGGCCGGCCAAAGTTGTCCTTGACGGAGGTGATGTAGCCCGTGGGCTTGTTGAGCATCATGTAGACGTGATCGGCGGCTGTCTGGATCAGGGTGCCGTCGACTTCAACCCGGTCACTCTCGGGTGAAATGGAGGTGCCAAGCTCGCGGACAACCTCACCGTTGACCTTGACCCTGCCGTCGAGGATCATCCCCTCCGCACTTCTGCGGGAGGCGACGCCGCAGTGGGCCATATATTTCTGAAGCCGCATCATTGTCTTCGAATCGGTTGCAGTGGTCATAGTGTTTCGTCCCTTTCGTAGGGGATGGTAACGTCATCCTCTTCGGACAAAGCGCTCGGTTCAGCTGCAGTCGATTCTGCCACCGCTTCATCTGTCACATCCGTTTCATCCGCTTCACGGGCCTCAAGCAGGTTGATCAGACGCTCGGCGCCGTCAAAGGTCGTGAGATCCGGAAGCTCTTCCAGGGACCTCAGACCAAAAGTTCTGAGAAACTCGTCCGTCGTGCCGTAAAGCATCGGTCGGCCAATCTTCTCCAGCCTGCCCTTTTCTTCAATAAGCCCGCGCTCGATCAAAATCTGCAGGGGCTTGTCCGACTTGACGCCCCGGGTGTAATCGATCTCCGACCGGGTCACAGGCTGTTTGTAGGCGATAATGGCGAGTGTCTCCAGCGTCGCCGGGGACAAGCCTCTGGATTTAGTGGTCTTCATGACGCGCTCGATAAAGTCTGCATTTTCCGGTGCGCTGGCCATCTGAACGGCGTCGCGGATGAACAGCAGGCGCATCCCCCGCTCCCCGGACTCGTATTCCTTGCGCAGGGTTTCCAGCAGTTCCACGGTCCAGCTCATGGGCAGGTCCAGGGCTGCCGCCAGGCGGTCGATTGCCACGGGCTCGCCGCTGACAAACAGAATGGATTCTATGGCGCTTCGGTAGGAACGTTCTTCCATCAGTCGGTCTCCCCTTCTTCATCGTAGTGGTCTTCGTTATGGTTTTCGTTGTGGTTATTGCCGCGGCTTTGAGGGTTTTGGACCTGGGAACCATCGGCAGCGGCATTGGTGTCTTGGGACTGAGACGTCTCATACCAGTGCTCCAGCAGGGACTCCTGAATCAATTCCTCTTCAGTTTCCGATGGTTCCCTGCGCCGAATCAGGATGCCGCTGAACATCTCGTCCTGAACCACACGAACGCGCTTCAGCTTCAAAAGCTCAAGAAGGGCCAGAAACGTGGTTACAACGACGTTGCGGGTTGCGCCGCCCTCGAACAGGGCTTCAAAGGAAATGTCGTTCACTTCCTTGAGGCGGGCCGTCAGCGCCTTGATGGCGTCCTCCACAGCGTAGGGCTCACGGTTCAGGGTGGAGAAAAAATGCTCTCTGTGGGTATCGGTGCGATCCAGTTTGGTGAGCACCCGTTTTAGGGCTTCTGTGAGAAGATCAATCTCGGTAGGCTCGTTGAGGGTTTCCGGATTCTGAGGGAGGATTTCAGAGAGATCTGAGGCCTCACGAGTGAAATAAGCGCCGTCCTGCAGCTCGAGGCCACTGAGGAGCCTTGCGGCTTCCTTGTAGCGCTTGTACTCGACGAGTTTGGTGACGAGCTCCGTACGCGGGTCCTCGGCCACATCCCAGGCTTCGAAAATGCCCGCTTCACGGTCCGGCAGCAGCATCATGGACTTGATCTCAAGGAGCGTGGCGGCCATGACCAGGAATTCGCCGGCAATGTCGACGCGTGCCGTTTCCATATGGATCAGGTAGTCGAGGTACTGGGTGCAGAGGGTGGCCACAGGGATATCGTAGATATCGATTTCGTTGTCCTGGATCAGGTGGAGCAGGAGGTCCATGGGGCCTTCGAAGGCGTCCAGCTTGACGGAGTAAGCGGAGGTGATTGGTAGGGATTCGGATTGGGCTGGGTGATCATCAGAATCTGATTGGTTTTTGGGGGGCGAAGCGAGTTGGGTATTAAGTGGCGGGACCTCGTGGAGGTTCAGCTGCTGGGCCAGGGCGTCTGGGGACGTGGTGTTAAGTGCGCGGGCCGCATTTTTGAGTTTGCGGGGCAGCGAGCACTGACGGAAGCGCTCGGCGAAGTCCGGGGAGGTTTGGGAAAAATAACCGAACAGGTGACTCGCCTTGTCGTCACCGCAGAGACCGGGGGCGTGCTCGACGACCCGGGCAAAGGCTATGGCCTGGATCAGGGCCTCAGAGGTTGGTGCGGTGTTGTCCTCTGTTGTGATCAGGAGACCTAGGTCGAGCATCAAGCGAACAGCCTCCTCGCAGTGGCCGTCACTGAAGTTGAGGAACAGCTCGCGCATAATGCGGTCATTGGTCAGGGTTTTCAGTACACCCGCTTCTATGGCTTCTTTCATTTGTTTTTCTGTTGTGTCCACCGGGGTCAGACCTACTCGGGCCATGTAGCGGACCGCGCGGTACAGACGGGTGGGATCGTCGTAAAAGCTCTGGTCGTGAAGGACTCTGAGGTCTTTGGCTTTCAGGTCATCGAGGCCTTTTAGGGGATCCAGCAGCTGGATCAGGATCGTGCGGGCGGTGCTTAAGTCGCAAGTTTCAGAGGCCACGTAGTCCAGAAGTTCCAGCTCAAGGGCCATGGCGTTGACGGTGAAGTCCCGGCGTTTCAGGTCGTCCTCAATGGTTCCTGGCGTGACTGTAGGGAGCTGTCCGGGGGCTTCATAGCGTTCGCTGCGGGCGGTGATCAGATCGATCTCCCCTGTGTCCAGGATGCCTGAGGCGGTCATGAAGCGGTCGTAGTACTGCCAGTCAATGTTAGTGAGGCGGTCGGTTAGTTTGGTGATCTCGCCTTCTATGACCACGTCCAGGTCGCGGACGTCGCGGCCGAGGATCAAGTCGCGGACAGCGCCGCCGACGAGGAAGACTCTGAGGGTGGCGTTTGGAGTTTCGGATTTATAATCTTCAGCTGCGAGCAGAAGCTGGGTCAAAATGCCGTCGTGGGCGCGATTCAGCGCGTTGACTCTTTCTTCAAGGTGCGCAATGAGTTCTTCAAGCGGCAGTGCCAGCAGCGATTGAGTTTGAGTGATTAGGTCGGTCACCGGGACCCCTCCTTCTTTAACTCAATTATTATAACAAAAAGCCTGCCTTGGTCATAGTGCGGGGCTGGAAATTTTGATTGACGAGGTGTTGGGGTTGTCAGGGTACATCATGGAGAAAGTGGATTAGGTTGTATACAATGTAGTTTACTTTCTGCTGAAGGTAAGTAAAGGATGCAGAAATGTAAATGTAATTATTCTTTTTTTGTTTAATTATGCGCCTCTATGAGCTTAATAAATCTTGTGATGCTTTTTAACTATACATTTTAGGGTATAAACAATTCAATTAAAAAACTCATTCATGAGGAGGGTTTGGTATGCGAAGAAATAAAAGATTCAGCATTATGTTGCTCATCCTGATTATGCTGGTCTCTACCCTGCTTTCAGGTGCAGCTTCCGCAGGTATTGGAACAGAAAAGGTCAAAGTCATCATAGCTTTCCACGAGCAGCCCGGTCCGGCAGAAGCGGCGTTAATAAGGGCTTTCGGCGGATCAGTCAAGTTTACATATAATATTGTGCCGGCAATTGCGGCGACGTTGCCGCAGGCGGCTCTGGAGGGTTTATCCAGGAATCCGAAGATTAAGTTAATTGAACTTGATGGGGAGGTTCATGCACTGGCTGACAGTTATCCATGGGGTATTTCAAAGGTCGGTGCGGAAAGCGTACACATTGATTCAAATGTTACTGGTAATGGTGTTGCTGTTGCAGTCATCGATACTGGCATGGATTATTCTCACCCTGACTTGGCTGCAAATTATGCCGGTGGTTACGATTTTGTCAATAAAGATAATGATCCGATGGATGATAACGGCCACGGGACTCACGTATCTGGCACTATTGCGGCTGAGCTGGATGGAACTGGTATTGTTGGTGTCGCTCCAAACTCGAAAATATACGCTTTAAAAGTTTTAAACAGAAAAGGCAGTGGAGATTTCAGCAATATTATCGCAGCCCTTGACTGGTGTATTGCTTATAACAACGACCCTGACAACGCAGATGACATCAGAATCACTAACAACAGTTATGGTTCATCTGCTAATCCTGATATTTACGGTTATACTATGGAAAAAGCATTTGTTGCAGCCTATAATGCCGGAATTCTTCACATAGCTGCAGCTGGTAACGAAGGTGATTTGGCTGGTACCGGTGACACAGTTGGCTATCCTGCTAAATACAATTCCGTAGTCGCAGTAGCGGCAACAAATAGCGATAATATTAGACCATATTTTTCAAGCACAGGTAATACCGTAGAATTGTCTGCTCCGGGTTATGGCATTTACTCAACTGTCCTTAGAGGGGCTTACGCGACGTATAATGGTACGTCAATGGCTTCTCCGCATGTCGCGGGTGTTGCGGCGCTTGTAATGGCGGCTCATCCATCAATGACAAATACTCAAGTTAGAACTCTTCTAAATGATACAGCCAAAGATCTTGGAGTTATCGGAAGAGATCCATGGTATGGCTTTGGACTGGTAGACGCAAAAAAAGCTGTTGGTACCTCAACGCCACCGCCGGATACAAAATCAATAACAGTTTCATCGCTTGAAAAAAGTTCCTCAATCGTCAACAAAAAATTCTGGAATGCTCAAGTAGTTGTCACTGTTGATCCAGCATTTTCAGGCGCCGTCGTAACAGGCTCATTTGGAAGTTTAACCGTTTCAGGAACAACAGATGGATCTGGAAATTGTACCTTAAACTCTGGAAATATCAGTGCACAGACTAGTTCAATAGTATTTCAGCTTAGTTCGGTCACCTTAAGTGGCTATACCTATTCGCCCCCTTCTTCAACAAATATTACCATTGCTAAACCAACAAAATAACATCAAACTGAATAAATGTTCAAAGGCTGATGGGAATGTATCCCATCAGCCTTTTATTTGATCAAGTCTGCCCCTATTCCTTCATGTTTCAATGTAAAATTTCAATCCACAAAGATAACATAAAACATTTATGTAAACCAGACAAAATTCGACAAAAAACTGCAACGCAGGGTATAAATATAAGGCAACAATAATTTAGATACAAGAGGTGATCCACATGAAATCAAAGTCTAATGTCAAACGTCACACTGCCCTGTTGCTTACCCTGATCCTGGTCCTCACCTCCCTGCTGTCTGGGACGGTCTTCGCGTCTGAGCCAGATTCAGCGTCCGGAACCGAAAAAGCAGCGGTGCTCATTGCCTTCCACCAACAACCTGGCGCTTCTGAAGAAGCTCTGATCCGCGCCCATGGCGGCGCTGTCAGCCATACATACCACCTTGTTCCTGCCATGGCCGCAACCCTTCCGCGCGCAGCTCTCGAAGCGCTGCGACACAATCCAAAAATCGCCCTGATCGAGCCCGATCTTACCGTTCAAGCGCTGGCAGACACCTACCCATGGGGCATTACGCGCATTGGCGCTGACCTGGTGCACCAGCAAAGCAATACTGGCGCCGGTATTAAAGTCGGCATCATCGACACCGGCCTCGACTACACCCACCCTGATCTTGCCGGCAAATACGTTACCGGTTATGACTTTGTCAACAACGACGCCAACCCTATGGACGACCACGGCCACGGCACCCACGTCGCAGGCACCATTGCGGCAGTCATGAACGGACAAGGTCTCGCAGGCGCAGCCCCGGGCGTTTCCCTCTATGCCTTGAAAGTTCTTGATGCCAACGGCTCAGGTTCCCTGGGCAACATTATGGCAGCAGTCGAATGGTGTGTAGACAATGGCATTCAAATCACCAACAACAGCTATGGCGTCATGACAGATCCAGGCAGCACCTTCAAAGCCGTCTTTGACGCGGCCTATGCGGAAGGGCTCCTTCAGATCGCTGCCGCCGGAAATGACCGAACCAAATGGTATTCACTCTTTTTCACTGACATCGTCAGCTACCCTGCCTGGTATAGCTCCGTCGTAGCCGTTGCAGCCACTGACAGTGCCAACAAAGTCGCTTCATTTTCAAGCTTCGGTCCATCTGTGGAACTCTCCGCCCCTGGCGTTTCCATTGAATCCACTATTCCAGGCGGTTACGCGACCTGGAGTGGCACCTCTATGGCGACGCCGCATGTTGTCGGTGCGGCAGCTCTGGTTATGAAATCAGGCATCACCAGCGCTTCGGCAGTGAGAAGCCGACTTCAGGCCACTGCGGATGACCTCGGTGCTTTAGGCCGAGACCGTGATTATGGTTATGGCCTTGTCGACGCGGACGAAGCCGTCCTTGGCACACCGCCACTTAATGCCCCACCTTCAGTGACTATTACTTCGCCGATGGATGGTGAAACCTTCACCATCGGCCAGAATATCACCTTCACGGCTTCTGCGACGGATCTTGAGGATGGGAATCTGACTTCCTCGATCGTCTGGACGTCCAGCCTTAATGGGAATATTGGCAGTGGCGGCTCATTCAATTTGTCAACATTGACTATAGGAGCCCACGAGATCCAAGCCTCAGTCACCGACTCTAACGAACAGACGGGGTCAGACCTGGTCAGTATCACTGTAGTATCATCGACCGCTGAGAACACGCCACCGTTGGTAACAATCCATTCGCCAGCGGATGGAGACCATTTCTATTCCAATGAGGTGATTAACTTTAGGGCAACCGCTTCAGATGCTGAAGAAGGAACCTTGACCCCGAATATTACCTGGTCTATATATGATGGCACCAACTTAGTGTTCTACGAGGGTCCTGATCATGATCTTACACTCTCTGCAGGCAGTTACACTGCGATCGCAACAGTAGCAGATTCTAACTCAGCAGTCGGGGAAGGCATCATTCAGTTCACCGTTGAAGAGCTTCAAGCGATTACCATTGGTGCCACAAAGATCCTCTATAATGAGGTACCGGCCCGCGCAGGCAAGACCAATCTGGAGATTACTGTTTTGTTAAGTCCTGTTGTTAACAACACCTCTGTCTCCTGTAAAGTGACGCGTGATGGAAAAACAGTATTAACTTCAACCAAAATCTCCAATACAGGTCAAGTCACCTTCACACTTACAAACATCAAAGCGGGTACTTATATTACAACAGTTACCAATATTAGCGCCCCAGGCTGCATTTGGGATGGTATTACACCAGCTGATAACATTCATACATTTACACTTATCAGATGAATATGTAATTTAAAGCAAGGTGGGAAATGGATGCAGATAGACAAAGGATGGACAGCTGATAATTTGTCGAGCTGTCAAAAGTCGCCTCACCCATTTCCCCTTTAAAACTTCCTTTATGTGGGATCATGCTTTGAACCTTCCATGAATTAAGTCAATTTCTATTAAAATGTCACTTCAATACAAACTTTTTTCGCTCAACTTTTGTGAACTTTTACAAATAGTCAGACTTTTAATTTTGTGATACATTTGTAACCAGCAACAGATCAAAGTGCCTGCACGCAGTCCGGAAACCATGGGTTCGCCAGACTGACGGCATTGAGACGCTGCGAAACAATAGCGCACTACATACCAGACACCACAACTTCATACACGTAGGCAATCGTGAAGATGAATCGCATTCAAGCTTCATACGGCCGGCAGTCAGGGGTTTACAAACCTCTGTTTGCCGGCCTTTTTTATTTCACAAGGAGGGATTCAACCTTAATTTTTTCAGGCGGCGCTACTCACCTACTTTTTGAGGAGGAACACACATGAGAGTCAAGCAAACTTCTGAAATCCTTTACAAGATCAATGACAAACCACCTATGCACATCAGCCTCGTCCTTGCGTTTCAGCACATTCTGGCAGCCTTCGGCGGGATCGTGGCCGTGCCGCTCGTCATCTCCGGCGTTCTGGGCGTCAACACCGCAGACACAGCTTACCTGGTCAGCGCGGCGATCTTCATGGCCGGCGTCACCACTTGGATTCAGGCCCGCGGCATCTGGAAAATCGGCGCGAAAGTGCCATGCGTCATGGGTACGGACTTTACGTTTGTGGGACCTTCCATCGCGGTTGGCTCCATGCTGGGGCTTCCAGGCATCTTCGGTGCCACGGTGCTCGGCTCCTTCATTGAAATCATCCTTAGCCGTTTTATTAAGCCCCTCAGAAAATTTTTCCCGCCGATTGTCACTGGTACTGTCGTTGCGCTCATCGGTCTGACGCTACTTCCTGTCTCCATTGACTGGGCAGCAGGCGGCTACGGCGCGGCGGACTACGGCAGTGTCCTCAACATTTCGATTGCTATGGCAGTGCTGGTCATCACAGTCCTGCTGAACCGCTATGGCAAAGGCTTCATCAGCTCTGCCTCCGTCATTATTGGCCTCGTCATTGGCTATATCATTTGCTGGCCACTCGGACTTCTCAATATGCAGGCCGTTGCGGACGCTTCTTTGTTCGCCATCCCAACGCCGCTCAAGTTCGGCATTACGTTCAGTATGGCTGCCGTGATCCCCTTCATCACCGCTTACCTCGTGACGACCATTGAAACCGTGGGCTGCCTGATGGCCGTGGGTGAAGCTGCGGAGCAAGAGCTGACGGATGAACAACTATCGGCAGGGATTCTGGCGGATGGCGTGGGCAGCTTCCTCGCCGGTTTCTTCAACGCAGGCCCGAACACCTCCTTCAGCCAGAACGTCGGTCTGATCCCAATGACCAAAGTCGCCAGCCGCCACGTGGTCTCCCTGGCGGGCATTGTGCTGGTTCTCCTCGGCATCTTCCCTAAAGTCGGCGCGTTGATCGCGATCATCCCGAACCCGGTTCTGGGCGGCGCTGGCATCATCATGTTCGGCATGGTAGCGTCCGCGGGCATCAAGACCTTGAAGGATGTGCCGCTCAACAACAGAAACATGATTATTATCGCGGTCTCCATCGGTCTCGGCCTCGGCGTCACGGTGCGTCCGGAGTTCCTCAGCCAGCTTCCTGACTTCGTCAAGAGCCTCTTCTCCTCCGGCATCAGCGCGGGCACCATCACGGCGCTCCTCCTCAACATCTTCCTCAAAGAAGAGGTCGAAGAGCAAGACTCTGCCGATGGTCACGACTACAACACCCAGGAAGCAAATCAAATCGCGTAGGTGTTGGGGATTGGTTTAAAACGACAATGATCAAAGGTAAACGCCTGAAGCCCCCTTTCGCGCCCGCGAAAGGCGGCTTCAGGCGTTTCTTCTTGGAAGCGTCTCCCACCGAATTTTTTGCCAATGATTACAAACGGGTTGAGATGGAAGGAGGTCTCTCTGACACCAATTTACGTTTTGGCTGTAATTTAAGCCCACGCCCTCTCTGTGAAGTCGTTACATTGTTTGGGCATTGACATTGTGATAAAATTTACAAAGATAAATGGACTCTGAAAACAGGCTTCGAGGCGCATTGGCAAAATTTTGAGTTTGTGACGCGGACAACTTCAGAGTTGGTGACTCGGACAACTTTCAATCCGGTGCCAGAGCATGCGTGAATAGTTCTCAATTAGGTTATCAGTTGCTGTGTCCCTGTCTTTCTACGCCACCGCAAGAAAGGAAATCGCCTATGACTAAGCGTTTCAATAGATTGAGGTTTTCTATCTCTGTCCTTTTCTCATTGATCTTTGCATTGCTCTTTGCCCTGGGATGGAACTGTCTCCCCGCTTTTGCATCCGCACCGGCTGCGGAGGTGGGTGAAGGGACCATCGGCAGCGCACCGTCTTATACGCATTCCGAGCCCGGCCTGACAAAGCTCGTTCTGCAGCTGCGCTGGGACCACCAGTTCCAGTTCGCCGGCTATTACGCCGCCCAGTGGATGGGCTACTATGAAGAGGAAGGCCTGAACGTCGATATTCGATCTGCTTTCACGGCGCAGAGTCCGGACATCCTGGATGCTGCCCTTGAGGTCGAGGAAGGACGCGCGGACTTTGGCGTGGGTGCCGCGAACCTCATGATGGCACAGGACGACAGCATGGATCTGATCCTTGTGGCCTCCATCTTTCAGCGCAGCGCTGTCGAATACGTCACCTTGCTGGAAGACCGAGGCAACACCGTGTTCGACCTGTCCCAGCTGCATATCGCCAGAAGGCCGGGGGATCTTCTGGACCTGGAGCTTCAGGCTCTCCTCGCGAGTGAGGGCATTGCGCCCTATGCCACCCGCACCACGGACATCACCAGGGACTTCACCCTGGAGGACCTGATCAACAAAACCTTTGACGTCGTTCCAGACTTCCTGGGCCAGATTCCCTACGCCGCAGAAAAGGCCGGCGTTCCCGTTAAGGTGATCCGGCCGGCGGAGCACGGCATTGATTTTTATGGGGACACGCTTTTTACATCAGGGAAACTTGCCCGGAGCAATCCGGAGCTCGTTGAGCGGTTCCGGCGCGCGAGCATCAAGGGCTGGTTTTATGCTCTGGAGCATCCCCTGGAGATCTCGGAGCTGATCGTGACGCAGCTGGCAGCCCCGGACGCGGCTCCGGAGAGGCAAGCCGCCCTCCTCGACTTCAACCTTTACCAGGCCGGGAAGGTCCTGGAGCTGACCCACTATCCCATTGTCGAGGTCGGCAACATCAACCCCTTCCGGTGGATTAAAATGGCAGAGGCCATGAAGAGCCTGGGCATGATTGAGGAAGTGCCGGACCTGGACGCCATGATCTTTGACTACGATCAGGTCAAGATGACTCAGCTTGAAAACACCCGTAAAAACCTGGCCTATGCCTTTCTTATCCTGACTGCCCTAATTACCTTTTTTTTCGTCGTTTACCTCAAGCGCCGCAATACCCTCCTTCTCAAGGAGATCGACGACCGCCAGCTCGCCGAGCGCCAGCTGGTTCTCAGCAACGCGCGTTATGAAACCATTTTCCGCAGCTCCGTTCTGGGGATCACTGTGACGGATTCGGAGGGCAACATCCGCCACGTGAACGACGCCTGGTGCAGCATGACCGGGTATACAGCGGATGAGCTTAGCGGCATGAATATCAACCAGCTGATCGCAGCCGACAGCAGGGACCTGGACGCCGGCCTGCACCGCGACCTTATGGAAGGCCGCATTTCCAGCTATTCCATGGAGAAAAAGTATCTCAGAAAGCCAGATCCCCAAAATCCTGACCAGGAAGACCACTTCCACGGCCGCATGGTTCTCACCCGCATCTGGGATTCCGGCGCTGACGCCATGCTGAATATGAGTATGGTGACGGACATCACCAAGGAAGTGAGAGATGCCCAGGCGGTGCGCCGGGCGGAAGAGCGCTTTCGGAAGATCATTGGTCAAGTCGCTCAGGAAATAGGCGGTTCAGCCTTGACCCTCATGGGAAGTCCGGTGGCCGGCGAGCTGTCCATGAACCTGGAGGAGATCAACCTCGAGCTGGAACGGCTTTTCACCCGCGAGCTGGAGGAAAACCGGCGAAAAGACGCGCTGATCCGCTATCAGGGCCGCATGGCGGCCATGGGCGAGATGATTGGCAGCATAGCCCACCAGTGGCGCCAGCCCCTGCACACCCTGCGCCTGGTCCTCATGAACCTCAGGGATCCCGGGAACGATCCGGATTACGTGGAATCCTGCTACCTCAAGGCGAACGCGCTGATCCGCCGCATGTCGGAGACCATTGACGACTTCCGGTATTTCTCAAATCCCCGAACTGAGCCCCGCGCCTTCACTGTGGCGGAGTCGGTGCGGCTGGTCCAGGGCCTGGTGGACGAGCAGCTGCGCGTGTCCGGCATCACCCTTTCGACCGAGAATTTAGAGAGCCTTCAGCCGATGGTCGGTTTCGACAACCAATTCTCCCACGTTCTCTTCAACCTGATCTCCAACGCTATAGATGCCCTGAAGCACAACCCGCCCGGGAAGCCGCGTACCATCCGCGTCGCTGGGGAACAGCGTGAGATGTTGCTGACCGTGCGCATTGAGGACTCAGGACCGGGGATACCGTCAACAGATGCGGACAGCGTTTTTGAAATGTACTATACGACCAAAGAAGCCCAGGGCGGAACCGGACTTGGACTGCCTATGGCCAGATCCATCATAGAAACCGCTTTTGGCGGACGCCTCACCCTGGTGCCTGCTGAAGCCGGCTGTGCGTTTGAAATTGAGGTACCGGTTAGTGGAAAGGTTGGTGAATGAGGATGAATGCCGAAAGAAAGACTGATGTTAGTGAAGCCGGTGTGCCCGGGAGCCCGGAAGCGCCGAGACCTGAGGCGCTCTTGAACACCCTGCGCCTGCTTTATGTGGAGGACGACCAGGAAGCCTTGGAAGAGCTGGCGCATTTTCTCAAGAAACGCGTCGCCTCCCTGGCGGTGGCTTCCAATGGCTTGGAAGCTTTGGAGCTGTGCAGGCGCCAGACCTTTGATGTCATCCTGTGCGACCTTTGGATGCCCAAGATGGACGGCTTCACGCTGATTCAGACCCTTCGTGAAGAAGCCGTTTTGACCCCGGTCATCATCACCTCCGCGTTCTCGGATCTGGAAACGGTGCTGAAAGCGATTGATCTGGGCATAGTCAAGTACTGCGTCAAGCCCATAGAAGCCGATGAACTCCTGGACAGCCTCTGCCGAATAGCCCAGGACAAGCTGTCTTCTTCCGGGGAAGCTACAGGCCGACTGATGGACCGTCAGCAGCGCCTTGAAGCCGAAAAGGCTTTGAAAAGCGCTTTCGCCCATTTACTGAAGTCGCTGACGGGCAAAGGCCCCAGAGAAGTACACGTCTCACTGGGCGCCCATGATTTGGAAATCTGGGCGACGGAAGTCCAGTCGCCTTTTGAGACCTCACTGCTGGGGCTCAAGGAGCATTCAGGCGTCGTGCCCTATCTCAGGAAGTCCTTGTATACGGGCTATCAGCAACGTTTTGAAGCGCTGATAGCGGATCACCTGAAGGTGTCCGCTTCTTTGGAAGAGGTAAGGGTCGTGATTGAAGAAAATACCGATTGGCTTGTTTTTAAACTTCGAGGGTGATTTTATGGATGGGGAAACTTCAAGTGAGTGACAGTCACCAAAGTTGAGTGAGTGACAGTCACCGAAGTAGAGTGAGTGTCAGACACCGAAGTAGAGTGAGTGTCAGACACCGAAGTAGAGTGAGTGTCAGACACCAACCCAAAACTAGTGCCAGAGCTTCACACAATTCTCGAACAATTTATTGGTGAGTCATCCAACACCACGCACACAAGCAAAAAACCGCCAAAAAGAGGCGGTTTTTTGCTTGAATTTTTCAATTTTCTCAACCACGCAAATTGCGCAGCATCCTCAAATAAGTGTCTTCGTCAATGTCGCCTTTAGCATACCTGTTCTTCAGCGTCGCCTCGGCATTGTATTTTGAATCGTTGTAGCCTAATCCCGACAAGCCGGTCTGAAAAACAGTCTGTCTGCCTGAAGTGTCATTGCCTTTTAACGCGAGATAAATAACATAGCCAATTATACCCCAAAAGATGATCATCATGATCGATCCCTCCCTTATTCTCCTTTTAGTTTAGCAAAATGGTGTGGAGGTTTAATGGAGGTGGGTGAAAAACGCACTGGTTGTAAGTTGCTCTGGCGTTGCCCCTCCATAGCAAAACAAGTCCGCTCCTATACTTACAAAAAAGCGGACAGGAGATATCTCGATTCTGCAACCGAGATGCCCCTGTCCGTTTCCTTTTTATCTCTTCAATTTTCAGCAAGCCCTAAAACGGCGCAAACCCCTGATCCGCCCACCAGGTATTCTGGAGTTTATCATACTCCTTGGAGAACATATCCAGGTGGACCTGCTCCCATTTGGCCAGAGTGCCGAACAGCGAGCGAGCCGCAGTGATCTCAGAGCGCTTGGCAGCATTCTCATAAAATTCTACAGACATGCGCTCCATTTGGATGCCAATGCCAAAGACGGAAACGGCCAGGCTCGCGCTGGTTCTGTCGAGATTTTCCCACTGAAAGATATTTGGACTTGGCGGATTATCCATCATGGAAAGCTTGATGACGTCTTCTTCGCTGTCTCTAACCTTCTCAAACAGCTCTTTCAGCCACTCAATGTGCTTTCTTTCTTCCTCTGCCAAAGTCGAAAAAGCTTCTTTGACAGCAGGATCTGTGGTTTTTTCGTGGGCCATTTTGTAAAACTCATAGCCTTCAAGCTCGTTGATGATTGCCGTTTGAATGATTTTAAGCTCCTGATCCTTCAAAGTTGAACCCTCCCTATGGTGTATGATCTATAAACAAATTAATTCCAACTATTTCTTTTTCTTAGATAACCTTACCTTTTATCTTATTGCTTTATGACCCTATTACCTCACTACCTCACTACCCCACTACCTCACTACCCACTGCCTCAGTACCTCACAACCCCATCCTTGCTCACCACAGCGTGAATCAGCTTCGGTACGGTTACGTCCTCCTCCTGGATCTGATAAGCCCCCAGAAGTCTCTCCCTGGCCTCCTCCAGCCGCGCGTCGCTGTTGGTGTGGAGATAAGCCAGGACCTCGCCCTGCTTCACCGCGTCCCCGACCTTTTTGACCAGCACTATGCCGGCGCCGTGGTCAATAACGCTGTCCAGGGTCTCGCGACCCGCACCTAAAATAGTGGCGCTGATGCCGACCTCATCAGATTGTATATGGGCAATGTGCCCCCCGCGCACAGACAGAACCGGCTCAATGATCCGGGCCCCCGGAAGCGTCTCCGGCGCGTCAATCTGTGACACCTCGCCGTGCTGGGCAGCCACAAAAGCCTTCAGCTTCTCGTAAGCCGCACCGCTGCGCAGGGCATCCAGGACAAGTTCTGAGCCTTCCTCCGGAGATTTGGCCTTACCGCCCAGGTACACCATCATGCCGCCAAGTCTCAGGCAAAGTTCACGCAAATCCTGCGGCCCCTCTCCCCTCAGCGTCGCAATGGCTTCCTTGACTTCCAAGGCATTGCCAATCGCGTAGCCCAGCGGCTGATCCATCCCGGTGACCACTGCAATGACTTCCCTGCCCATACCATCGCCAATATCCACCATAATCTGCCCCAGCTCAATAGCGCCGTCCACGGTTTTCACAAAGGCGCCGCTGCCCACTTTGACATCCAGGACAATGGCGTCACTGCCCGCCGCCAGCTTCTTGCTCATGACACTGGCCGCAATCAGGCTGACGTTGTCAACCGTCGCGGTGACGTCCCGCAGTCCGTAAAGCTTTTTATCCGCCGGCGCAATGTTCTTCGACTGGCCAATAACTGCCAGCCCCACCTCATTGACCTGTCGGATAAAGTCATCTGAAGACACCTCGACCATTAAGCCGGAGATGGACTCCAGCTTGTCCAGCGTGCCCCCCGTGTGACCGAGCCCCCTGCCGGACATCTTGGCGACCGGTACGCCGCAAGCCGCGACCATCGGCCCAAGGAGGATCGTGGTCTTGTCCCCTACGCCGCCGGTGGAATGCTTATCCACCTTGATGCCGGCAATGCTGGAGAGGTCCACCGTATCCCCGGAATGCATGACGGCCTCGGTGAGATCCACCGTTTCGCGGCGATCCATTTTATTGAGGAATATGGCCATCAGAAGCGCCGAAACCTGGTAATCCGGAATTTGGCCATTGGTGTAGCCCTCGACGAAAAACCGGATTTCCTCCCTGGTCAGCGTCCCGCCGTCGCGCTTTTTGTGAATGATGTCATACATGCGCATGGTTAATCCTCCTTGCTACTTACTTCAGTATCGGTACCACAGCCTTAACCAATGCTGTAAACGTTGATTTTACACGCTCCGCGGTCTCGACAACCTCGCTGTGATGCAGCGGCTGATCCAGAATGCCGGCAGCCATGTTGGTAATACAGGAAATTCCTACCGTTTTTATACCGCAGTGATTGGCAACGAGCGCCTCCGGCACCGTGGACATGCCCACCGCGTCCGCGCCAATAATCCGGGCCATGCGCACCTCTGCCGGCGTCTCGTAGGACGGCCCCGGCGACATGGCGTAGACCCCCCGCTGGAGGCGAATCCCCATGGACTTTGCCAGGGCGCGGATCTCGGCATTCAAGGCCCTGTCATAGACCTCTGACGCATCCGGGAACCTCGGCCCAAACCGCTCATCATTTGGCCCAATCAGCGGATTGTGGCCGGACAGGTTCAAATGGTCCTCAATCAGCATCAAGTCCCCCGGCTCGTACCCGGTGTTGACCCCGCCTGCCGCATTCGTCAGCAGCAGGTGCGTCACACCCAGCAGCTTCATGACGTAAACCGGCATGGCCACCGACCCAATGTCGTAGCCCTCGTAATAATGGAACCGCCCCTGCATGGCAATGACGCTGCGCCCTTCAAATTCCCCAATGACGAACCGCCCGGCGTGGCCCTCCACCGTCGAAACCGGGAAGCCCTCCAGGGTGTCATAAGGGACGTAGACCGGGTTCGAGATTTCGTCCGCCAGTCCCCCGAGTCCGCTGCCCAGAATCAGACCCACTTCCGGCGCCTTGCTGATCTTACCCCTCAGCGCCTCCGCCGCAGCGGTCATCACGTCGTATGTCAGTTTCACAAAAAATCCCCCTCATAAAAAGTTCAAAAACTTTTTTTTAGCCGATGGTCACCCAAAAGCCCCCATCCCATTACGCCCTAAAGATCTCCCCGGCAAAGCTGCGTCCGTGATCCATGGGGGTCAGACCCAGAAGCTCAGCGGTCGTCTGCGCAATATCGGCAAAAGTCTCGCGTGTCCCTAAGGACACCCCTTCTTTGACATAATGCCCCGCCACAAGGAGCGGCACATATTCCCTGGTGTGATCCGAACCCTTGAAGCCCGGATCATTGCCGTGGTCGGCAATCAGGATTAAGAGATCGTCCGACCTCATGGTGTTCATGAGTTCAGGAAGTCGTTGATCAAAAGCCTCCAGAGCCAGTCGGTAACCCTCAGCATCTCTTCGGTGGCCAAACTTTGCGTCGAAATCCACCAGATTTGTGAAGAGGATGCCGGTCGAGTCCGTTTTCAAGTAGTCCAGCGTCTTGTCCACCCCATCCATGTTGTCCTTGGTGTGAACCTCCTCTGTGATGCCCTGGCCGTTAAAAATGTCGTAGATTTTACCCACCGCCTGAACGTCATAACCCGCCTCTTTGGCCTTGTCCAGTACTGTAGGTTCAAAAGGGTTTATGGAGTAATCCCGGCGGTTGGAGGTTCTGGTGAAGGCGCCGGGCGTCCCAATAAATGGCCGCGCGATAACCCGCGCCACCTGATCCTTGCCCCTCAAAATTTCTCTGGCAATGTCGCACATGCGGTAGAGCTCGTCCAGTCCCACGACTTCCTCGTGAGCGGCGATCTGAAAGACGCTGTCCGCGGAGGTGTAGACTATGGGATTGCCGGTTTCCATGTGCTCCTTGCCATAGGTTTCTATGACCTCGGTGCCGGAAGCCGGCTTGTTGCACAGTGCTTTACGTCCGGTCTGACTTTCGAAGGCGTCGATGATGTGGGGCGGGAAACCATCGGGATAAGTCTGGAAGGGCTCTGAAATCTTTAAGCCCGTAATTTCCCAATGGCCGGTTGTGGTATCCTTGCCGTTCGAAATCTCGCTCATGCGGCCATATGCACCGCGCGGCGCTTCCGTCCTGGGAACATAATCAATGCCCTCAATGTGCCCCAGACCCAGCTGTACCAGATTAGGCAGATTCACGGTCGACCCTGAGCTCAGAATACTTCTCAGGGTATTCGCCCCGCTGTCGCCAAACTCAGCTGCGTCCGGCAGCTCGCCTATGCCAACGCTGTCCAGGACGAAAAGAATCACCCGCTTAATGGGTCCCGGCGGGACAGGCTTATTGGTCTTCGCAGAATTAGTCATCTAAACAAATCACCTCATTTTGAGATTGAATCCATTTGGTGTTAACTGGACACTTTTAATCATACCCATAAAACGTCGAATGAAGACTTGAAACTGCAAAAAAATGATGCCGATGGTGGCGGGAATGGGGGTGACAAGCGCTGGCTGGAGACACACCTTTCCACGCAGCCCCTATCTCCACCCCTTTTTCTTCTTCCATTAAAAAAGACCCGCACACCGCGCGGGCCTTAAGTCTCAATCTCGATCTCATAATCTTAATTTTTACATATGCTTAATTCCAAAGTCAAAGACTACGACTTCCTCGCATTCTTCCTCGCGGTGTTCGCCATATCCTGCTTGACGGCGGTATACAGGTGCGTCGTCGTCAGATCCGAATGGCCCAGCATCTCCTTGACCGCCTTGAGCTCCACACCGCTTTCGATCATGTGGACAGCGAACGAGTGTCTCAGCGTATGCGGCGTGATGGTCTTTTTGATGCCCGCCTGCTCTGTGTACTTCTTGATCAGCTTCCAAAAGCCTTGACGCGTCAGACGCTGTCCGGCGTTGTTGACGAAAGCGGATTCATCACAAATTACACCCCGGCGACAGATTTTCTCGCGGCCGACTTTCAAATAATGCTCAAGGGCTTCAATGGAGGATTTCCCAATAGGGACCACCCGTACTGAATTTCCGGTGCTGCAGCGTATGTAACCCAGGCTGAGATTGATGTCCTCAATATTCAGGGACACGAGCTCAGACACCCTGAGGCCGGTCGAATACAAGACTTCAAGCATGGCTTTGTCTCTGAGGCCAATTGGAGAATGATCCGACGGTTCTGCCAGCAGCCGTTCAACCTCATCTACCGTCATAATTTCCGGGAGCTTCTTCTCAAATTTGGGACGCTTCAGCTTTTTTGCCTGATTGTGCTCCACAATCTTCTGATCTTGTAGATAGTCAAAAAAGGTGCGCAGCGTCGCCAAAACACGTGACTGTGTTGCAGCGGACTTGCCCATCTGATCCAGATGCTGAATGAAGGTCTGCATGTCGTGGGTTCTGACCTCGGAGATTTCACTTACGCCTTTGGTCTCAAGATAGTCCACCATGTCCCTAAGGTCACGGGTGTAGGCTTCCAGAGTATTGCGGGAAAGTTGCCGTTCGTTTTCAATATGATGGATAAAGTGCTGAACATATTTTTTCATAGCTACCCCTCAGACCTGTCGCTGACGGCGACGAATTGGATAAAGCGACATAGTGTGTATGACATAAAATTTTTTGCTGTGTTGGGCAACCTAAAGCTGCCCAGATGCAAATGACGGGATCATAATACTTCAATTTCCGGATGTTTGAAGGGGTTGATGCCTTGGTTCCTTTTCAGAACCTGTCTATGTGCTGCACAAAACCTAAAGTTAAGAAACTAAACAAACCTTTATGAAACGTTTTAGCGTACTATACCAGTATAGCCCTCAAAACCGTCGAGTTCAATAGCCCAGGCGCTTTTTCCCCGGATATTTGATCACAGTGAACTACCGTACGCCCTTTAACTGCTGGCCTCGTGATTGACCTCATTTCGAACATGGTGGGCAATATAGGCAATAAATTCGCCATTGGTGATCCTGCCCTCGCTGAGTGGCATATTCAAATTGAAGAAATTGGCGAACAGCTCTTTGGAGCCACGCTGGAAAGTCAGCTCCACCGCGTTTCGGATCGAGCGCTCCACTCTCTGAGAGGTAGAATCGTGCCGCTTCGCAATGCCGGGATACAAGGTCTTCGTAATTCTCATAAGATGGCTCTCGTCCTCATAGACCATGGCCACCGCGTCGCGGAGATAGACAAAGCCTTTGATGTGAGGCGGCACCCCAAGCATTTGCAGAACCTCGGTGATGACGCGCTGCACTGCGAAATCATCTCCTGGCGAAGCCGATGGTGTGACAGAGAGGTTCTTTGACTCTTCCTGGATGATTTGCTCCAGACGTTCAATGAGAAGGTCAAAATCAATAGGCTTGACCATGTAATATTTTGCACCAAGACCAATTGCCTGGCTGGTCAGTGAATCCTGACCTATGGCAGAAAGAATGATGATTTTAGGGTGATAATCTTTGACCCCGGACTGGTTAAACCGCTCCAGAACCCCAAGGCCATCCAGCATAGGCATGATCATATCCAGAATGACAAGATCAGGCCGCATGGAGAGCATCAGTTCGAGCGCTTTCTCACCATTATTGGCCTCACCAATAACCTCAAAAGTATCGCTGAATTCAATCCTGTCTTTCAGAAGTTCTATGAAATTTTGATTGTCGTCTACCAAGAGGACTTTAACTTTTTCTGTCATACGCGCCAGGACTCCTTTTAAGGTTCAGTAAGCAAGGATCTTGCGTGTTCAAGTGCGGTCTCGTTGATTTCGCCGCCGCCAATCATGCGCGCGATCTCTTCCACGCGGCGATCGCCAGAGGCGCTCAGAACTTCTGTATAAGTACGATCCTGATCGACTCTTTTTTCTATAACAAGATGACAGCTGCCCTTAGAGGCAATTTGAGGCAAATGGGTCACCAGAATCACCTGGTTGTCATCCGCGATCTGAACCAACTTTTCAGCCACACGGGACGCCGTTCTGCCGCTGATGCCGGAATCGATTTCGTCAAATATCTGAGTGCTGGCATAGCGGGCGCGGCGGTTGATGAGCTTCACCGCCAGCATGATGCGGGACAACTCGCCGCCGGAAACAATTTTCCTGAGCTCCTTCATAGGCTCCCCCGGATTGGTGGAGATCAGCCACTGGATGTGAGCACTGCCCTCAAGCCTTACAGAAGTCCCTTCAACCACAGTGAGCGCCTGCTTAAGGCCTTCAAAGCCCAGACTGGAGAGTTCTTTATGGAGAACTGCGGCGAAACGGTTGGCAACCTCCTGACGGGCCTCTGAAAGTACTTTGTCCTGCCGATGATAGGCTGCCAGCGCCTTGTCAAGTCGTCCGCTGATCTCTTCTTTTTCTTCTGTATAGCTTGCCAGGGACTCAAGCTCTTTTTTCATAGACTTATAATGTGCCAGAATATCCGGAATCGTTCCGCCGTATTTACGTCTCAAATCGAAGATCAACGCCATTCGCGCTTCAATTTTCGCGATTTCGTGTTCATCTGGCTGATCTGAGGCATCAAAGCTGCCTACAAGGTCATGAATGGCACTTTCCAAAGTCAGATACCCTTCCTCCAGCTGATCCGCCAAAGTGCCCCAGCGGTGCTGAAGCTGGGAAAGTTCAGAAAGCTGACGGCGCGTCTTTGAGATCTGGCTTAAATAACCGTCTTCAGATAGAGCATCTGCCTCAATCTGGGAAACCAAGGCTGCAATGCGTTCAAAATGCTTAAGTGCGCTGTAAGTCTCTTCAAGGGTTTCTTCTTCGCCGTCTTTCAAAGCAGCGTCATCCAGTTCATCCAGCTGAAACTGGAGAAAATCCATGCGCCGGGCCACTTCAGCAGGATCCATGGCAAACTTTTCAAGGCTTTCCTCGAGGGCAAACACCGCTTTGGCAGCGGAAGCCACCTCGTTCAAAGGTGTACTCAGCTCTTTGTGACCAAATTCATCAATGAGTCCCAGATAGTTAGAAGGCGTGAGCAGCATCTGATGTTCGTGCTGGCCGGAAATATCCACCAGACCAGCCGCCAGCTCTCTGACTACAGCAGCGGGCACCATGCGCGCGCCAAGTCTGTAGACCGACTTTCCGGAATCAGTGATTTCTCTGGAAAGAAAGAGATCCCCTTCCTCAAGGCTGTAACCCAGGGACTTGATTTGTTCAGCAAAGCCCTCAGAGCGCACCTCAAACACACCTTCCAGAAGGAGTTTGTCAGCTCCGGTTCTGAGAAAGTCACGTCCGCCTTTGCCGCCAAGCAAAAGTCCAATCGCTTCAAAAATCATGGATTTGCCGGAGCCGGTTTCGCCCGTAATGACATTTAAGCCTTCGCCAAAGTTGACGGAGGCTTGTTCTATGATCAAAAAATTTTCCAGATAGAGCTGTTTCAGCATCTGAAAACCTCTACTTTGTCATATTTCTAAAAACTTCCAGGGCTTCGTCCATTTCAAAGCCATCTCTGATGACGAGGAAAATAGTGTCATCCCCGGCTATGGTGCCGGCGACCTCTTTGAGATCCACAGCGTCAATGGCAGCGGCAGCTGCATTGGCAGCGCCTATCAGTGTTTTGATGATGATCATATTGCCGGCATGATCAATAGAGAGGACAGAATCCTTGAACAGCTTCATAAAACGATCTGTCACGACGCTCTCCTGCTGCTTGATAGTAGCGTACTTGTACTTGCCCTCGCGGGTGAGCACTTTGATCAGCCGCAGCTCCTTGATGTCCCTGGATACCGTAGCCTGAGTGACATTGAAGCCGGACTGTCTCAGACTGTTGGCGAGATCCTCCTGGGTTTCAATTTCGTTGTTTTCGATCAATTCCAGAATTTTAGCATGTCTTGAATATTTCAATTCAAGGCCCCCCTATCAGTGTGTCACACAAAAACCTCTGAAAACTCCGCTTTTTATGGAAAGCTTTTACAACCTTAAGATGGCCTGCGTCACCGGTGACTTTTTCCGGTGATGCTGATCCGGACGGCCTTTGACAGCTCAGGTTTTCAGCGGTGTCGTTGGTCGTCGACATCTTCAGTGGTTTCAGGATGCAATTGGATATTCGCTATTAACGTATAATTTTCCTTCTTTTGCATAAAATATTTTTTAATTTTTTTGTAATTTTTTTTTAGCCAAGAGACTGATGCGTTTCAGCCACTAGGTTTGAAACATAAATATCATCAACAATCAGACGGTCTTCTCTTGCTTCGTCGCGGGTCGCATAGCATAAAAACTCAACATTTCCCTTAGGCCCTTTAATAGGCGAGTAGGTGAGTTTGACCGTATAAAGACCCGCTTTTTCAGCCTCGTGAATGACGCTCAGCAGCACCTGTTTGTGAATCTCAGGATCTCTCACTACCCCGTGCTTGCCCACGGATTCCCGTCCGGCTTCAAACTGGGGTTTAATCAGGTACACGGTTTCACCCTGGTCAGCCAACAACACTTTCATGACAGGAAAAATCAGTTTCAGTGAAATAAAAGCAACATCGACGGAGATGAAATCCACCGGGTTGCCCCCGATACTTTCCAGGGTCAGATGCCGGGCATTGGTTCGCTCCATATTCACAACCCGTTCGTCACTGCGAAGTTTCCAGTCCAGCTGGCCATAACCGACGTCTACAGCATAAACCAATGACGCGCCGTTTTGCAGCATGCAGTCTGTAAATCCGCCTGTGGAAGCGCCAATATCCATACAGCGCTTACCTGTCAGATCGAGGCCATAAGCTTCAACCGCTTTTTCAAGCTTTAGTCCGCCCCGGCTTACATACTTCAGTGCAGCGCCTTTCATTTCCACCACAGAGGTTTCTTTAATCAGCGTTCCTGCCTTGTCCACGACCTGGCCATCCACCAGGATGATCCCTGCCATAATGGCGCCCTTAGCTTTTTCTCTGGACTCGAAAAACCCGTCTTCGACAAGTCGCACATCCAATCGCGCTTTACTCATAGTCCACCCCGTTCGCCTCCGCCGGATGCGATGAGATTTTTCCCGTAGTTCCCTGATCCGGCTCCTGAGTTATTCCCCGCTCTTTGATCAAAGCTTCGCCAATGCGCGCGGCGACCCTTTTGCCGGATAGCCCCAGTTGTTCATGCAGCTGAGGTATGGCGCCATGCCCCACGAAGGTATCAGGCACTGCAAAGTTGATGACTTTATAGTGTCCGGCGTCCAGCGCCAGTGTAATCCGTTCGCCGAATC
Source organism: Acidaminobacter sp. (assembly GCA_009881125.1). Next base: position 24,859 of record WXFH01000017.1, on the reverse strand, counting down.
CGCCGGTCAGGACGTTGTCTTCCAAAGTGAAAACCGCCCGCGCTTCTCCTATACATTGGGTTACAGCATCCACAGATAAGGGCTTTAAGCGCCTAGGATTGATGAGTTTGCCGCGATAGCCCTGCGCGGTGAGGGTTTCAAAGGCCTCGAGGGCATTGGAGAAGACGTTGCCTACGGCGATCAGGGCAAAGTCGTCACCTTCGTACCGTTCGACGAATGGCTCGTCCACGCTGCCTTTGAAAGGCAGCAAAGTTGATGCGGCGCCCCTTGGATAGCGGACAGTCACCGGGCCGGATTCGCGTTTCATGACAAAGGCCAGTGTCGCTTCCAGCTCATCCGCGTCCTTAGGGGAATAAATGGCCATATTTGGGAGGGGCTGCAGGAAGGACAGATCGAACATCCCGTGATGGGTTTCACCATCCTGGCCGACCAGACCAGCGCGGTCCACCGCTAAGGTTACGTTGGCGTTCTGGATGCACACATCGTGGAGAACCTGGTCATAAGCGCGCTGCAGGAAGGTGGAGTAGACCGCGAACACCGGCTTCATGCCGGCGGCAGCGAGTGACGCAGACAGGGTTACGGCATGCTGTTCTGCAATGCCAACGTCAAAAAACCGTTTAGGATGCCGGGCTCTGAAGCTTTCGAGGCCGGTGCCGTCACACATGGCGGCTGTGAGGGCGACGATGCGCTGATCATCGGCCGCAAGGCGCGTCAATGTGTCCCCAAAGGTTTGCGATAAAGTTTTGACTGCAGGAAGCTCGGAGACCCCCTTGGAAAGTGAAAACTTTCCAACGCCATGGTATTTGTCCGGATCCAGCTCAGCAGGCAGAAAGCCCTTGCCCTTCTTAGTCAGGACATGGATCAGGATGGGGCCGTCATGGGCTTCCTTGGCGCGATTCAGTGAAAGGGTCAGTGCCCTGAGGTCATGGCCGTCTACCGGTCCAATATAGGTGATGCCAAGATCTTCAAACAACATACCAGGCACAAAGAAATATTTGACGGAGCCTTTTAGGCGCTTGAGGCCTCGGGCCATAGCTTCACCGACACCCGGGACTTTACCCAGGATGGATTCGGTCTCGCCTTTGAGCCAATAGTAGTTGTTGCTGGTACGAATTCGATCGAGATATTTTGACAGACCCCCGACGTTTTCGGAGATCGACATTTCGTTGTCATTGAGAATAATGATGACCTTTTCGCGGTCGTGGCCAATGTGGTTCAAGGCTTCGAAGGCCATGCCGCCGGTGAGGGCGCCGTCACCGATTACCGCTATAACGTTCTCTTTAGTGCCTTTCAGCGAGCGCGCCTTGGCAAAGCCGAGGGCTGCGGACAGCGAAGTGCTGCTGTGACCGGCTTCAAAGGCGTCGTGCTCGGATTCTGAGCGCTTCAAAAAGCCGCTCATTCCGTCCAACTGACGCAGAGTTGGAAACTGGTCCCGTCGTCCGGTCAGCAGCTTGTGGACATAGCCTTGGTGGCCAACGTCAAAAATGATCTTGTCCTCCGGGGAGTTAAAGACCTTGTGCAGTGCTATGGTCAGCTCGACAATGCCCAGGTTGGAGGCCAGGTGGCCGCCGGTTTTCGACAGGGATTCGAGTAGAAATTGACGAATTTCTATAGCTAAAATTTTGAGTTCCGCCTCGGAGAGCTTTTTCAAGTCCGCCGGGGACTGGATGTGATCCAGGTGTCGCATGGACTTCCGACCTTTCAGATAAGACAGAATTTGCCAGGACGAGAGGTCCTGGCTTGAGGTTGAATAGTTTTCATCAAATCATCACATTTGCCACGACAATGCCCAGTATGGCACCGGCAAAGACTTCGTAAGGCGTGTGTCCGATCAGTTCCTTCAGCTTGTCCTGGCTGAAGGGCTTATGCTGGTAAGCGTCTTCGATGATCTGGTTGAGTATAGCTGCCTGTATGCCCACCGAGCGCCTGACGCCGCTGGCATCATACATTACCACCAGGCTGGTGACCAGCGCTACAGCATATAATGGCGAATCCCAGCCCATATGAAGTCCCACCGCAGTGGAAAGTCCCATTACCAGTGAACTGTGGGAGCTTGGCATGCCCCCGGATCCGATCATCCGGTACAAGTTGAGTTTACGGTCGGTGATCAGCGTCAATATGACCTTCAGTGCCTGAGCTATGAACCAGCTGATAAATGCCACCTGGAACATTCGGTTGTTGACGATGCCTGGAAAAAAGGACATGGACTCACCCCTCTTTGTCACTTTTCAGTTGTCACGCTTTAGTTTACACTTTTCGTTAATTGTTCTCTTGGCGCTTCCCTGATGACTCAATAGTTCCCTTTATTTGTCCCTGTAACACAGATATTTGAACAGCGCCTCAAGGAACGCCGTATCGCCTTCGAATTCATTCAGAATTGAAATGGCATGATCTACCCGCTCTTTGACAATTTTCTTTGAGACATCAGAACCAAGCAGCATAGGATAGGTGGTCTTGTCATTTCGCAGGTCGCTGCCCCGGGGCTTGCCCATTGCGGCTGAGGAGCTCTCAATATCGAGGATGTCATCCACGATTTGGAAGGCCATGCCAATATTAAGTCCTATGGTTTCCACCTTGCCCAGGGCTTCTTTTCCGGCGCCGCCAATAATGGCGCCCGCCATCATGGCTGCCTTGATCAGATCCCCCGTCTTATGTAAATTAACGTAGTCCAGGGTTTCGACGCCAATAGCCTCACCCTCGCACATAATATCCGCTACCTGTCCCAGGATCATCCCCCGGCACCCGGATTTCTCCGCAATGATTTTTGCCGCGTGAACGTAGCGCTGCATTTTGGCCGGATCCTGTAGTGCCTTGCTGAGCATATTCTCGTAGGCGTAGTTCAGAAGCGCGTCCCCTGCCAGAATGGCCGTTGCTTCACCAAAGACAATGTGATTCGTCGGTTTGCCCCGGCGCAGGTCATCATTGTCCATTGCAGGGAGGTCGTCGTGAATCAGGGAATAAGTATGGATCATCTCAATGGAAGCCGCGAAGTCCACAGCATCCTCCTCAGTGCCTCCAAAAAGCTTGCAGAACTCCATGAGGAGCAGCGGTCTAAGCCGCTTGCCGGAAGCCGTCAGGCTGTATCGCATGGCCTTGTTGATCTTCTCAATAAATTTATTGTCACTGCGGATGAAATAGCCGTTCAGGTAGGCGTCCATCTGCTCCGCCTTCAATTCAAACTGTTTCAAAAACTGAGTCATTCCTCCACCTCCGAGGTTTGATCAAAGGGCTTCAGTTCCTCCCCGGTGAGAATCCTGACGCGGCGCTCAGCGTCTTCAATCATGCTGAGGCAGTCACGGTAAAGGGCGACACCCGACTCGAACTCCGCCAAAGCTTTGTCAAGAGGTTGGTCACCTTTTTCCAGTGTCGCGGTAATTTTTCTCAGAGTCTCAAGTTTTTCCTCTAGGGTTTGGTTGGCTTTCGCTGCTTTAGGCATGGCTTCTAGAGAGCCTCCTTTGTAATGGCTTCGACGGTGACGTCCAGGACGCCGTCTCTGAGTTTGGCCTTCAGTTTCTGGCCGGGTTTAGCTTTGGAAACCTCATCCACAGCATGTCCGGACGCATCCGTCAAGACTGCGTAGCCCCTTCCCAGGACACCCAGCGGCGACAGCGCGTTCAGCGCTGCCCCAAGCTCTGACAGAGCGGTTTTTTCGCGCCTGAGGCGGTTCTGAAGGCTCTGATCCAGGTGATCCCGTTCGTAGTCCAGGGTCATGCGTTTCTGATTCAGGCCGTCCTGCAGCCGCTTCAACTCGGACTGGGGCGAGTGACGCTCAATTTCATGCCGCAGTGTCATGAGCCTTGCGGCAATTTTGGCGTGCATGCGGTTTAAGCTGCCTGCGAGTTCGCTGACCAGCATTTTGTCGCTGGGGAATAAAAGCTCAGCCCCTGCCGATGGTGTCGGCACCCGCTGATCGCTCACAAAATCCGATATGGTAAAGTCCGTCTCATGCCCTACGGCCGAGACAACTGGAATTTCAGAATCATGGATGGCTTCCGCCACGACGCGCTCATTGAAGGCCCAGAGCTCTTCAATGGAACCGCCGCCTCGGCCGATCAGAAGAACATCGGCCAACTTCTTTTCGTTGGCATAGCGGATAGCTTTGGCAATGGACGCAGCAGCGCCTTCACCTTGAACCGCTGCCGGCAGAAGGATGACCTCTGGGAGGCGGGAACGCCTGAAGCCCACGTTGAGAATGTCCTGGATGGCGGCGCCGGTAGGTGATGTGACCACGGCAATGCGCTCCGGAAGCTCGGGAATGGGCTTTTTGTGTTTTGGGTCAAAATAGCCAAGGGCTGCCAGTTCTGTCTTCAAGGCTTCGAAGCGCTGATAGAGGTCGCCTACGCCCAGGCGCTCGACGCTTCTGACATAGAGCTGGTAGCGGCCGTCGCGTTCGTATATGGAAATGTTGCCTGTGCAGGATGCCATCATGCCGTCTGAGAGGTCAATCTGGCTGAGAATCGTATCTGAGCGGAACATCACGCAGCTGAGGCGGGCCTCGCCGTCCTTCAGCGTAAAGTAAAGGTGTCCGCTGGAATGTTTTTTGAAGTTGGAGATTTCCCCTTCCACCGTCAGGTGGTGCAGGATGGGATCACGGTTCATGAGCTGCTTGATGTAATTGTTGACTTCAGCGACCTTAAGGGGTCTGAGCTTCATAGGGGAATGGCCACCTCCGTCTGAATGTGGATCAGGAAATCATGGGAACTAGCGAGATATCGTGGAAACTCGTGAGAAGTCAGGCTTGCGTTATAAGCAGGTTTTCTGCCGGGGTTTAAGCTGGCGCTTGATAGTCTGGTCCATTTGGCTATTCAACAGCAGTCTGGCCGCTGTTCCGGCTCCCCTGCTGATAGCATGCCTTCGCGATCAGCGCGACGCCAACGGCATTGTCGCTGGAATCCGCCACGCTGGCGTAACGAGCGGTTAAAGGCTGCGGCAGTGCGTTAAAGCCCTGCTCAAGCGCAGCTCTGAGTCTCAGGTTAGAGGCAACGCCGCCTATGATCAGGATATCTTTTATGGCAGTCAGTTCTGGATCCGGATCGCTTTCAAGGGTCTTAACGGCCTCGAGGAGTGTTCTGGCCATACAGTCTATCAGGCCTGCCGCCACATCTGCGGGCTGTTTTCCTGCTTCGATCAGACTGTAAGCCTTGTTTTCAAGGCCGGAGAGATTGAACCAGGCAGCGGACTTAACTTTGGGAAAGGTGCAGGGCTTGAGCGTTTTCTTGTCTTCAGCATCCAGAATCAAGGCTTCCAGTGGTTTGCCAGCGGGAAAAGACAGGCCGAGGTGAACGCCGATCCGGTCGATCAACTGTCCAAAGCTGAGGTCTTTAGTGCCCCCAATGAGCACTGCCTGAAATCCCGTGCCCAGAAAGCGGCAGCTTAAGATTTCCGTGGTCCCTCCGGACAGATGGACAGCGAGAAACGGCCGTTCCAGAAGCGTCGGGTGCGTTTGGCAGCCTGCCATAATATGACCGTCCTGATGGGTCGTCTTATAGAGCGGAACGCCCAGGGCGACAGATAAGTTTTCTGCCAGACGGACGCCAGCTTGAAAGACTGGCATATAACTGCCCTCTACGTCTCTTGGAGCGGCGCTGACGGCTATGGCAGACAGCTTTGGATGGCCGGCCTCAGTCAGTGCGTGTTCAAGTCGCTCAGGGAAGTGATTGACATGCTGAAAAAAAGCCTCGGATTGCCTCAGCCCACGTTCGCCGTCTTTGACGTCCAGCAGTCTGCGCGCGTCAGAAAGGCAAACCCCTGTCTCGTCCACGACTGCGACAGAGGTTGTATAAGCACTGGTATCGATGCCCAGGAAGAATTGTTTAGTGCTCATGAGGTGTCACTTCTTCGTGACGGACCATTTCTCCCAGGACCCCGTTGACAAAACCCGGCGTCTCGTCGTCAGAAAAGCGCTTGGCGAGATTGACGGCCTCGTTGATGGCGACTGCCGTGCTGACTTCCTCAATAAATAAGATCTCGGTGGTGGCGAGTCTCAGAATAGAGACGTCGAGCTTCGCGAGGCGGTCAAATGTCCAGCCCTTGAGGTATTTGCCTATGGCGATGTCGATGGTTTCACGATTATCGGCAAAAGCATTGACGACACTGTGGACATATCTGAGGTCGTCAGACTCCGTCATGTTGTCGCTGATATAGTTTTCAAAAGATTTTGACGCGAAATCCTCATGAATGGCCATTTGATACAGGACGTTCATGGCGATTTCACGCGCGAGTTTTCTGCTCATAAGCTGATTAAGCCCTCCGTATTGTCACACGAGTTGGGACGCCGCTGAATCTGCGGCGATAACGGCGATAAGGATCGTCAAAGTATGGCGGCAAAAATTCGCCTGAAGCTTCCTTTTACTGATTTGCGGGAAACTATGGCGAATTTTGTACGTGTTCTGCACGCCTGCAGTATGTCGACTTCTGTCTGGCAGCGGACATCAGTGTGTTGTAACTGATCCGCTGCTGCCTACCCGGTGATCAAGCTTCATGTATTTTCTTATTCGGCTTTCGCCGGTGCTTCTTCTTTTTTCTTGAGGTTGATGCCGTTGACGTGAACGTTGACAGCCAGGACCTTGAGTCCGGTCATGGATTCAACGGCCGTTTTGACGTTTTCCTGAACCCTCCAGGAGACATCCGGAATTTTGACGCCGTAATCGACGATCAGGTTGAGGTCGATCTCGACTTTGTCGTCTTTGACCTCGACTTTGACCCCTTTGGAAAAATTCTTCTTGCCTAGCATTTCCACGAGGTCCTCGGTGATCTTGCCGCTGAGGCCGCTGATGCCGGTGATTTCTGCTGCTGCAATGGATGAAATGATGCCTATAACGTCATCCGATATATTGACATTGCCATATTCAAGTTCGTCAAGCTGAGTGTTTTCAGTCATGTTCAAACCTCCAATCGTATACGTCCTCATTATACCAAAAACGCATAAAGAAGTACAAACAAAAAGGCCGCGGCGCATCAGCCCACGGCCCCAAGATTTTAATCTTGCAAATGCTTTCTTACGTCGAGTTCGACGTCCTTTTGTGACATTCCCTGGGATCTGGTGAATCTGTTGGAATGGATCAAGCGAAATTACTCGCTTTCCACCTCATCGATTTCTTCCATGTCGTCGTCTTCGTCTTCGTCATCGTCGCAGCCGCAGCCACAGCAACTGTCGCACTCGTCTTCGTCACAGACAACAAATTCGTTGCCGCAGCCTGGGCAGACAATTTCTGCGCAGCCATTGTCGTCGAACTCTTCCTCAGCGATCAGGATTTCCTCGCCGCAGTCCGGGCATTCGAAGGAGTCGAATTCGTCATCATAGTCCTCGAGGGTTTCCTCGATGTCCGCAACGTCATCGCTCAGCGCTTCGACAAACTCGTCGATCTCGTCGACGTTTTCCTGGATATCGTCAAGTTCGTAGACGATGTCCTCAAGGACGCTTATGATCTCCTTCAGGAGCTTGCCTTCCTTCGAATTCTTCTCGATTTCGAGGCCTTCCGCGAGTCCTTTCAAGTATGACACTCTTTCAAACAGCATGCTCATAAACCTCCCTGTGAAATGGATAAGTGGTGGACGTCAAATGCCTTTGGTGCTTTTGCTTTGTTGCTTTTGCACGTGCTTGCGCAGTGCGGTGTTTATAGGTTACGCTCTTGAGAGGTACTCGTCAGATCGTGTGTCGATCTTGATCTTGTCGCCTTCCTCTACAAATAGCGGAACGTCAATGTAAGCGCCAGTTTCAACTTTGACCTTTTTAGTTGTATTGGAAGCCGTGTCGCCTTTGACACCCGGCTCAGCTTCAATAACTGCTAGAATGACAAAGTTAGGTGCATCAACCTGGAAGCATTTGCCCTTGTAAAACTTAAGGGTAGCAGAGTCGTTCTCGCGAAGGTACCGGATGGCGTCCTCAACTTCTTCGTGGTGAAGCGGAATCTGATCGAAGGTTTCATTGTCCATGAAGTAGTACAGCTCGCCGTCTGAATAAAGGAACTGCATCTCTTTCGTTTCGATATGCGCTCTCGGGAATTTCTCCGATGGATTGAACGCCTCCTCGCGGATCGCGCCAGTAATCAAACTCTTATACTTCGTGCGAACGAAAGCTGCGCCCTTGCCAGGCTTAACGTGCTGGAAATCCACGACGACAAACGGCTCGCCGTTGATCTCGAAGGTCATTCCTTTTCTAAATTCACTTGCTGATACCATGAACATTTCCCCTTCTGAAAAATTAAAGTTCCATCAATTGTTTTGGCGAATGACTCAAGACCACGCAGCCGTCTTTTTTCACAACGACCAGGTCCTCGATTCTGACACCGCCGAAGCCAGGAATATAAATCCCCGGCTCATCTGTCACTACCATGTTCTCCAGCAGCGTCTTCGTGCCGGTTGGCGACAGTCTTGGTTCTTCGTGAATTTCGAGCCCCACCCCGTGACCGAGGCCGTGACCGAAATATTCTCCATATCCCCTAGATGATATTACATCTCGTGCTATTTTGTCAACGTTTATGCCGTTAATCCCTTCACGAATTGCGTCCAAAGCTTTCTCTTGGGCTTCCAGAACCGTATTGTAAATTTCTTTCTGCTTTTCAGAGGCTTTGCCGACCACCACTGTTCTGGTCATGTCTGAGCAGTAGCCTTCGTAGACGCAGCCAAAGTCGAGCGTAAGAAAATCGCCGTCCTCAATGAGCTTGTCTGAGGCAACGCCGTGAGGCATTGCAGACCTCAGCCCGGACGCCGCGATGGTCTCAAAAGACAACCCGCTGGCCCCAAGTTTTTTCATGTAAATTTCCAGCTCCAGTGCTACTTCACGCTCAGAAACCCCTGGCCGGATGTAGCCTGTAATGTGCTCAAAAGCCTTGTCTGCAATTTCAGCAGCTTTCGCGATCTTCTCGATCTCCCAATCTTCCTTAATGAGTCTCAGTGCCTCTATTTCCGCGCCTGCAGGGATCAGGGTGATCTCAGGCAGTTTTTCTGACAGATTTTTGTAAAACTGATAGGTCACATAGTTATCTTCGAAGGCCAGTTTTTGAATTCCAGCTTCCTTCAAAACTGCTTCAAGGGGTCGATCCGCATTGTGGAGCTGGACTTCAAAGTCAGGACACTGTGCTTTGGCTTGCTCTGTGTATCTAAAATCCGTGATGAACCACTGGGTCTCAGGAAGGATTAAAACGTATCCGCTGGTACCGGTGAAACCCGAAAAATAGCGACGGTTTTCAGGTTTAAAAGACAGGAGTGCATCTGCGTTCAAACTGGATAAAAGCTTACGTGAACTGCTTAAGAGATGATTAGACAAGGACGTCACCTGCTTTGTGAGATTTTTGTTGTTGGCTGATGTGTCATTGATTTAAATGCCATCCCTATCATATCACATTTTTTATATGGTTAGAAGAAGTTGGTGACGCGGACAGAATTTGATTTAGTGCCAGTCACTGAGTTGAGGTTGGTGTCTGACACTCAGTCAAGTTTGGTGTCTGACACTCAGTCAAGCTTGGTGTCAGGCACTCACTACAATTCAGACACAATTCGTGAGGCATTCCCGGTCCACCGAATCAAAAAACTGCTGCAAATGGTCATTTTACAGACCATCGGCAGCAGTAGTTTCGCTTTCCTATAAATTACTTCACCTTCATATTAAATAACATCTCGCTGACTGAGCAGCAAAAAGAGATTCAACAAGAGAAAGAGCAGATTCGCGATCAACATAGCAAAAAGAAGAAATTTTCTTTTTTTCATGGGTTTGTTCCTCTCTAGAACAAAATCATTCGGTGATACAGCACCACCGTCGAATACGCTGCAAACGGCACCCAGGCCAGCGTCACCAAAGACCGTCCGATCTTATGCCGCAGCTGCCACAGGAGCACGAGAAGAAGCGGCACAAGAAACAGCTTCACAAGCGGAAACTCGAATGTGCCCACCATAGGCGCCAAAAACGGATTGGCTTCCTTAAACCCCCGCTCCAAAGCTTCAAGAGTCATCAGGTAGTCCACTTTATTAAACGCCGCAATTCCAATCAACTGCAGCCACAGCAAACGTTCCATAGATTTCGGCATAACCTCATCCCCAAACTAGAAAATGATCAGCCGGTTACGCCACTGGATCCCTGCAGCCAAAGCGTCCAAATGCAGCTGCAGCTCAATTCCTCTGATAGCCTATTGATACCCAGAATGGCTGCGCGGAAAACAATCAATTGAGAATAATTATCGATTGAAAAAGATTTTAAAACATATGCCGATGGTCACCCCACCCACCATCAGCGGTTATGTAAATGTGAAACTTGGTGTCATGTGAAACTTGGTGTTGTGAAACTTGGTGTCAGACACCCAGTTTCACATCCATCCCCGCCCATCCAACAACACTCTCGAACTTTGACCCCTAGATATGCTATACTGACCCTAAGCCAAAATCGGCCTGAGCCCGGCCCATTAAACCCATGACCGGCAATCAATCCCCAACCCCACAACGACATTTTTCAGGAGCGCAAGATGACACGAGAACCCCTTTGGACACGAAACTTCATCACTATTTCCATAGTCTTTTTCCTAGTCGCCCTGGTCTTCTACCTTCTCATGGTAACCATGGCCTCCTACGCCGCCACGGCCTTCAACGTCACTGAAAGCATGGCGGGCCTCGTCACGGGCATTTTCATCATAGGCGCCCTGACCGGCAGGATCTTCACCAGCAAACTCATGTCCCAAATTGGCAGCAGACGCACCCTGCTGATAGGGCTTGGCCTGTTTACAACAGGTTCAGGGCTTTATTTTTTCGCGGTCAACATTCCGCTGCTGCTGACCATTCGCTTTTTCCACGGCATGTCGACGGGGATCACCCTCAATGCCTCCGCGACCCTGGTCGCCCTCATGATCCCCTTCGCCAGGCGGGCCGAGGGGATTGGCTACTTCAGCACAGCCTCCGTCCTTTCTACAGCCCTCGGGCCGTTTCTCGGCATCTTTCTGCTGGAAAAAGCCGGCCTCCATTTCATATTTGGCTTTTGCCTGGCAATCAGCCTCATCAGCTTCGTCTTGTCCCTGAGGATCAGCGCACCGGCAGCGGATGCCGCTTCCAGCCCCACCCAAAAAGGCTTCAGACTCTCCGACACCTTTGAAATCACAGCGCTCCCCATCTCTTTGATCACAATGTTGTTAGGCTTCTCCTACTCCAGCATCTTGTCCTTCATCACCCTCTACGCCAAAGCCGTAGACCTCGTCTGGGCCGCCAGCTTTTATTTCGTCGTTTATGCCATCACCATCATCCTAACCCGGCCCTTCACCGGCCGCCTGATGGACCAGAGGGGCGCCAATCTCGTCGCTTACCCCACCCTCCTGACCTACGTCGCTGGTATGGTCCTGCTGAGCCAGTCCCGTCACGGGATTGTACTCCTCCTCGCCGCCGCCATTATAGGTTTGGGATACGGCAACTTCAACTCCGTCGCCCAAACCCTCTCCATCAGCAGGGTCCCAAGCGCGCGCATCTCTGTTGCCACGACCACGTATTTCATTTTCCTGGAGCTGGGCCTCGGCCTTGGCCCGTACCTCCTCGGCACCCTGATCTCGCTGACCGGCTACCGCGTTATGTATCTGAGCATGTCAGGCGTCATCGTGGTCGCGGCGGTGCTTTATCATCTGTTTTATGGAAGACATGAGCACAGGCAAGAATGAGTCGATTCAGCAGCTCTTACAATGGAAATTTCCCAAAAACCCAAAACGTCTGCCGATGGTCACTTAACCCACCATCGGCAGATGTTTTTAATTTTGGATTAAAAGAAGGAAGACGGTGTCAGCTGCTAGCATCTATCAACCCCTTCTTCCTTCCATTTAGCACCAAAATGCTTGCTTCTTGAAACCAAAAACGTTGCTAATCCCCATTCTCAATCACAAAGTACAACGGGTCTCTCTGTTCAATCTCAAGACTCGTCTCAAACATCACTTTGCCGGTGTCGAGTTCTTCAACAGTTAAATGCACCTCAAAGGATTCCGCCTTAATTTCGTGATCAGGATCCACCGTCCAGTAAATTTTGTGCTCGTTCGTCATCACGTCGCGCCCCAGAACCTCTATACGGCCCATCCCACTGGCGCTGCCGTGCCACTTGAGGAAAGCACCCTCCTCCGCGATCCAGTGGTAGACATAATTTTTATTCTTGAGTTCCCGGGTAAACACCGCAACCAGAGGGATTCCAGGCGTTGTGGACATGTATGGAGAGTATTCAAAGAGTTCCGGTTTGATGGTCAGGCTGGAGTCATCCGCTGAGCAGCCTGGGAGAGAAAGGATCATGGCCAATAACGCCAGAATCGTCAACGCAGCTTTAAGGACATTCCTTGATTTCATGTTATGGCCACCTCTCATACGAAAACGTTGTCTGGTGCTGCCCACTATTATTCTAATTCATTATCTATATACCACTTGTCCGACATGACAATCTTTCAAGTTCTCTTGAGGACTTCAAATACCTCCACAAGAAAAATTTCTGCCGATGGTCACATAATCAACCATCGGCAGAAATTCAATTATAGTGGAAGGCGGGGTTGACAGGCGCTAGCCGCAGACACCAATTTCCAGCTTCATATTCCTTACCATTATCAATAATCCCCCTGCAGCATCATGGCCTCCGCAACCCTAATAAAGCTCGCGATATTCGCGCCAGCCACGAGATCATGGCCAAAGCCGTACTTCCTGGAAGCGGCCAGACAATCCTTGTAAATGTTGTTCATGATCACCTTTAGGATCGCGTCGACTTCCTCGAAGGTCATGCTCTGGCGCATGGAGTTCTGGGTCATTTCCACCGCGGAAATCGCCACGCCGCCCGCATTGCTGGCCTTCGCAGGCGTCAGCAGGATGCCCTCGTCCATCAGGAATTTCATGGCGTCATAAGTCGTTGGCATATTGGCGCCCTCACAGACGGCCAAGACCCCATTGGTTACCAGCTTCTCCGCGCTCTTAAGATCAATATCATTCTGCGTCGCGCACGGAAACGCGATATCACACTTGAGATTCCATATGTTTCTGAGCCCTTCGACGAACTCTGCCTTTGGATGATCTTTCAGGTACTCCTTGATCCGTCCGTGCCGGACTTCCTTCAGTTCTATCATGGCTGGGACGTCTATACCGTCCGGGTCATAGACGTAGCCGCTGGAATCGCTCATAGCCAGCACCTTGATGCCAAACTCTGTCGCTTTCACCGCCGTATACAAAGCCACGTTGCCCGAGCCGGAAATGACCGCTGTCTTACCCGTCAGCTCAATGTTGTTCTCCTCAAACATGGCCTTCGTGAAATAGAGCAGCCCGAATCCCGTCGCTTCCTTGCGGCCGTGGGAGCCGCCATAAATAATATGTTTGCCGGTCAGGACGCCGCTCTCATGCGCCCCGGTCAGACGCCGGTACTGGCCGAACAGGAACCCGATTTCCCTGGAGCCCACACCTATGTCTCCCGCAGGCACGTCAATATCAGGTCCTATGTGTCTGTAAAGCTCGCTCATAAAGCTCTGGCAAAAGCGCATGATCTCCGCGTCGCTCTTACCTTTCGGGTCAAAATCCGCGCCACCCTTGGCACCGCCAATTGGCCGTCCGGTCAGGGAATTCTTGAAGGTTTGCTCAAAGCCCAGAAACTTCAGGATACTGAGATTCACGGTAGGATGGAATCTGAAACCGCCCTTGTACGGTCCTCTGGCCCCGTTGAACTGAATTCGGAAGCCTCTGTTGACAATGAGTTCCCCTTTGTCGTTGACCCACGGAACCCTGAAAATGATCGTCCTCTCCGGCTCTGCTATTCGCTCAAGGATATTGGCCTTTTCAAACTCCGGGTGCTGCTTGATGACCGGCGCCAAAGAGGTAAACACCTCTTCTACCGCCTGGATAAACTCCGGTTCATTTGCGTTTCTTGCTTTGATGTTTTCAATGGCTTTTTCCAAGTACGTCATGGTGATCCCTCCCAAACGGATATTCATACATTTAAAAACCAATTGATAACGCTGATAAAATTAACCGAATGATCATGAACGTGTTCGAATTAGTTAATTTATTGCTTAACAAGATTTATTCGAAGCGTTATCCTAAAACAACTTATTGAGGATTTTTACCCATCGCATAAATAATTATTCATATTTTTCTTAACCAAGCGGTGCCAGAAATTTCGAATTCCCCCCCCCAAAAAAAATGCCTGCCGATGGTCATTTTCACCCATCGGCAGCCTTTAGTATTTATTTGGATTTAACTTCATTTTCCCGTACCTGGTAGTAAAAGTGAAGATAATGAAGTTGCTTTTCGTGAAATCTAGTAATATCAGTCTTTACAAAATACTTGTACGTCGGTGTTCCGAAAAACGTGCCAGGTACGGGACCCCGCTTAATCAGCTACCCTCATTTGAACTTCTGTCAAAAATTCCTCTTGCTGAACGGTATAACGATTGTCAATATGGTACAGCTCAAATGGGTCACCCAGCACGTCCATATCACGCGTATTCGCGTAATTCAGTATCTTCCGGATTTGATCCGAACTTTGCGCATACGTTCCGCGGTAATAGACGCTGAGATACCGTCCTGCTGGAAGCATAAAATCGAAGTGGTCAGTTTCATTCTCCAAAATAATAAATACAGAATTAAACACCCCGTTGCCGCCCTTATAAAAGTTTTCCATGGAGGGAACAGCTCCAATGGACAAGTTGCCCAGCTCACAAAGTATGGCGTCATGCTTCATGTGGAGTTTGTTGATGGCAAAATCAGTTTCCTCATCTCGGGTAATCTCAGCGTTGAGGCGCAGGCAGAACCTGTCTGAGTAAGTTCTGACGACGCATTCTCCAACCTGAACAGAAGACAAATAGTTCAACATTTCCATGCGGGAGTGAAGGGCTGCTTTGGCAGCACGAAGGGTCTCCAATTGTGTTTCAATAAGGGCCTGTTCTTCCTGAATCAACACCAAAGAATTTGTGATGCATTGATCATCCAAATAGGCCTTGATCTGCTTAAAAGAAAAATCGAGACTTCTAAGATCCCGAATGATATTCAGCTTATAAATTTCTTTTAGGCTGTAAAGGCGATAGCCGTTATCGTCCCGTTTAGGGGTCAATATCCCGAGTTTCTCATAATATCGCAGCGAATCAATGCCAATCTTGTAGAGCTTTGATATCTGATTGATCTTGTAATAGTCTTTCATTAAAAGGATCACCTCATTATTAAAACTTAAGAACATCACTTGACCCTAGTATTATACCAGGGTTTACACTTAGGATGTGATACAAATTGTTCCAGTCAAAAAGAGAGGTTAACCATCATGACAACGATTCATAACACATCTTTATCAGTTAATAATTCCTATGCCAACTTACTTACCCCTAAGAAACTATTGGTCATTATAATTGGGACGGCGTTGCTGTCCTTTGGTTTGTATAACGTCCATCGGCAGGCTTCACTCTCTGAAGGTGGTGTGCTGGGGTTGATATTGCTGCTTGACCACTGGTTTGGATTAACGCCTGGCCTCGTGTCTCCCGCGCTCGATGCTTTGTGCTACGCGATGGCGTTTAAGGCTCTTGGCAAAGACTTTCTCAAAATATCCGCGGTTTCGGCGGTTAGCCTAGGGGGATTTTTTATGCTGTGGACGCAGTTTCCACCCCTGCTGCCGAACCTCACTGAGATGCCGCTGCTGGCGTCCATAATTGGAGGCCTCTTTGTAGGGGTCGGCGCGGGCTTGGTGATTCGCCAGGGTGGCACCACAGGTGGGGATGACGCCTTGGCGCTGACACTCTCAAAACTCACAGGCTGCCGCTTATCCCTCGCTTACCTGGCGACAGATTTGACAGTGCTGCTGCTTTCACTGACCTATATTCCGTTCGGACGTATTGGTTTTTCAATAGTGACGGTTGTGATCTCATCTTTGCTGATTGATTATGTTAAAAATTTTACTGCTGGTAAATCAAACAAAACAAGCTCTGTGGAAATTTCTGTGAATGAAGCATGACTTCATTAAAATGTATGATGTAGAATGGATGGATTGTTGAATAGATCGGATAAAACCTAAATCAAAAACTGAAAGCTGCCGATGGTCGCTTGTGTATATGACGACCATCGGCAGCTTTTTCATTTTCCCGTACCTGGTAGTAAAAGTGAAGATAATGAAGTTGTTTTTCGTGAAAACAAGCAATATCAGTCTTTGCAAAATATTTGTACGTTGGTGTTCCGAAAAACGTGCCAGGTACGGGACCCGTTCTTAATAGCATTTATAAGCATTCTTAGGCAGCGTCATCCAACCGCGCGCTTCATCTTGATGCACAAGAATCGTCCGTTCCCAGTTCAAATAGACCATCTTGACCATGTCTTCACACAGCCCGACCTGATCCGAATCATCGACATGGGAACCATCCAGGCCGCAGACGCGCTCTGCGCCTGTAACTTTTTTCAACTCAGCCGCTTTGAGGCTATCTCCGGCAGCGCCGGCATAAATCTTGCCTTTGATCCTGCCGTCGTGGCCATTCAGTCGAAGCCCCACGCCAGCAATAGCGCCTATCACCCCGCCACCTGTCCCGCCATGCTCGGACAAATGAACCTTCGTGGATTCTGCCAGCTCATAAGCCATGGCTTTCGTCACCAAACCCGCTTTTGCCTGCCGACCAAAGGCAATCAGCCGCTCCAGACCCTGAATCTGATCCCGAACCGCAACACACAGGCCTGGGTCTGACCCTTCTTCGCTGACCTCCAGCAGATGCTCCTGGGCCAGCGCGATCACCTGCGCCAGAGCGCCGCATACCAGTTCTGCTTCAAAACACATGGCGCTGTTATGGGAGGTGTAAGGCACCTCCTCATGGACATAGAGCTGGTGCCTGGTAATATAGCGGGTCGTTCCCAGTCCGAGGGCTTCAATCTTCTGCCGCAGCGCCTCCGCGTGGTGGCCTGTGCCTGGGGTGCCCAGACTGTCGGTGTCATCTATAGCTATCAATACTCTCATCTCATCACCTCTGCCTCATAGGGCTCATGAAGATTTTGCCGCGCGCATGCCGACGCCGGACAGGATTTCTTCGATTTCTTCAGAGTCAAATTCAAGTCCAAAGTAGGTCCCGTAGTAATCCTTTGTATACTGAACCAGATCCAGATCCTCAAATTTTTCAGGATAAAAGAGCTGAGCCATGTACAGGACAGCCATAGGTGTCTCTATGGAGCCGGGATGGCCCCATCTGGAAATGCCTACAGGAAGCGTAAACACCTGCCCGGACTGGACTGCCTCAAGGCCCTGCCACTTGGCATCCGTCCGGATATAGTCTGCCACCAGATACTCATTGGCCAGGATCGCCTCCGGTTTCCAGCCGTAGATTTCTTCCAGGGTCACAAAGGTTTTTTCATCAGCCATGGCAGCGCCAGCCTCCGCGGAGACATTGATCAGACCCGCCAGGGTGGTCACTTCTTCCTGAATGCTGCCCATGGCATCCGTTCTGGTCGCTTCATTGACAGAGTGATAGACGCGGACGCGTTCTTCCATAGGAATGTCGCTGATGCGCGCCTGGACCATGGCAATGGCAGCTTCATAAAAATCCAGATAAGCCTGTGCAGCCTCCTGACGGTTCAGGACCTCGCCCAGTACTTGAATGGAACGCTTTTGTTCCTCAATGTTGGTGTAATCAATGACAACATAGGGGATGCCGGCCTTGTCCAACTTTTCCGTTTCTGCCCCGCTGAGGGCTATGGAATGGCGGATCAGCGCGATCTCAGCGCCTGAAGCGATCAGTTCCTCAACATTGATGACGCCGGTCGCCGAAGGGACACTCAGCCTATCAATGTCAGCGCGTTTCATCCGCATCAGCTGATCGCGTTTGAGTCCCTCCACCAGGGCGACGATCTGATCCTGGGTGTCAAGGAGAGTCATGCCATGGCCGGCGTAGGCGTAAAGACATGCGATCTTCAGCTCGCCTTCTGGTATTTCAACTGTTCTGCCATCACAGTCAACAATGCTTCGGGTGGCGGCCGCCTCTTCCAGAGCTGGCGGAGTGGCTTCAACCGGCTTTGTTTGTGGCGCGCAGGCGGTGAGTAAGAGGACCATCGGCAGAAAAAGCACTGCTGAGAGTAAAGTGGCACGCCAATGACGTTTCAATTTGCGTCCCTCCTCTTGTCTGGAACCGCCATGATGTAGCTGAAAGGAAGCCCGTCCATGACCCCAGTATGGGTAACGACTCTGGTATGATACAGGCGTTCAATCGTGTCGCTGGTCAAGACCTTCGACGGCTTGCCCTGCGCAATCAGCTGGCCCTGCTCCATAATGCCCACTCTGACCGGCATGCCGCTGTTTTCAAAGTAAAGCGGATGATTCAGGTCATGGGTTGTCAGCATGAAGGAAAGGCCCTCGGTCCGGGTGAGGGCGCAGATCAGGTTCAAAATTTCATTTTCGTTCTTAAAATCCAGATGCGAAGTGGGCTCGTCCATGATGATCAGCTTTGCCTTCTGGGCCAGCGCCCGGGCGATCATGACGAGCTGCAGCTCGCCGCCGCTGATCTGGGTGTAGGGCTTTTGGGAGATCGCCTCCAGGCCCGTCATAGCAATGGCCTCCCGGGCGATTTCCCGGTCGCGCCTGTCAGGACTCGAAAAGGTGCCTGTCGCAAAAGTCCGCCCCATTAACACAATTTCAAAAACAGAATAAGGAAACGTCTTGGCGTGCAGCTGAGGCACAAAGGCGATCTGCGACGCGACTTCAGCGGGCTTAAGGGTATGAATAGACCGGCTGCCGAGGCTGATGTCACCGGACTTCAGCGGATGCTGGCCCAGGACACAGTCAATCAGCGTTGTCTTGCCGCAGCCATTGGGGCCGAGGAGGCAATAAATCTCCCCCGGGGCGACTTTCAGGCTGATCCCGCGAAGCGTATGCTCTGTCCCATAAGAAAAATTAAGGTTGTCAATACTCAATAATGTCATGCCCAATTCTCCCCTTTGGTCCGTTTCAAAAGATAGATGAAAAATGGCCCGCCAACCAGCGCCGTGACTATACCGAGCGGAATCTCCGCGCCGGTCAGGGTCCTGCAGAGAGTATCCACCAGGAGCATGAAGCTTGCGCCCAGGGAAATAGAGGCAGGAATCAGCTTTCTGTTGTCGTTGCCGACCAGCATCCGCCCTACATGGGGGATGACAAGGCCAATCCAGCCCACCACACCGCTGACGCTGACCGCTCCGGCCGTCGCTAAAGTCGCGAAGCCAATCAGAAAGAACTTGACGACTTTGACGTTGATGCCAAGACTCCTGGCCTCCCTGTCGCCCATGGAAATGATGTTGAGCCGGAAGCTGAGCAGCAGCAGTCCAACCAGTCCTAGTCCCATTGGGATGCTGCTCATCAGAATGTCCTGACTCCTGGCAGCGCTGAGGCTCCCCATGAGCCAGAAGGTGATCGCCGGCAGCTTATTCAGCGGATCCGCGACGTATTTCACCAGCTGCAGCAGCGCGGAAAAAATGGAGGAGATCACCGTACCGCCCAGAACCAGCATAATGGTTGAGGTCGAGGACGATTTGTAGACTCTGCCCACCAGATAACTGGCCCCAACGGCCACGATGCCAAAGACAAAGGCGAACACCGGCGTCCACAGGGTCCCAAACAGCAAAATCGAAATAGCTGCCCCAAAGCCCGCCCCCGAAGACACGCCAAGGATTCCGGGGCTGGCGAGGGGATTTCGAAACAGCGCCTGATAGGCCGCACCAGACACGGCTAACGCGCTCCCGGTTGCCATGGCCAGAAATGTCCTTGGCAAGCGGATTTCCATGACAATGGTATACAGATCCTTCACGACCAGGGCGGACTGGCCTGTCGCCGCACGAAATAGAATCTCAAAAACTGTGCCGGCCGGGATTTCAAACCTGCCGGTGCTCATGGAAATCACGGCCATAAGGATTGGCAGGACCACGAAGATCAATAGTCTCAAGATCAATTTCAGAGTCAGCTTCATACTTTATGAACGCTTTTTCTTCATCCAGTACCCGGCGATCAGCATCACAGCTGCAATGCCGGCCATGACATAGATCATGGAGGATGGCGCGCTGTCGGTGCCAGCTTCCTCTGCGGCTGGCGCTTCGGCTATTGGTGCTTCGGCTGTTGGCGCTTCAGCAGCAGGTGCTTCAGTCGTTGCCGGCGCTTCAGTCGTAATTGGAGTCTCCCCGCCGGCGGCGGCTGTCGTGAAGCTGATGACAATGTCCTCTGCCAGGCTGGCCCCGCTCTTTGAAGTCAGAGCTTTGCTGATCGTCACTATGTATTCCGTTCCGGCTTCCAGTTCTGCCGATGGTTTCACCACCACATCATTCTTCTTATCAGGCTCAACCTGCGAATCTGCCATCAGCACTTCATAGGCGACTTCACCGCCGTCTTTCTTCTCCAGCTTGAAGCACGCCAGGTTGGCTTCTTTGACACTGAGGTCCGTCACGTTCTTGCTGAACACCATGGTGACAGACGGGGTCAGACCTACTTCGGTTTGTCCATCCGTGACCGTTGAGGAAACTAGCGTGAGCGGCTCTGAGCTGTTGCCGCCGGTGCCTCCCCCGGTTCCACCGCCAGTTCCACCGCCAGAACCGTCTGCGGAGGAAATGATCAAGGGCATAAACAGGAGGGCTAATGCAATGCTTACAAGGACTGAAACTTTTTTCATGATGTCGACCCCTTTACAATTTGATGTGTCGCAGCAGCTAAAGGAAAGGCGCGCTGGTTTTTGGACAAAAAAAGACACTCGGAAAGTCGAGTGTACCGGTTATTGCCTATGAGTCATCACAAAAACAGCGGTGATCCCATAGACACGTCAGACTCTTTCTTTCCAAAACGGGAGGCTGTGGGATTTCTCCCCTAACCCAGGTTGGTGACCATAGCAAAAAGTAAGCCGTAGGTCATTCAACTCGAAATGAGCGCGATATTCAGTTGGCAGTTTTGACATGTCTAGAGTATAACATACTCTTGATAGGGGTTAAAGGGACTTCGCGGCTGCGAGGGAGAATTTGGAGGAATGGGCTTTCGAGACTTGAAGCCCAGAAGATTTTAGCCGATGGTCAGATGGCGTACATCACATGACCATCGGCAGCTAATATCTTCATGCCTTTCTTGTAGTGTACACAAAAACTAATAACGAACGCAGGTCCAAACTCTACCCCTTCCCTTCCCAAATGTTGTATAATTAGACAAAGCTTTTATATGGCTGACGGGGATCTGGCCATTTATTACCCGTTAAAGTCAAACCAACAAGCGAGGGGATCAAACATGAGCAAAGTCTACTTCATAAAAAATGAAAGCCTCAATGACGATCAGCTGGGATCAGATGCATTGAAGCTGCTTAAGACAGTGGTCGCGGCGTCCGGGCATACCTTTGAAAAGGAGGTCCCGCTCAAAGTGCATTTTGGAGAAAAAGGTAATACGACCTTTCTGTCAGCCAAATGCTACGACCCAACCATTCAATATCTGAAAGAGATGGGGGTCTCCCCTTCCTACATAGAAACCAACGTTCTCTACAGAGGATCGCGAACCACCACGGATAAGCACCTGGAAACCGCGAAAGCCCACGGCTTCTCCCAGATTCCAATTATCATTGCGGACGGTGACCTCGGTACAGAGTATGTTGAGGTAGAGATCCCTGGAGAGTATATAAAAAAGTGTAAAATTGGAAAAGGTTACGGCAGGTTTAACCAATTTATTGTCATGAGCCATTTCAAAGGCCATATTCAAGCTGGGTTTGGCGGGGCTTTGAAGCAGCTGGCCATGGGCTTTGCGGCCAGAGGCGGCAAGCTGGAGCAGCATGCCGGCATCGCGCCGGTTGTGTCTGCAAAAAAATGTGTGTCCTGTGGACTCTGTATCGAAAAATGTGACTTTGATGCCATTGAAATGATTAATACTGCGGTGATTGATCCGGACAAATGCGTGGGCTGCGCGGGCTGTATTGCTGTCTGCCCGGAAGGCGCCATCCGCAACTCCTGGTCGGGCTCCAACTTCCTGGAGAAGCTATCAGAATACGCCCTGGGTGCAGCCAAAGACAAGGACATCATCTACATCTCCTTCATCAGCAATGTCACCGAGGAATGCGACTGCACCGGCATCCACATGAAGCCCATTGCGGATAATATTGGCGTTCTAGCCTCGAAAGATCCTGTAGCGCTGGATACCGCCTGCCTGGACCTGCTTCAGCAGCGCAGCCGCAAGAAGCTCTTTGAGAATGGTCGAGTGTCTTTGAAGCACGCTGAAAAGATTGGGCTGGGGACTATGGCGTATGAATTGGTTGCGCTGGATTAGGAAAGATCAAAAATGATAAAGCTGGCCGATGGTTGTTATAATTCACCATCGGCATAACTTCATTTTCCCGTACCTGGTAACGCCAGTGAAGTTAATGAAGTTACTTTTCGTGAAAGCAAGCAATATCAGTCTTGACAAAATAATTGCACGTTGGTGTTCCGAAAAACGTGCCAGGTACAGAAAAAAGGCTGCCGATGGTCATTTGAAGCGCCATCTGCAGCCTTTTACAATAAATTTCGATATTCCCTTCGTGCATCTACAATTCCATATATGATGATTTCTTCTTGCTCAACAAATATCCTATAAAATATGAGATGCCTTTCAACGATCAAGACTCGGTAACCTTGCTTTTTTAAAATCGAGTATCTTGGCAAACTTCCTGATTCAGGAAAATCCTTCAACCTGTTAATCGCTGATTCCAGTTTCTCCAGATAGTCAAGAGCTATTTGAATATCACCTGAGTCGTCCGCAATATAAAAAATCAGATCTCTAAGCTGATCTTCAGCTTTATCCGTTCTCAAAATAGTGTATGTCATCGATTGTTCCTTTCGAGGAGTTCTGCTCGAAGATCCTTAAACACATTTTCTATAGGTTCGATTCTCCCATTTTTCACGTCATCTTCCGCTTCTGCGAGCGTCCTTAATAATTCCAATTCAGCGGACATTTGATTGAATTCCTGCAGGCTTAGAATAGCTGTATCACCTCTGCCGTTTACCGTCAAAATGACAGCTTTTCGTGATTCCCTGACAAGTTTGGAGATCTCATTATAGTGATTTCTAAGATCGGCCGATGGTCTGATAATGGTTTCCATTAGATCACCTCATTTCATTTGTTATAGTCATATTATATCACGCAGTGAATATGACGTAAACGCTGAATAACTTCATTTTCCCGGTCGAGTAGTTCAAGCCTCGCGGCTTTTCACCCTCACAGAACCGTGCATGCGCAACTAACGCACACGGCTCTTCGCTTCATTATTCACTTCAGATAACTAGCACCAGCACCAAGATTATAAATCATCACATTAGTTTGCACTTTAGGGAGCGGGTATTTCTGAAGAAACCTGACATAGCCCGCCCAGTTGAAACTTCTTCTCTGGCTCCGACGGTTTAACCAACGAAATAGCAGTTTTCGTACTTCTGTCACAAAATTACCTACGCTTCGTCTGTTGCCTATGACTCCGTAGTAATTGATGTGCCCTTGCACCTTGCTTTTCATGATTTTCATAAATTCTTTTGTCGGTAATGTCCTATGGTCTCGCATCCATTCTTTGCATCTTTTGAGACTGGCTTTGTACTTCTTCTTGCTCGTTTTTAACTTGATCTCTTTGAACCCAAATTTGTTTGGGTTTTTGTCTACATAAAATGTGAACCCTAGGAAGTCAAATGGATCAGTGTCATCTTTATCATCTTTACGTTGGTAAAGTTCGATGATTCTTGTTTTGTCCTCGGCGACTTCCAACTTGAATTTAGCCAGTCTTTCTATGAATGCGTTGTAGAAGTTGATGGCGTCTTCCCTATGTTCGAAGCAGAATACGCTGTCATCTGCGTACCTCACCATGTAGGCTTCTCCCCTGCAGTGTTTTCTGAACAACTTCTCGAACCATAAATCCAGAACATAGTGAAGATAAATATTGGCGAAAATTGGGGATGCAACACCGCCTTGTGGAGTACCTTGTGGTGTGTCTTTCTTTATCCCCGCTTCAACAATGCCCGCTTTGAGCATTCTTTGAATCAGTCTTATGATGTTTTTGTCCTGAATCTTGTGTTCGATAAATTTGATCATCCATGCGTGATCCACGTTGTCAAAGAAACCCTTGATGTCAGTTTCCACTACGAAATTTATGCGCGTTTTATTCACTATTTTTCGTAGCATTTTGATCGCGTCATGGCAACCTCTGCCGGGTCTGTATCCAAAGGAACATTCCAGAAATATTTCTTCGTAGATGGCATTTAGAATTTTTGCGAGGGCTGCTTGTACTAATTTATCTTCATACGCAGGTAGTCCAAGTGGCCTTTTCGCATCCGTGCCTGGTTTAGGAATATAGACACGTTTGACCGGTAACGGCTTGTATGCTTGTCGTTTCATCCTGTTCAGTAAGTCTTCCAGGTTTCCTTCCAAGTTTTGCTCGTAATCGGTTTTGGTGAGTCCATCTACACCAGATGCTTTTCCAGTTTTCATTTCTCTGTGACATTGGATTAGCATCTCTTCGTTGATTAAGTGCGCTAGTGATGTGAACTTCTCTTTTGGCTTGGTTCTTGCTACTTCCGCTATTCTTGCAAGTTTAGTTTCCATACGTTCCCTACCTCTGAGTATAGAGTATGTTTCCCTAACAAGATCAATGTCGCGTGACCGCCTTCCCTCCATGGGCATTACCCCACTTCCTCGGTACTATGCAGTCATCCGACTCCCTAATCGCCATAGACGTCCTTGCTTTCTTATCGCTTGGTTTGGTCCTTCTTCCTTCGACAGAAGAGCGAATAGGGTCTCCCAAGTTGACTGTGTCAAATCAATGTCTAGCATGCGCCGGTCTCCGACCCCGGGGAAGCCGCTTGTTCTCGCTTGGCGAACAAGCAAATATTGTTTTCTGCTCAGGTAAAAGCATGAACCTTCCCGATAAGTATTTCGAGGCTCAATCCCATCCATCTCACGATTACCGCCTACTATCTAG
>WXFH01000016.1 GCA_009881125.1 Acidaminobacter sp. | reverse complement strand
CCAAGCCCCTTTCTAAATGATTGTCTCAGCAACAACATTTTAAGGAGCAAAAGATATAAGTGCATTATTTTTTTGAAAAAAATAATGCTGGGGAGGAATTACCCACCCCAACATTTATTATAGAGCCAGAAATAAAAGGACAGCCGTAACTCGGGACTGAGTTGGGCTGTCCTTTTTTGTTTCGATTATTCGAACAAAATTCATGAGCGGGTATAACTAATCGTATTATTAGGCAAACCCTCTACTGCTGTCCACGAAAACTAAGCCGCAAATTATCATGAGCGATCAGGGCTGCGGCGCCTAAAGCCGGCGTAAAGCGGTACATGCCGCCCTCACCCACATAGACGCGATTTAAATTTCGGTGTGCGCTTAATTTGTTCAAAGATTTGTTGATTTCTCGGTTCATGATGCTATTGGCGTTGTACATGCCGGTAATCAACACCATCTCCGGATTGATGGCATTGATTACATAGGAGAGCACGGTCCCAATATAGCCTCCTGTTTCACGAATGACTGAGAGGCTCAACCTGTCGCCCTGAACCGCATAATCATAGATCTGCTTGGCCGTGACCGCAGTCAGATCCCCCTTCAAATCCTCGACAAGCTTGGAAGTGCTGCCCTCTTTAAGTTTGATCAAAAACCGCTCTTCAATGCCAATAGTAGATGCAACGGCATTGAAGCATCCCGATTTTCCGCATTTACATTTAATGCCCCGGTTACTGACCCGGACATGAGCAATGTTCCCCGCACCCTGATTGAACCCCTTGACTATGGCATCCTGATAATAGTAGGCAGAGGTAATCTGCTCTCCAATATCCAGAACAAAGAAGCTGAAGGCGTCCTTAGCTTTACCATATAGTTTTTCACTGACTGCAACGGCATTAGATTTAGTTTCAATTCGAATAGTTTCACAGCCAAGTGTGAGAATGCGATCTTGCCATTCCTGTTTACGAATCAGGACATTACTGCCGAGCAAAAAGCTGTCCAGAGCGTAGGGTTCCGCTTCGACAGCGATGCCAATGCCAAGACACCGGCGGTTTGAAAGATGGCGCATGATTTCCTGAATGACTCGGGTGACATTATCCAGAATTCTGCTTCCGGAACGATCCCCAAACATAGATAAATCATCCTCTGTCAGGATCCCGCCACTCATTGTCATTCCGCAGGAAGAGATCCCATATTTGGAGACATAGATACCTATCATGTAATGATGCTTTTCATTCAATGTAAGTACCGTGGGACGTCTGCCCCCAGTTGACTCACCTGTACCCTTTTCATCAATCAGTCCGTCAGATTTCAACGCTTCAGATAAAATCGAAATTGTCGCGGGAGACAGGCCTGAATATCTGGCTATGTCTGATTTGGAAATTTCACCGAATTTCTGAATGATTTGCAGAATTGTCAATCGATTGACCCACTTAATCTGATCCTGTGTCAAAGGCAATGTGATTTCCAAGTTATCCCCCACTTTCTTTAGCGGCTAAAATAAGTTGTTAATAAGAAGATAACATAAAGTAGTCAAGTCGGCAACCTCTTCCCCTTAAAAGGATGTGACGTTTATCTCAGAAAATGTAAAAAGGCTGCCGCTGCGTCGCGACAACCTTTGTAAACTTACCGATTTATAGATGTCAACTTTTTTATGATCCTTCAAGTTTCGAAACACTATTCATCAATTTCTTTAAAATGTACATCCTCTGCAGCACTGTATTCCGATCGGTCTACCCCCGTACCCACAGTAGGTTCTGCATGTTGTTCCGCAGACCGCTTGCCGGGCTCCCCAGTTTCACTGGCATTATAGCTGCCGCTGGCTCCGAAAGGTCCAAAACTCGAACTTCCGTTTGCTTGTTGCCACTCCGCTTCGGCCTGATGCATGGCTTTAAGATATTGACTTCTCCTCCAGTAATGTCTCACTATAAGCAAAGCCAAGATTGCCAAGCCTATTGGTGTCCCGAGCAAAAAACTGCCTGCTGCAAAAATCAGCCAAAACACGACAAAAACAATGGTCAATATTATGAGCAGCCCTGTAAATCCCGAATATGATTGGTACATGGTTTTCACTCCCTTGAAGCCATTGTAATATGGTAATCATGTCGATTCAATAAAAAAAGCATTAAGTTTTAAAAAAGATCGCATGACAATCATGCGATCTTCCTTAAGAATTATGAAATCAATAGGCTGCATTGCTGTCTTCATTCAAGACAATAGCCACCGAAGCACTTGCGCCAATCCTGTTTGCACCGGCGCCAATCATTTCCAGCGCGATTTCTCTGCTCCTGATTCCACCGGAGGCTTTGACGCCCATTTGAGAACCCACAATACTTCTCATAAGCTCGATATCCTCAGCAGTCGCACCACCGGAACTGAAACCGGTGGATGTCTTGACAAAATGAGCGCCGGCAGCTTTGGACAGTCTGCATGCACGAATTTTTTCTTCTCTGGTCAAGAGACATGTTTCAAGAATGACCTTCAGAATCGCTTTTCCTTCAAGTGCGGCGACGACGCCTTCAATATCCTGCCTGACAACGTTATCATCCCCGTTTTTCAGAGCAGCTATATTGATCACCATGTCTATTTCACATGCGCCATCTGCGATCGCTTGACGGGTCTCAGCAGCTTTGACGGCAGTCACACTGGCGCCAAGCGGAAAACCTATGACTGAGCACACTTTGACAGCAGAGTCTTTTAATGCCTCAGCCGCAGCTGAGACATAATAAGGATTGACACAGACTGACCAGAAGCCATGCGTCTTCGCTTCTTCACAGACCTGCAGAACTTGTTCACGTGTTGCATCAGCTTTTAAGATCGTGTGATCAATGTAGCCTGCAAGATTCACGGTCAGTCCTCCTTAAAGTACAATCAGTTTGTCTCCGTTTTTAATGCCGGCAGCATTGCCCTCATCAATATCAAGGTGCATTTCGAGTGCATAACTCTTATGAACTCTTACAAGCACGTTGTCAAAAACTAAACCACGCTTTCCCTCAACTTTAACAGAAACAATATCCTTGTCCTGGACGCCAAATTGCTCAGCATCACTCGTGTGCATGTGAATATGGCGTGCTGCAGCGATGATGCCTTTATCAATAAACACTTCGCCTTTTGGTCCAACGATCTTAGCGCCCGGGCTGTCAGCAAGGTCACTTGAATCTCTGACTGGCGGTACAACGCCAAGTGTAAATCCATCTGCCAGTGAAACTTCAATTTGAGTTTCGTTTCTGGCAGGTCCCAGGACGCGCATAGTAAATGATCCCTTAGGCCCTACAACCTCGATCTTTTCATGGCAAGCAAATTGGCCTGGCTGGGAAAGATCCTTGAAGACAGTCAGCTCATAACCTTCACCGAAGAGAATGTCAATATGTTCTTTGCTCAAATGAACGTGACGGTTCGATAATCCTACTGGTACATATCCTTTAGACATTAATAAACCTCCTATTTTGTATACACTATACATAACATTATCATGGATTATGTCTATTTTGTCAAATCTGAATGCGACCGCTTATTATACTTCATTTTGGGCAGCGCTTAGAATAACATTGGCAAATTCCGCTCCCCTGGTCTTGATCTCTCCATGTCGTTCCTGCTGTTCCATTACAGGCTTCTCATCCGTCCCCTCAATAAAAACAAAAGCTTCAAAAGAGGCTTTGATTGATTTAAAGAATAACTCCGCGACAAGCTTTGCACCGTCACTTTCATTTTTTTTCTGAACGGCACCTGCAGTCACCAGAAGTAAACCTTTTTTAGATTTAGAAACGACCTGTTCCTTCAGCATGAATTTCCTGGTCCATTTAACTTGAAAACGGTCGATCATTGTTTTCGTCAAGGCACTCACTGAATTGAAATAAAAAGGCGTTGCCAGTATGACACCATCTGCCTCATCCACTGACTTCAAAACGAACGCCATGTCGTCCTCGAAAACACAGCGTCCCGTATCTGCGCACTGATAGCAGCCTGTGCAGGGATGGATTTTCATTTTTCTCAGATCAAAGCGCAACAACTCGAAACGATCAAGATCCATACCTGCTAAAAGCAGATCCAGTGCCTGATCCGTGTTCTTTCCAGGTCTAGGACCGCCAAATATTACGACGAGCTTTGGCTTCACTTTGAATAGACCTCTGGTTTCAGAGTCGCTACAAATGGCAAATTGCGATACTTTTCAGCATAATCTATACCATAACCAACAATAAATTCATCAGGAATAATAAAGCCGGTATAATCGACTTTAATGTCTGCTTTTCGTCTCTCAGGTTTGTCCAGAAGTGAGATGATAGACAGACTGGACGGTTTGCGGGCAGAAAAATTGTCATAAAGATACTTCAGGGTTAACCCGGTATCAATTATATCCTCTACAATCATGACATGCTTACCCTCAATACTGTAATCCAAGTCTTTGACGATCCGAACGACGCCCGAACTTTCCGTCGAGCTGCCATAGCTGCTGGCGGCAATAAAGTCGATCTGGATTGGAACACTCACTGCTCGCATCAAATCGCTCATGAATACATTTGCACCTTTCAAGACACCAATCATCAACAGCTCTTTGCCTTTATACTTTTCAGAGATCTCTTGTCCAAGCTCCTGCACTCTCGCAGCAAGCGCTTCCTGGCTGATTAAAATTTCCTTAATGTCATGATTCAAAGGATCACCTCATTTTTTTTTGTGGGGTTGTACTGATATTATAACCTGTACATGGCTAAAGTACCACCCTGGTGCTTCGAAATCCAACTGTTGTTGATCATATTCAAACAATCGGGTCATTATCCCGATGAGTCCACAAATAAACCATCGGAATAATTATCAGAGTCAGCAAAGTTGAAACCATCAATCCTGACATCAGAGCTACCGACATGGGCACAAATAAGGCGCTTCCGGAAAGTGCCAGCGGTACCAGACCAATGACTGTTGTGATTGTAGTCAGCATAATAGGACGAAACCTTTTTTCGACCGCATCAACACAAGCAGTTTTTACTGATTTTCCCTCCGAGCGCTCAGCATTGATGAAGTCAATCAGTACAATTGCGTTGTTGACGACTATGCCGAGCAAACTCACAATTCCAAGCATTGCTACAAAGGACAGCTCAAAGCCTAGGAAATATAACCCTAAGAAAGATCCAATCGCAGACAGGGGTATGGTGAGGAGAATAATCAGCGGTTGTGTGAAGGATCTGAATTGAAAGAGCAGAACAGAATAGACCAGCATCACCGCGAGAACAGCCGATGAACCAATATTACCAAAGTTCTCGACGATCTTTTCGTTTTCGCCGTCAAACTTAAACGCAATCCCGGGGTAATCTGCCGGATCAATCTGCTCGACAATGGCCTTTTGAATATCCACCGCATTGTAACCTGGTGCTATGTCGGACATGACGACAGTCGCCAAATCGCCCTTGTAGGATTTGATGACAGCATATTCGCTGGCCAAAGCGATCTCTGAAACAGTTTCCAGAGGCACTTTCAGGTCAGATGCCGCCGCTTTGATCTTCAAATTTCTGAGATCATCCAAACTGGCCACATTACTTTTTAATACGATATCATAATCCCCATCGTCAAGTCGAATGGTAGTCGCGGCCTGACCTCTGAGCGCCAGACTAATCTCACTTTGAAGGTCATATTGGGTCATGCCCAGGCTGCCGGCGAGCTCCAGATCAGGCTTAACCACATATTCGAAAACGCGGTTTTCAAAATCAGTGTCAACTTTTGCCGTACCCTCCACCTGAGAAATCAACTTTTGAAGCTTTTCAGCGGCCTCTCCAAGCTGATCCAGATCACTTCCCAGCAGCCTGAGCTGCACCGGCGCCCCAATAGGTTCCGCCTGCTCCAATAATTTAACGGATACCCGTCCCCCTGTCACGACGTGGTCCAATTTTTGCTGAAGCTCTGCTGCGTAAGTTTCCAGAGTCATTCCACTATTTCCAGACGCCAAGGCCTCCATGTCCACTCTGAGCATCATTTGCGCTTTGTCATTAGAGTTCGGGACGATTGGCAGCGTATTGTAGAACTTTGGAAGGCCGCCGCCCACAGCTGTCGTATTGGAAAGGATCAGCCGCTCAGCGCTTAAAATCTGATGTACATCCTTGACGAGCGCTTCTGTTGTTTCAATGGAAGACGCATTTTCTGAGCGCACATCAATATATATTTTATCCGTGTCAGCGTAAGGGAAAAATTTCAAATTCAGTGAGAGACCGGCATAAATCGTGAACCCCAGCGTTGCCAATACCAGTATTAACGTCAGTACTCTGAATCTGAAAGCCGCCAGCAGCGCCCTTTCAAAAAAAAGTCTGATCACACCCTTCCCCCTGCCAGATGTTTTGGACGGACCCAGAAACATATAAGCCAGCGGAGGTATTATCAAAATAGCGACCAAATAGGACACCGACAACGAAATCATGATGATGCTCGGCAGACTGGCAATGTATTCACCCGCGATTGAAGGCAGCAACATAAAGGGCAAGAATGCGCCGATGGTCGTCAGTGTCGACGTCAGCACAGGAACCGCAACCTCTCTGGCTCCGCTAACGCAGGCCTCAGCGCGATCAAACCCCACATCGAGTTTTACCTGAATGGAGTCAATGATCACAATAGCATTGTCCACAAGCATCCCCAGCGCCACGATCAAAGCAGCAATTGAAATCTGGTGAAGCTCAATGCCCAGATACCCCATAAAAATAAACGAAATCATTATTGAGGCTGGAATAGCGGTTGAAACGATCAAGGCATTTTTCAAGCCCATTCCAAGAAGCACAACCACCAAAACAAAGACGACACCCTGCAGCAGATTCATCATAAAGTCATTGACAGACTTTCTGACATTTTCCGGCTGATCAAGGACGCGCTCAATCTTGAGATCGCTTGGCAGCGATTCCTGAAAACGACTGATTACCTGGTCGACCTCATCGCCGACCAAGACGACATTTTCATTCTTTTGAAAATATCCCGTCAGCAGAATCGCATTTTCACCATTCTGCAGAATCTTGTAGGATGTGTCTGCATCCTGAAAAGAAACCTCCGCAATTTCACTGAGAAAAATTGTTTGACCCGACTGTGGTGAAACACCTATGATAAGGGAACGAATTTGATCAAGACTGGTCAAACGTCCGGAGGTCCTTAAATTAACGCTTGTGCCCTGCTGCTCAATTTGACCTGAAGGAATTTCAACGTTTTGTGCCTGAAGCATGCCAAAAAGCTCTCTCATGGAGATCCCGACCGCATTTAGTTTCTGGTAATTCACCTCAACAACGACTTCGCGTTCCTGCTTGCCCATTATTTCGAACCGTTTCACGCCCTGGATGCTCTTTAACTCATCTTTAAGCTGAAGCGCCAGATCATTGAGTTCATTATAAGTATAGTTTTCACCCGAAAGCGTGACCATTAATCCCGCTGTTTCCACGAGATCCGTATTGGTCTGAATTGCTTGACATTCCGGTGGAAGTTCCGACTGCAGTATATCCATTCTGTCTTCCAGATCGTTCCAAGCAGTCTGTACCTCTGTTCCGTAAATCAATCTTAAAAAAGTGACGGACGCACTATTGAAGGAATAGGTATAGGCATAGTCATAACCTTCAATTTCTTCAACTTCACTGACAATCTTTGAGGTTACGCGGTCTTCCACTTCTGATGGTGACGCGCCAGGGTAAATGACCGAAATCATTGCGACAGGCGCATTGATCTCAGGATACTCTTGTCTGGGACTAATATAAAAGTTATATGCGCCAGCCGCTATGAGGAGCACCAGCACAAAAAGAGTAATTTTTCTGTTCAGTATCGCAGCTTCTATCCATCTTCTCATCCCGGTCACCTCGTGACGCTGACGATCTCAACATCATCCAGCGGATTCACAAGCTTCATGCCTTTTACAATGACCTGATCACCATCATCAAGGCCCTCAACATACAACTCGTTGTTCTGTACTGCCCGGATGACCACATTTTTCTTAATTGCCCTACCTTCTTCCACTATGTAAACAAAATCATTTTCCCCGGAAAGCACAATATCAATTGGGAGCTTGACAGCTTTGATTTCACCTTGGCGCACGA
The DNA here is from genome assembly GCA_009881125.1 of Acidaminobacter sp. The sequence goes on along the minus strand of WXFH01000016.1, from coordinate 123,671 downwards.
AGATTTCCGCCATGGCTCCAATCAGATATTTGCCGGCTGGCAGCGTCACCTCAACCTCATAGGTTTGGGTTGCGGGATCAGGAAGCTTTCCAATGTTTGAGATTGATGCATTGAAAGTGTGATTGTCATAGACCACCTCCACCTCACGCTCAAATTCGTCCTTCATCAAAGTCTCGGATGACATGCCAAACACAGCAGTTGCAGCTTGACCCTCCAGCATCAGGACAGGATAACCGGCTGAAACCAGGTCGCCCTTTTCATAAAACACTTCGAAAACGACGCCGCTTCTCGGCGCATAGAGCTTGGTATCCTTCAAATAGCTATTGCTCAGGCTTAATCCCGCCCTTGCTTGCTGTACCTGTGCTTCAGCCGCTTTGAGTTCAGCTTTTGTCACTGAAACCTGCAGCTCAACCCCCTCCAGCTCCGCCCTGGAAATAGCGCCTTGATCATAGAGTGCTTTGAAATCCTCCAAGGTTTTTTCAAGGTGCTCCAGTGAAATTCGGGTTTTTGAAGCGACCTCTTCAGCAGCTTTGATCCCGGCTGCACTGCTGCTGACACCGCTGCTTTGAGCCTGATTGTCCAGTCTCGCCAACAATTGGCCTTTCTTGACAGAATCTCCTGTTTTGACAGTTAATTCAGCTATTTTACCTGAAGACATAAAACTAAGCGACTCTGTTGAATCTGCACTGATTCGACCAGTGTACATCTGCTTCAGTGCATGGTTTTCCGAATGAACTTCAACCACTTCAACGGGCTGTTTAACAGGCTCAGATGTCGATATTTCAATCTTATTGCACGCAGTGCCCATCAACCCCATCAGGAGGGTCAGCATTAATGGAACGACTCTTAGCTTAAACATGCCAACATCCCTTCTTTCTAATACTACGGCTGCAAATCAGTAATGAAATAGTTACCGGAGAACCTTCAGCGGACGTCTGAAGCTGATTAGTCAAACCTGGTCACCAAATCTCTGAAATAAAAATCTATAATCATCCTGAGCTCGTTCTCAACAGCATCTCGTTCAAAAATCACAGTTCTGGCCACAAGATCTTTGATAGCTTCAACTATGCCTTTTGAAATTAAGCGGCCCAGGGCTTTAAGATTTTGAACCGAGTTGCGACTGGCAATGGTTTCGAGAACATACTTTTCAAGCACGGAGAAAATTATTCCGGACAACTCATTCATGGCATCAGAAAAAACCGTACCCTCCGACCCATTGAACAGAATCAGAATTTCATCACGGTATGCCTCAATGGCAGTGGCGATTTCACGGACGAACTGTTCCCGAAATCGTATATAGTCTTCTGATGGCAAAGGCATTTCCTCATGGATCTGAACTGATTCAAGCAGTGATTTCAGAACCTGGTAAGCAGGACTGACCACGTCTTCAAACAACGACTGTTTTGAGCTGAAATACCTGTATATATTTCCTACGGTGATCTCAGAGCTCTCTGCAACTATTCTCATAGACGCTTGCCCAAAGCCCTTTTTAAGAAATTCCGCCCGGGCAGAAGACACTATGCGTCTTCTAACTTGCTCTTTTAAGACCTGCATATGATAAACTCCTGTTCATTTTTAATTAAATTATACCCTCAAAATGATAATTCAACAACTATGGATTGACTTTCATCACATGTCGATGTGTATTTAAACCCCACGCAAAAAAGTCCGTTCCTCAATAGCGCTTCCTTTTGTGCAAGGAGTGCTTCTGAAAACGGACTAGTACAGTGGTTTTGAAATTTCTGTGCAAAAGAACATTCAACCTGTTGGCAAATTTCAGGCTTATAATCCATTGTTATATTGCACAGTTATTTTGGGGAATGTACTACTAGTCCCCGGTAAATTCAAGAACTATTACCCCTGAAGACGCGGTTATTTAATCAAACAAAGAGGATTTCCTGCTCAGACAGCCTGAGGCGGTCGTTCCCTTTCAATTTGTACAGGGTTTGACTATCCAGTCTTTGCTCATTAAGATAGGTACCGTTCAAAGAGTCCAGATCCTTTAAAAAATACCCTTGGTCCAAGTGGTGCACTTCTGCGTGAAGTCTGCCGATGGTTATGTCATCATCAATAATCACATCACAAAGTGCTGTGTTTCTTCCAATACGCGTTACTGGCTTCGAAAGTTCAAAAATCTTGCAGGCTTGTTGATTTTGAAGAACAAGTTTTCCCTGCAGCTTCTCCTGTTCAGACAATAATGTTGTGCCTTCGAAATCAGGTCTGTACATTGATATTTTACTATGCGTTGAAACGCCGTGACGAATCAGATTATGGCTTTCCTCACCAATCTCAGCTCTTGAGAAAACCGTCTTTTCTGGTATTGATTTTTCTTCCCGTTTACATAATCGTTTAAAATACTCGATCAGGCCACCATTGCTGTGACTGGAGTCTATCACCTTTGGTTTCACAATCTGATGAATTTTGCCTCCTGCTTTTACCTTAGCTGTTTGCACTGATTGTTCGACAACGAGCGGTTGTGATGTCTCATATCCTGAATTTATGACGTTTAAAGGTTTGTTTGAGTATGGATGAAGGTCGTCGCGATCCGCCATCTCCGATTCAACTGGCTTTGAGTTTGAAGCAAACCAGTGACGAATTACATTTACAAGCGCAGTCTGTCGCTCATATCTATGCACCGTCGATTCAGACAATGACTTAAACGCCTCAAAGCCTTCCGGTTTCAAACTCAAAGCAGCTATAGGCACTAAACTGTTCAAGAACTGCTGCCATTTTTCTTCAAAGCTTGGTTCAGTATTCCGCGTTGGCATATAAATTAATTCTATACGTTTTTTAACTGTGTGATAACAGATTTGTGAAGGTGATATGCAGAAATGATCCAGTCTAAGATAGTGCTTCGCTGCCTGAGCCAAGATTTGGACGGTTTCTTCCAGTATCGATAATAAATCATGATAATCGACCGCTGTTCTGCGAAGCCATTGTTCAAGCGTCATATGACTGTGAAACGCGTAAACCAATTGAACATCATCATCCTTTTCCCGCAGTAACGGGATCAGGTAGGGACGCTCCGGATAATGGGTCAGGACATTCAGCTCAAACATATTGATGTCCGGCAAAGTGATTCCTAATCTGTAGATTCTCTCCTGCCCTTCAAAACCATTCTGCAGCATCATAGGTGAATGCCTTCCACAATCAAACGAGTTTGAATGGTGATATTTTCCGTATCTATGTTATCCAGGATATTCGTCATAATTTCAGTAATCTGAGTTCTGAACAACAATGCCAGACCAATAAGCACAACCACGAGAACGACGAGTTCGACTGTGCCCAACCCACGTGTATCCATGACAGCCATTTGTAATCTTTCAAAATTCTTTTTCATGTGTTTATCCCTCCCAAAAAAATTGGACTGATCAGCAATAGCATCAACACACCAAATTGAAGCAGCGCTGGCATCATCATTCCTAATTGTCCTTTAACATGACTTGCAGCTTCTGTCTGCTCCGCGATCATTTTAAAATCATCCATCCAGTCGTGAAGCAACCCGATTAGATCTGCTTCTGATTTTCTTTCACCATAGAGGCAACACCTTGCCCAACTTTTTGTGCCTGAATGATTGAAGGTCAGAAGCCGTAACAATGCCAATTCATAATCCCCCCCATTCTGCAGTCTAATGCGGGTTTCGTGCCAGACAGGAAATGCCCTCCAGATTAAACTATCACTTTCCATGGCCATTATTAGTGCTTTCCTTAGACTATGTCCACTTTGAATAAGCAGACCATACCTATAAGACATTGAAAACAAAGCTCTGTCCAATTGTCTGCTTCTGGTTAACTTTCTTTCGCTCAACCCTTTGATAATGATCAACGGCACCATAAGTAATCCCATCAATACGCACAGTACTGTATCAATCAAAGACAAGGATAAAGCCTGACGCACTCCCAGGATCAAAACTAAAAATGCCGGCATCAACAACCCTGCTTCTTTCATCAAACTCGCTCTCTTAATACTTATGCCATAACAAGCGTATGTTTCTGTCATTTCGTTCCATTTAAGCAGTGCTTTCCGACCATGTCGCCTTAGAACCGACTTAATGATTCAGATCAACCCCTTGGTCTTCAGTTGAATCAATCTGGTTCGTTCAAATAGAATAGTTCCGCCTTCCAGCGCCAGAGCTGCTGTCATCATCAGAACTCTGCCGCCAGGTGTTGTATAGAGTAAACTCAGATAGTCCGCATATGTCGCATTGAGCAAAAACAGCACTAGCAACGGCATCTTCGATGTCAGCCTGAACTCTAGGACCTGATCCGTCATTTTTCGTATGAGTTGCTGTTTATGGAGAATATGTCCGCCAATCCAAACCGATGAACGCTTTAGGACAATGGTCATATCATGTCCGCAGCTTTCTGCGTGAAGGAGCTGTCGCGAAAGATCTGTCGCTTCCTCAAGATCAAATTGTCGAGCCAGGCGACCTAGGCCTGATGTCAGCGGTGTGCCCAACTGCATCAATCGGCTGAGTTTTTTCAGTTCGAAGGCGAGGGGTTCACAAGCGGTGGAAAACTCATCCACTGTTTGGTCAAAAGCTCTTTGAAGAGATTTGCCAGTCGACGTCGTTGAAGCGATTAAAGACAGAAAACGTGCGAAATCAGATAGGAACTCATCTTTTGTTTGGACAGCTGCCATTTGTGCCTGATAATTCATTGCCGGAAGCTTGATTAACAGCACAAATACAAAGAAACCAGGATTTTCAAATAAAATCCATGTGGAAAGGATAGTATCGATTGCCAATATGAGCCACAATCGGATTCGACGTACGGATGGCGTCACGCGGTACCATACCGGCTGAATCAGCTTAAAGTATTTAAGCATAGCTCGATACGCGATCGAAGACGTCTGTCTTCAAGACTCGGCAGCCTTCTGTGATCACCGTTTCAAAATCGAGCCTGCCTTGACGATATCCCAGCACCTGAATTATTTCCTGAATTCTTCTTGAGCCATCTGCGTCCTTTTTCAAATGAATGATCCAGTGGATGCCTGACCCAATTTGCCGCCGGATCCCTTCAGCAGTTCCATGACTTGCCATCATAGCCATGGCCTCTATTCGGTCAAGCATATCAGCTCCAGAATTTGAGTGACCTGTAGACATGGAGCCATCGTGACCAGTGTTAAGAGCCTGCAGCATATCCAAAGCTTCAGCACCCCTGATCTCTCCGACGACCATTCTATCAGGCCGCATTCTCAGCGCCGTACGAATCAGATCAGACATAGTTACTTCCAGAGCTTCACCTGCAGCAGACGGACGCGTTTCAAGGCGTACAAGATTATCGATACTGTTCAAATTGAGTTCAGCGCTGTCCTCTATTGATATAACCCGCTCTCCTTTTGGAATACAACGGCTCAGACAATTTAAAAGCGTCGTTTTTCCTGAGCTTGTGCCTCCGCTGATCATTAAATTCTGCCTGGCTTTAACAGCGCCCACCAGAAATGACATAACGCGCTCATCCATCATCCCTCTGTCCTTTAACGCTTCCAGCGTCAACAAGTCTTTTCTGAATTTTCTAATGGTCATATAAGGACCATCCAATCCAACGGGCTGCATAACGACATTCAGCCGAGCGCCGTCTCTCAGTCTTGCGTCTACAATGGGATCTCTGTAATTGACGCGTCGGTCTACTTCTGACACCATTTTCTGAATCAGCTGACGCAGCCTTTCGTTCGAAACCGAGATGCTGAGGCATTCCATGGTATTTTTTCTTTCAACAAAAATTTTCGAGGGTCCGTTAACCATGATTTCGGTTACCTCAGGGATCCTTCAAATATGAATCCAGAAAATCATAACCCTGAATGCGCCAAAGCCAACTTTGTGCCAAGCCGATCTTTTCCATTGTGCTCAAGTGGCTTAAGGATTCGTTGCTTCGTACAAACACTTCAATTTTTTGTTTCAAATCACCGGTATCTTCAAGATTCTCACTCAACACAGCCGCTAATTCTGCGCAAAGCGAATCATACAATAGATCCTCATGCTCCCCTAACAGATAAATTATCTTCGCCCTCCTGCCACAATATTGCCAACACAGTCCGTCAGGGTTTCAAATTGACCATCAAACGCACCTTCCAAATGTATAGCAGATGGATGGCGGCTTCCCCTGCTAGAGATCAAGTAGCCTCCAATACCGAATTGCCGGTTTTTGATCATTTCAGTCCATGCCACGGCCGATTCTACTTCTCTTGGGTGGTCACAGATCCAAATGGTACTCTTCACAAACGGGATGAGTTTTATAAGCATTTCTCTCCAATCCGTCCCACACCAGAACCACATTGAGTGAGGCATACCCATGACTGCATTCGTCAGCTTATCCTGCCACTGCGGCAAGAAAAGTGCACTGACGTCCTGAGGTCTATGACACAGACTGTAGCAGCCACCTTCACTGAAAACTGCATCTTCCCCTTCCCATAACCATTCCGTCAAAGTTTCGTCGACTTTTCCTGAAATATTCGCAATAGTTGTCAAATCAATGACAACTGCTAAAGGATCCAGATGGTAAAGCTGCGCTTTAAACCCTTCAAAGGCTTGACGCTGCTGATAACATGACTGAAATGAAAAAATGAAGTGAAGTCCTCCGGATTCACCCATGGCTTTAATTGTGCCCATCTGTTTCTGAATTGCTCTGTTCAACGCATCGATGGGCTCATAAATTGAGAACTCGTTTTCGGCAGGAATGAAGGCATCTGTCAGAACAAGGACTTTGACGCCTTTTGCTAGCTCAGCGTTATTCAGAGAGGTGCGGGGCCCTGCGGCTATACCAGAAAAATCTTCAGCCTGTACAGCTAAACGCCATAGCCTTTCCTCTGAGAACAGTCTAATCCTCCAAGAAACCAGTCCGGATGAAAGACAAGCCTGCTCTATTGCTGCAAGGTAATCCTCCTCTGGATAGTAAAGGCATACTACCATGAGTCCACTCCTTTCAATATTCGTCTACTTAATATTACCATAATTTGTTATTTCGTCAACCATAATTTTCCTTTATTGTTATAAAATAAAAGAAACTGTCATCACGGCGTCATAAATGACTGCCATAACAACAGTTTCCCAGTGATTTCGCAATTATTTTTTTCCTTTTTTTTGTGCTCTAAGACGTTCCTTTTCTGCCAAATGCCGCTTATACCTCGATTCAGAAAGATACCAGGTGGCTGTACCGAACAATATTCCGCCAATTGCAAAAAAGAATACAGCCGCACCCAATTGAATCAGGATCTCTGAAGTAAATTTAAATTTTAAAGACACACCCAGAAGCAATATATAGATCAGGCTGGTCATCAGTGTCCAGGTGATCAGTCCCTGTTTGATGACATAATGACGCATCCCCTTTTGCCGCATCACAGCCCATCTCTCCATAGCCATTGATTCACGCTCTGCACGGCGCGCCTGGCTTTCCCGTGCCCTTGACTGTGCACGCCTTGCCTTCTTTTCCTGCGGCGTCAGTTCCACTTTTTTCTCTCCTGCCATATGCTCCCCCATGCTTTCAATAAATTTCTAAAACACGCCTTCTGCGACCAAATCGCGATCCGGCAAATCTGACGCGTAATCAGCCATTTTGATTATAACATGATCCGAGAGCTCAAGGGTTGTATCAAACCAAACGGTTATCCCCTCAGTTTCAATTGCTTCAAACAGTTCTGCTTCACCTTGACGCAATCCTCCGACCCTGACCAGGGTCAGATCGTGAATAGCTCAGCAGCTGCCTTCAGTCGTTCTGTATACGACCAGCGCCTTCTTGCCCGCAGTCTTTAGAAATGAAAGAGCTTGAGGATGAAATTCAATCACAAGGCTCACCTCCTGTCTTCATTATACACTTAAGTCCTGTGAAACGCTTCAGTAAAAATGTCCAATTAAACGAATCGGTGAATTATGATGTTTCAAAAAAATAAAAAAGGAAATTGAAAGCAACAGGGAGTCGGGGAATCCGACTTAAGATGCACCAATTTCCTTTTTACTTCTTAATTAGATAGGATAGACATTTTGTTCACTGTCGACCAGGGTATTGTCAATGCTATATTTCTCTGCCATGCGAAGCTTGAAGAAATCCAAGGCGACCTGAGGAAAGAGGACATAGGTCAATACATCTTCAGGACTTTCCATATACATACCAATTTCTTTTTCTTTGGCTTCCAAAACAGGCTCAAGCAAATCTGCCGGTCTGCAGGTAATCACTTCTTCATTCCCTATGATCTTACGAATGATCTCGTCCTTGATAGGCACTGCCGGTCTGCCATACATGCCTTTGACATAGGCTTTGACCTCATTTGGCACCATTTTATAGCGCTCTCCCGTGATGACATTCAACACAGCCTGAGTACCAATAATCTGGCTCGTCGGTGTCACCAGCGGCGGATATCCCAAATCCTCTCTGACACGAGGGACTTCTTTCAAAACATCATTATATTTATCAAGCGCATTTTGTAGTTTCAGTTGTGACACTAGATTGGACAGCATGCCACCCGGTACCTGGTAAACTAAAGTATTTATGTCCATGCCCAAAATTTTAGGATCCATCAGGCCAGTTTCAAGCGCTTTTTCGCGCATTGGAGCAAAGTGCTCCGCAACGTCATTCAGGATCTTGAGATCAAGGCCTGTCTTGCGTTCAGTTTCATTCAGCATGGCAACCATGGCCTCTGTCGCAGGTTGGGATGTTCCAAGAGCAAATGGTGAGATTGCGGTATCAATTATATCAACACCTGCTTCAATAGCCTTCATGTAAGTCATATCCGCCAAACCACTTGTACAGTGGGAATGGACTTCAATTGGAACGTTCACACTGCTTTTCAAACCCTTGACAAGATCAAATGCTGTGTAGGGTGTCAACAATCCGCTCATATCCTTGATACAAATGGAATCTGCGCCCATTGAAACCATATCCTTAGCCAACACGATAAAGGACTCGATGGTGTGTACAGGTGAAACTGTAAATGAAATTGCTGCTTGTGCATGAGCGCCTTCTGCCTTGGTGGCAAGGATCGCGGTTTCGATATTTCTCAAGTCGTTGAGCGCATCAAAGGTTCGAATGATGTCAATGCCATTAAATACGGCAAGTTTTACAAACTCTTTGACAACATCATCCGGATAATTTTTGTACCCAAGCAGATTCTGACCTCGAAGCAACATTTGAAGCTTCGTATTTTTGACGCGCTTTCGAATCAGTCTCAAGCGGTCCCAAGGATTCTCGTTGAGGAATCGAAGGGAGGCGTCAAAAGTTGCTCCACCCCAAACTTCCATGGCGTGATAGCCTACAGAATCCATTTTTTCTAGAATGGGCTCCATTTCACTTGTTTTCATGCGCGTCGCTATGAGGGATTGATGTCCGTCTCTCAAAACAGTTTCAGTTATTTTAACGGGGGTCATAACATTATTGCCTCCTCAACAAAATCAAAAACACTCTTCTACTAGATATTATCACCCGATTTGCCTAATGTACATTTGATTTGAAAAGTGATAATATAGTGATGACTTTTATTAATTAGGTAATTTCAAATATTCCTTCGTTTTTTAAGGAGGCACAACATGGACTCAACTGACATTAAAATTCTTGAAATTTTGCAGACTGACGGCCGCATTTCCATGAAGGAACTCGGCAATCTCGTCGCACTGTCTCCACCAGCTGTCAGCGAACGGGTCAAACGCCTTGAAGAGTCTGGTATTATTCAAGGTTATGCCGCAGTCGTCGATCCTAAACTGTTGGGGAAACGCGTTTTCGCAATCATTAATGTTCAAATGATGGTCAATCAGCACAAGGCATTTCTGCATCTTGTTAAAAATGATCCTGCAATTGTAGAATGTCATCATTTGACTGGTGAAGATTGCATGACTATCAAAGTATTTCTCTCTGACACCATTGAGCTCGAAAAATTGCTCGATCGCATTCAACAATTAGGAAATACCCGGACTACCATTGTATTGTCAAGCCCGCTGGATCGAAAACCAATCTTGCCCTAGGAGCGTCGCAAATTCATGAAAAGAAATCACATCATCCTTTTGGCCTTAATTTTTGTCTCAGCAATTTCGGTTAATCTTTATTATTATTTGAACCGCACCGTGACGCTTCAATTTTATGCTCACCCTGACAAACTTGGGGTCATGGAGGAAGTCATTGCTGCCTTTGAGAAAGACCATCCCCGAATTAAAATCAATTATGTGCAGCTTCCGGATGACACAAATGACAAATACGAAATAATCAGCAATAAGCTGTCTACTCAGCAAGACGCCATCGATGTTTTTGATGCGGATGTCACTTGGCCGTCAATATTTGTTAAATCTGAATGGGTAGCAAATTTAGATCCGTTTTTTAGTGAAGATGAGCTTGAGGGATACCTAAGCAGTGCCATTGACGCTGCTACCGTAGACGGAATGCTCTACGGCATTCCTTATAGAATTGATTCCGGTGTCTTGTTTTATCGAAAAGATTTATTGGAAAAGTATGATTTTCGGGTTCCTAAAACCTACAAAGAATTGAGCGAAACGGCTTTAGCCATAAAAGACAAAGAACCTGAATTGAATGGCTTCGCTGCGTCATGGAAAAACTTTGAAGGTTTAACCTGCAGCTTCTTCGAAATTCTGTGGTCAGGCGGGTATGACATAGATACCGCACAAACGCCATACCGCTTTGAAGCTCAAGGGGTGAATGAAACACTTACCCTTATGCAGTCCATGATCCACACTGACAAGATTGTTTCGACTGAGGCCCTGAATTATTCAAGTGGTGATCTTCGGGCTGCCTTTATTGAAGGCAACCTGATCTTCATGCGAGATTGGCCAACGGGTTGGCGCAAGCTTTCTGAGGCTCCGGAGCTAAAAGATAAAATTGCAGTCGCACCGCTTCCCAGCTTAAAGTCCGGCCAAGACTCCTATGGTGCCTTTGGCGGTTGGATGTACATGGTATCAAAAGACTCCAAACACAAGAAAGAAGCTGTCGAATGGATCAAATTCCTGACGACATACGAAAATGAAAAGCTCATGAATTTGAAGTATAATTACATTCCGTCCAGAGTTGCACTGTACTCGGATGAAGAAGTTCTGGAGCGCATGCCTTTTCTGGATGACATGTTTGACTATTTTAACCAGTCCAAACCAAGGCCAAAGGTAGCGAATTACGACGAGCTTTCTCTTCTGCTCCAGGCTCAGGTACATCTGACGCTTCAAAATGGGCAGACCCCAAGCGACGCCATTTTGATGCTGGATCAGCTATTGCCAAGACTGCTGTATTAGCAGCCACGTGAAGAGGAATAAGAGTAAGAGAGGAAGTGAGGGGCAGATTGAGAATCCTCACACGCTTTTTGATATTCCTCATCATTTTTGCCACCATCAACTCTGAGAGATCCTGGGCTGATTCAATTCTTAAAAAGGATGTTTTAAATACTGCTGCTGCTCAGTCGCTGTCTCAAACAGCATCTGAACCTTCTGAGCCCTCAGTTTTGAAACCTTTGAAAGTGGTTGGCTTAAGTGATGATTACCCTATAATGTTTATCAATCGCAACGGCTTACCTGACGGGTTAGCCGTTGATTTGCTGCGCTTATTTTCAGAAGCCGCCGGCTATGAACTGATTCTTGATTTGGTAACCTATGATCAATTGGAAGTTATGTTCGAACAAGATTATGACATCTATTACAGCAGCGGTCGAGTAAAAGCACCTGACTATGCCAGATCAACCACCCCCTTTTATATAAGAAATTACAAGCTGTTCGTGGATCAAAACTTGATGGATTCGAAAAAATATCAGGATTTGTTCCGCGAGGATTCAGGGAGACTCAGTATCGGCTATAGAAGCAGCGATACTTTGGCAAGGTATCTGAGCAATATGGCGACGAACAATGCTCTGATCGCCTTGCCAAATCATGATGCTGCACTGGATGGGCTATTGGCAGATCAATTTGATGCTGTCCTTCTGCCGTCGGATTTGGGAAAGTTACTTTTTAACGAAAGGCAGTTATCTCAGTTTCAACCCTTAGAAGCGACTCTATTTCTCGAAGAAAATAGTTTTATCGTCAATCCCAATCACATCCTTCTGCAATTTGAATTGAATAATTTTCTTCAAAACCAAAAGAAATCTGGCGATTTGCAGGCAAACATTGAAAAATGGATCTCTCTGCCTGCCGCTCGCTCAGAGGAACAAGATGTACTCTCACTCTTCAACTATTTCTTTCTCATTTCTGCTGCTGCAACATTCGCGTTCTCCTATAGAAGCTATCATCTCGAACGGAATGTCGAAAAACAAGCAGCTGAACTGAATCAGCTCAATCACGCCAACGAAGAACTATGGACTGCGCTGATCGATGAGGAACGCTATAAAAATGAATATTACATTAGTTTGTCACACGAGCTCCGAACCCCCATCAGCCTCATTCTGAACGCTGTCAACGCAGTGGAACGGAGTGCCTTGGTTAAATCCCGCGACTTGCCGGATGACAAGTTTGTCAAATATACCAGTATCGCTAAAAACAATAGCATGAGATTGCTTCGCGTCATCAACAATCTTATCGACGCCAATCAATTGGAAAATAAGGACTATACGCTGGATCTCAAACGGGTTGACCTGGTTTTCGAACTCGGCGAACTCATAAAATGGGTAACCGAAGTCCTGGATCCAATAGAACTGGAAATACATCTAGACGCGCACCTTAAAACACTGGAAGCCACTATTGACCCCTACGAACTGGATCGAATCCTTTTGAATTTGATCTCAAATTCAATCAAGTTCAATACGGGAAAACCTAAAATTCTCCTGGTCTTGTTCTGCGATGATGAGACCATCGTGCTTGATTACGTTGACAATAGTATTGGAATACCTAAAGCTTCTGTGCAAAATGCGTTTCTTAAGTATCACCAGATGAATTCTGAGTTTGCTAAAAAGTCCGAAGGTGCCGGGTTTGGGCTCTATCTTTCAAAACAGTTGATAGAACTTCATCGCGGGACATTGAGCCCGATCTATGCCGCTCAACAGGTCGGCATGCACTACCGCCTGCAAATCCCGTTAAAATTGTCTGATGACCACAACAAACTCTCCAGTGGAAAAAGCCTTTTTTATGACCGCGGTCGGCTGGTCAGACTCGAACTTTCTGAAATAAAAACCTTCAATAATTGAAACTAAAAATGAGCTGCTGTAAACCTGAAAATCAGTTTACAGCAGCTCATTTGTTTTGAACACCGTATAAATTAGATTACCATATGATTGTAAATATGCGCCTCTTTATATTTGTCTATCTCAATAACCTGGCCTTTGCGCACCATTCTGGCCGGAATGCCCACCGCGGTGGAGAAAGACTCTACATTGTGCAGCACGACTGAATTGGCTCCAATTTTACTTCCGGAAGACACGGTGATTGGTCCCAATATTTTCGCGCCTGAGCCAATAACGACATCATCACCAATAGTCGGGTGCCTCTTCCCTTTATCTTTTCCCGTCCCCCCCAGAGTCACGCCCTGGTACAAGGTAACATAATTCCCTATCTCAGTGGTTTCACCAATAACGACACCCATACCATGATCAATAAAAAGGCCTTTGCCGATGGTCGCTCCCGGATGGATTTCAATGCCGGTAATAAATCTAGCAAACTGCGATATGAACCTCGCCGAAAAAAATCTTTTATGACGGAACAGCCAATTGGCAATTCGATATAACCCAACCGCATGGACACTCGGATAAAGGAAAATGACTTCCAAATAGGAACGCGCAGCCGGATCCCGGTCCCTTACTGTATCTAGATAGGACTTAATTTTTCTAAACATGTCTCATCACCCCTGAAATACATTCATAGATAGGTATTTGTCACCACTGTCCGGCGCTACGGTCAGGACTTTCGCGTCTGGTCCAAGTTCTGCTGCAATCTTTATCGCAGCTGCCACATTTGCCGAAGCTGAGATTCCCAAAAATAGACCTTCTTCTCTAGCGAGTCGATTGGCAAACTCAAATGCTTCCTCATCTTCGATCGTCATAATTTGATCGACTACGTTTTGATTATATAACTCTGTCACAAATCCGGCACCAATGCCCTGAATTTTATGAGGACCCGGTTGACCGCCGCTTATAACTGGGGATTTTGCAGGTTCCACGCCCACAATTCTGGTTCCAGGGCGCTCCTCTTTTAAGCGCTTCCCCACACCGCTAATGGTCCCACCGGTTCCGACGCCAGCCACAAACACATCCAGCCGCTCAAAATCATTCAATATTTCCTGGGCTGTAGTTTTATAGTGCATTTCGGCATTCGCAGAATTTGAGAATTGGCTGGGAATATATACTGTCTGGTCTTCTTCTCTCAAAGCGACCGCTTTTTCGATAGCCCCTTTCATCCCTTTGGAGCCCTCTGTGAGAATAATCTCTGCGCCATAGGCTTTCATGATTATTCTTCTCTCAATACTCATGGTTTCCGGCATGATGATGACGACACGGTAACCTTTCAAAGCACCAATCATTGCAATGGCAATTCCGGTGTTGCCGCTGGTAGGTTCGACAATAGTCATCCCCGGCTTTAGAACGCCTTTAGCTTCTGCGTCTTCGATCATTCCGAGCGCAGCCCTGTCTTTTATGCTTCCACCAGGATTCTTGCCTTCCAACTTCACATAAACCTCAGCGCCGTTTTCCGCCGCCAGCGTACTTAATTTGACAACAGGAGTATGACCGATCATATCCAATAACGAATTATAAATCATTAATAAAACTCCCCTCATTTGTAAAATACAAAAAACTCCGCCTTATGCACACTATGCATAGAGGCGGAGTTAACTCCACGGTTCCACTCTAATTGGTTCTCTGGGACACTAAAACATGTCCGATCTCTGTAACGGGAGATCCCGACGCAGCCTACTGGGCTTCGGTGCGTAACTCAGAAGGGCACTTCACACTGACTGTCATGAGGGATTCCCACCAGCACCCTCTCTCTGAAAAGACCTGTCAACACTACTTTCCTTCGTCATTGTATTTCCGACTGATTTAATATGAATTCTACTTAATCTGTATTTTAAAGCCTTAAGATCAAAAAGTCAAAGCTTTTTTTAGAATAAATGAAATTTTTCATTCAGTTTGTCGTCTAATAGCGATTCAGTCTGTTCGTCAGCAAGTCCAAAAACCTTTCAAGGTCAAGTTCGACACAAACCTCAGCATTAGGTGTTTTGCCCCATCTATCATCGAAATCGCAAACCGTTTGACCGTCACAATAACGACTCTCGGTCTCGATCCCGACATAGCGGTGAACGCATTTGACGAGTGATGGATCGACTGCGACTGCGACAGCAAGCGGATCGTGCATCAGGCAGGCTTCAAAGCCGTTGACAGCAGCAAACCTTTGACGATATTCCAAGGTCACCAGATCGACAAAGCGCTTCACTGCTTCCGATGCCTTTAATGCATCAATATCAGATCTTCTAAGCAGCGCTTTTCGTGTAACATCCAGCCCTACCATGGTCAAAGGTGCACCGCTATGGAAGACGAGGTCAGCCGCCTCCGGATCTATGGCTATATTAAATTCTGCCACCGGAGATTCATTCCCTCGGCCATTCGCAACGCCACCCATGACAATTATCTCCTTGAGATTCAGCGCTAAATTCCGTTCCTGCATTAGAAGTAATCCAAGGTTGGTCTCCGGGCCGGTCATGATCAAGGTTATTTCTCCAGGATACCGCTCAATCTGAGCTTTGATAAAGTCGCCCGCGGAGAGACTCTGTGCCTCACCCGGCTCAAGGTCATTCAATTGCCCTGCCAGACCGCAGTCACCATGGACTTCTTTCGCATACCTGATTGACCTCCAAAGTGGTTTTACCGCGCCCTTATAGACGGGAATGTCTTCCCGGCCTATGAGCTTCAAGACTTTTAAAGTATTTTTAGTCGCGGACTCAAGGTCTATGTTTCCCGAAACTGTCGTAATCCCCAGAACCTCCAGTTCAGGCGAAGCCAAAGCCAGCATGATGGCAATAGCGTCGTCTATCCCTGTATCCACATCCAGAATAACTTTTTTCTTCCTGATAAAGCCTGCAATTGTCATTTTCTCGACCACCCTTATAAAGTAGAAGAAGGTGCAGGAAGGCAGTTGAACCAACCACCTAAATGACACCTTCTTTTCTTGTTTTTTACCACTTTATGCGCTGTGTTATTTTTTAAGCAGATCTCGAATCTCCTCGAGAAGTACTTCCTGACGAGGCGGTTCAGGCGGCGCAGCCGGTGCTTCTTCTTGCTTCTTTCTCATACGGTTGAGCAGCTTAATAACCATGAAAATTGCGAAGGCAATGATCACAAAATCCACAATGGACTGAATAAAGGCGCCATAGCGGATTGCCGCTTCCTCAACACCTTCAGAGGCCGGTGTTATCACATACTTTAAGTTTGTGAAGCTGACGCCGCCCAAGATCATACCAATCAGCGGCATAATCAAATCATTGACCAGCGAGGTGACAATCTTTCCAAATGCGCCGCCAATGACGACTGCAACTGCAAGATCAACTACATTGCCTCTTAATACGAAAGCTTTAAATTCTTTGAGCATAGGTCTCCTCCTTAAGTCTTAATCTAAACTCAGAAGTCATTATACCCATTAATATCCTAATTAATCTTTTGGGATTAGTACATTGAGCTTTTTCTCCAAGATCTTGATTTCAATGGGCAGCCGTCCACCCTCTTCACCGTCTATATCAATTTTCATTAGATCCACAGAGCTGGCTTTAAAATGCTTAATTGGGTAGTATTCTATGGTTTCTCCGGCGAATTTTTGTGTACTGAGATAGGTCATAACAATTTTTACCGCTTGCTTAAATGTGGATTTTTTCATTAACATCAAATATAAATTGCCATCATCCAGTTCAATTGGCCTAGCATAATTTCTAAAGCCGCCCACAGAGTTCGAATTCGTAATCGTAAACAAGGTGATGTCTCTCTCAATAGCGTCACCGTTGATCTCCAAATGAACCCTGTGAGATTCTTTCAAATATTTCAAACTGTCTTTAATGCCGTAAATCAAATAAGCCAACCGTCCGAAAATTTTCTTGAGCGGTCTTGGTACAGCGTACCCCACATCTGTAAAAGCCCCCACTGCGACGACATTGATAAAATAGAGACCATTACAGATCCCAACGTCAATTTTTTTTGTAATGCCTTGCTCCAGAATTTCGATAAACTGATCTATCTTGTCATTCATACCAAGCACTGAAGCAAAATCGTTGACGGTTCCGAATGGCAGCACACTTAGTACCGCCTCAGAGCCGCTCTGCATGATCCCATTGGCACAACTGTGCACCGTGCCGTCACCACCACAGGCAATGATAAGCTCTGCGCCATCTTGACACGCTTGAATGACCTCATCTTCAATATCGAGATCCCCCGCGACATCTATGGTGATTATTTCAGAAGCTGTATTCAGATATTCAATCAAAGGCTCCAGCTTCCAGGAAGGTTTCAACATGCCTGAATAGGAGTTGTATACCAATGCGATTTTTTCGAACTTCATATAGTTGGCCTACCCCGCTTAGTCTTATTGGGTGCTCTGCCTGAGTCTGGAAGGACGCAGGCTGTGTATCGTCATTATATCACGCCGTTGACCAATGTCCCAGCACAAGAAACATTACAAAATGGCCATTACGGAAGTTAATGCCTGTAAAAGTCTATACGATCCCCTCTGCAGGTGGTTCAGACTGCGATAAGAGTCGCGGCGCACTGATTCGAATCCCTAGAGCACCTAGTGGTGCTGTGACCAGGATGGAAAGAACAGCAACCGCCATGATCACTTCGCCGCCCTCGACACCCAGTGACAGAGGGATCGCACCAATTGCCGCCTGGACAGTCGCCTTTGGCCAATAGGCCACGACGCAAAAAAATCGTTCCTTTGCATTTAACGATGTGCCCACTGTGGAAATCCAAACACCAATACTCCTGGCCGTCAACCCAGCTGCCAGAATCAGCAGCCCATTAGCGCCTGCGTCCACAGCGACACCCGGATCAACTTGAGCGCCAACTAAGACGAATAATAAGATTTCAGCGAAAACCCATATTTTCCCGAATTTTGCAGACAGTCGGTGGGCAACGACGGGCCTCTTTTCCAAAAGAATGAAGCCGATGGTCATGACACCCAGCAAAGCCGCAATTTCAAGACGGTTTTTCATTGCCGTCTCCAAAGCAGTCAGCATAATGGCAATCCCCAAGATCACCAGCACTTTTTTTGTATCCCTTATGTGATAGCGTTCGAATACTTTAACCAGAACTATGCCGCTTAAGATTCCGACACCTATGCCCAGGAGTATGGAAACAGGGATCCAGGCTAATTGAATGCCAATATTGACATGTGCGCCGCTATACATCCCCAGAAAGGCTGAAAAAATGGTGATCGCCACAACATCATCCACTGATGCCGCCGCCAGAATAAGCGTCGGAATATTTTGACCTGTACCTACCCCACGCTCAGAAAGCTGAATCATCATGGGGACGATCACCGCAGGCGAAACCGCGGCGAGTATAAATCCGAGAATCCCACCTTGAATCCAGGTAAATCCAAGCAAAGGCACTGCTATTAATGAAATAGCGAGTCCTTCCATAACGCCCGGGATAATGCTTAATCTAATCGCGGCGTAACCTACCTTGTTAAGGGATTCACGGCTGATCCCGAGACCCGCTCTCAAGAGAATGATAATTAGCGCTATTTTTCTAAAGTCCGCGGATGCGGCCATAAGTTCCGCATCGATCCAATCCAAGCCATAAGGTCCAATGACTATGCCCAGGACCAGCATGCCCAGAAGTCCCGGGAGCCTCATTTTTACAAACAGTGTATTCATCAATAAGCCCAGCAGAGTAATTATTGCAAGACCAGTTGCCATAACATAGCCCCCTAAAATTTAACATTCAAAAACAAAAAAGACCCTGTCGCATTTTTCGACAGGTGTCATCAGCTCAAAAGGCATTTCACGGCGAACACCATCACCCATTCAGTTCCTGTACAGCGTAACATATCTCAGGAGTCTCTTCAAGCCACTCTTGACAAAATTACCAGGACCACTTGTTTTTTGCGTCTAATACTTTGTTGAAATTTTCACATATATTTCACATCAATGAAATCGCTAAATAATATACTAAAATTTCGACCATTGTAATTCCGACTATTAAGCAGGTATTTGCAACGATTATAGCTAAGTAAAAACTTTTTGTCATAAAATTTCAACAATTATAAAAGTTTGATATATTCATAATCGATAAAATGAGATAAAATCAAATCAGCGAAAAAAAGAAGTCAGGAGGCTGCTTCATGGCTAAAAACATTTTAACTGAAGAAAATTTTCAGAAGCTGCATACCGTCATTGAGCATTACAGGCATATCCAAGGACCTTTAATGCCAATACTGAATGAAGCCCAGGTCATTTTTGGCGCGATCCCTTATGAAGTACAAAAAGTAATTTCGGATGAACTGAACATTCCACTCGCTGAAATTTATGGTGTGGTCACGTTTTATTCGCAATTTACCTTGGAACCAAAAGGTGATTATCTCATTGCTGTCTGTTTGGGCACTGCCTGCTATGTCAAAGGTGCACAAAAGCTCCTTGACCAGATTGTGACACGGCTCGGCGTCAAAGTCGGTGAAACATCACCGGATGGCCGGTATTCAGTCGAAGCGACCCGCTGTATTGGCGCTTGCGGACTGGCGCCGGTTCTCACTGTCAACAACGCAGTCTACGGCCGCCTTGTTGAAGGTGATATTCAAGGTATTTTAGAGAAATATAGTAAAACATCAGAGGAGGTTTCCGCTTGAAGTCTTTAGCTGAACTTGAAAAAGTACAACAGGAAGTGTATCGACGGATCAATCTTCGCACCTTAAAAGGCAGCTATACGGTTTCAGTCGCTATGGATGACTGTGGTATGGCAGCCGGAGCGCGTCAGGTTCTATTGACTATTTTGGACGAAATTGACCAACAAGGACTGGAAAATATCAGAGTGGTTCAAACCGGGTGTCTTGGTGACTGCAAACTTGAACCTGTAGTTGAAATTTTTCAGGAAGGTCATCCAAAAACCACTTACATTCAAATGACTGAAGAAAAGGCAAGACAGATCGTTAAATCACATTTGGTGCAGCATCAGGTTGTCGAAGCATTCACCATCGGCAGCAATAAAAAGTAAAACCATGACAGGAGGCTTATGCCAATGAGTTTGTTCAGATCGCACGTCCTCATCTGCGGCGGTACAGGATGTACGTCCTCAAGCTCCGACAAGATTGAGGAGCGTTTTAAGGAACTGGTCGCAGAGCAAGGCCTGGATCAGGAAGTAATGGTGGTGAGAACAGGCTGTTTCGGACTTTGTGAAGAAGGTCCAATCTGTATCGTACACCCTGAGGGCTCTTTTTATTCCAGAGTTAAGATTGAAGATGTCGACACCATTGTTTCTGAGCACCTGATGAAGGGTCGTGTCGTCACATCATTGCTTTATCGCGACAAGCTGGCGCCACCGGAACACCAGCTCGCTACTTCTTTCAGCGAAGTCACCTTCTATAAAATGCAGCACAGGGTCGCGCTGAAAAACTGCGGCGTCATCAATCCTGAAGTCATTGAAGAATACATAGCTTATGACGGCTACAAAGCCTTGGGTAAGGTTTTGACTGAAATGCAGCCCGCAGACGTCTTGGATGCAGTTAAAAAATCCGGTCTCAGAGGACGTGGCGGCGGCGGCTTCCCTACCGGTATCAAGTGGGAATTCGCGGCCAAAACTGAAGGCCCTATTAAATACATTGGCTGCAACGCGGACGAAGGCGATCCAGGTGCCTTTATGGACCGTTCCATACTGGAGGGCGACCCCCACTGCCTGATTGAAGCCATGGCTATTGCAGGTTATGCGACAGGCGCTGAAAAAGGATATGTCTACATTCGCGCGGAGTATCCAATTGCAGTCAAACGCTTGAAAATTGCCATTGAGCAGGCTAAAGAGCATGGACTGCTTGGCCGGAACATTTTCGGTACAGACTTTTCGTTCGACATGGAAATCCGCCTTGGCGCGGGTGCGTTTGTCTGCGGTGAAGAAACAGCACTGATCGCCTCTATAGAGGGCGAACGCGGCATGCCTCGGCCAAAGCCGCCATTCCCCGCACACAAAGGCATCTTTGGAAAACCAACGGTTATCAACAACGTGGAGACCTTTGCCAATGTTCCTCAGATCATCCTCAAAGGACCTGAATGGTACGCCAGCATGGGCACTGAGAAATCCAAAGGGACGAAAGTATTTGCTCTCGGCGGCAAAATCAACAATTCAGGCTTAATTGAAATCGAGATGGGCACAAAACTTCGTCACGTCATTGAAGATATTGGCGGCGGTATTCCAAAGGGCAAAAAATTCAAAGCAGTTCAGACCGGCGGGCCTTCCGGCGGCTGTATCACTGCTGATCACCTGGATATCCCAATCGACTATGACAACCTGATCTCCCTTGGATCCATGATGGGCTCCGGCGGCATGATCGTCATGGACGAGGATAACTGCATGGTGGACATCGCCCGCTTCTTCCTGGACTTCACCGTGGATGAATCCTGCGGTAAATGCGTCCCTTGCCGGGAAGGCACCCGACGCATGCTGGAAATTCTCGACCGGATCACTGAAGGCAAAGGCGAAATGGAAGACATTGATAAACTTGAGCGCCTTGCCAAAAATATCAAGTCTTCATCCCTTTGCGGACTTGGACAGACGGCGCCCAACCCGGTACTTTCAACCCTGCGTTACTTCAGGACGGAATACGAAGCCCACATTGTGGGCAAAACCTGTCCGGCCGGCGTCTGCCAGGCACTGTTGACCTATGTCATTACGGATGCCTGCAAGGGATGTACCCTCTGTAAGAAGGTTTGTCCTGTTGGCTGTATCACCGGAGAAGTCAAAGGTCTGCACCACATTGACCCGGATGCGTGCATCAAATGCGGCGCCTGCATGAGCAAGTGTCCGTTCAACGCGATTATCAAGAAATAACGCGGGTGCTTTTTAAAATCTGCCCGCTCGAATTTAGATCGTAAGGAGGACGAATACATGGCTCAGGTGACCCTGAACGGGAATACCATACATGTAGATTTGCCAAAGACCATTTTACAGGTGGCTGAAGAAGCCGGCCTGTTTGTACCGACTTTTTGCAATGATAAACGCCTTGTGCCAAACGGCGCATGCAGGATGTGCGTCGTCGAGGTTGAAGGCGCAAGAAGCCTGGTGGCTTCCTGCACCACACCGGCTGCTGACGGCATGGTCATCAACACAGAAACCCCCGCTGTCATCGACGCCAGAAAATCTGTCCTGGAACTGATCTGGGCAAACCATCCCAACGACTGCGTCGTTTGTGACAAAGCCGGTCAGTGTAAACTTCAAGATTATACTTATCGCTATGAGGTCGACATTGACGCCTTCAAAGGCGCTAAACGCGTCAGCGAAGTGGATCAATCGAACAAATTCTTCTACAACGACCAAAACAAATGCATCTTGTGCGGAAAATGCGTCCGCGTCTGTGATGAACTTCAAAACACTTCCGCAATTGGTTTTAGCGAACGCGGCTTCCACACACATATCACCCATCCTTTCGAGGAAGGTATGGATAAGTCTGTCTGCGTCTCTTGCGGCAACTGCGTTTCCGTTTGTCCCGTCGGCGCCTTGATGCCAAAGAGCAAGGAGCGCTTCAGAAACTGGGAGGCAAAAAAAGTCCAGACGACTTGTTCCTATTGCGGCGTTGGCTGCCAAATGAATCTGATCGTTAAGGACAACAAGGTTGTAGATGTCGAGCCGGTCAATGACCATTCCAACATGGGGCTGCTCTGCGTTAAAGGAAAATTTGGATATAGCTTTATCGACCACCCGGACCGTTTAAGAAAGCCTATGCTTAAAAAGCATGGTGTCCTGACAGAAGTTGAGTGGGATGAAGCACTTGATTTTGTCGCAGGCAAAATCAAGCAAACCAGAGATGTTTATGGTGCGGATACTTTGGCAGGCCTGGTTTCTGCAAGATGCACCAATGAAGAAAACTATCTGATGCAAAAATTGTTCCGCGCAGGTGTCGGCACCAACAACCTCGACCACTGCGCCCGACTCTGACATGCTTCTACAGTCGCAGGTCTTGCGACTACACTCGGAAGCGGCGCTATGACAAACAGCATCCCGGAAATACCAAAAATTGATCTTGCGTTTGTCACCGGCTCAAACACAACAGAAAATCACCCGGTAATTGGTGCTCAAATTCTTCAAGCCGTCAAAAACGGCGCAAAATTGATTGTTGCTGATCCAAGACGCATTGAGCTCGCCAGGCACGCGGACGTCTTCCTTCAGTTAAAACCGGGCACCAACGTCGCCCTCCTGAACGGCATGATGAATGTCATCTATAACGAAGGCCTTTATGATGCCGAGTTTGTCGAAGAGCGCACTACAGGTCTTTCTGATCTGATCGACGTCATTCAGGCCTACACCCCTGAAAAAGCGTCTGAAATCTGTGGCGTTGATGCAGATCTGATCCGAAAAGCAGCAAGGCTGTATGCCCACGCGAATCGCGCTTCCATCTTCTACGCAATGGGTATTACTCAGCATAGTACCGGAACCGGTCATGTCATGACGGTCTCCAACCTCGCCATGATGTGCGGCAACCTAGGCAAAGCACACAGCGGCGTCAACCCGCTTCGCGGCCAAAATAACGTTCAGGGCGCCTGTGACATGGGTGGTCTTCCGGATGATTTCCCTGGCTATCAGAAGGTAACTAACCCTGAAGTCATTCAAAAATTTGAATCCCTATGGGGTGCAAAGC
This sequence comes from Acidaminobacter sp., assembly GCA_009881125.1. Next base: position 99,952 of record WXFH01000016.1, on the reverse strand, counting down.
TCTCCTACAAGCGCGGTATGCCGCTCACAAAAATGATGCAGGCCGCCCACAGCGGAGAAATCAAACTGATGTACATCATGGGTGAAAACCCTATGGTCTCTGACCCGGATACCAATCATATCCGTGAGAGTCTCGAACACCTGGACTGCCTCATAGTTCAGGATATCTTCCCAACTGAGACAACTGCCCTTGCTGACGTTGTGCTGCCGGTTGCCTGCTTTGCAGAAAAAGACGGGACATTCACAAACACTGAGCGCCGGGTTCAGCGTGTCAGAAAAGCAGTTCAGGCACCTGGTGAAGCAAAAGCAGATTGGGAAGTCTTTGTTGAAATTATGAAGCGCCTTGGAATGGATGCACCTTATGAAAAACCAGAGGATGTCATGAAAGAAATCTCCAAGGCGACGCAGCTTTATGGCGGCATCACTTATGACCGCATCGAGCACAAAGGTTTGCAGTGGCCATGTCCGACACCGGAACATCCAGGTACCCAGTACCTCCACAAAGATAAGTTCTCCCGTGGAAAGGGACTTTTTGTACCGGTACATCATGTTGATTCTGCTGAACTCCAGGATGAGGCTTATCCATTTATACTGACAACCGGTCGAATCCTGTACCATTATCACACCAGAACCATGACAAAGCGTGTGGAAGGCCTGCATGCCATTGCCTCTGAGGGCTTCATTGAGATCTCACCGAACACTGCCCTCAAACTGGGGATTGAAGATGGGGAACTCGTCAAAGTTGCGTCTCGAAGGGGCGAGCTCGAGGTTAAAGCCAAGGTAACGGATACCATCCAGGATCAAGTGGTCTTTATGCCTTTCCACTTCGCAGAAACAGCCGCGAATATTCTGACTAACGCTTCAGCGCTGGATGAGATCTCAAGCATGCCTGAACTGAAAGTCTGCGCGGTCAGCGTTGAGAAAATCCAAACCGTCTAGTAGTACATTCCGGAAATAACTGTGCAATAAAAAATGAATTATAAGCCTGAATTTTGCCAGCAGGTTTTACGTTCTTTTGCATAGATATTTCAAGAATGTTGTACTAGTACCACTTAACGAGGTGAACTCTTTGAAACGTTTCGGAACGGCTGTCTTACTTGCGGGTGGACAAAGCTCCCGCATGGGATTTGACAAACAGACGCTCTGTGTGGGTGATACTCGCCTGACAGATCTGATTTTCAGGCAGCTGACCGAAGTCTTTGACGACATAGTCGTGGTAACAGGGCGGCCTGAGCTTTATGCAGGCCGCCCTGTCCGCATTGTATCGGACAGCATGTCCGGTGTTGGCCCCCTGGCGGGGATTCACGCAGGTCTTCTGGCGTCCAGAAGTGATTATATCTATCTGATGGCATGTGATATGCCCTCTTTCTCGCCGGCATTTACGCGTCATATGATGTCCTCTCTCAAGGATGAAAAAGCCTGCGTCACCCGATTTGGCGACTGGATTGAACCTTTTCACGGTTTCTATCACGTCTCTTTGCTTTCCGGAATTGAAGCCTTTGTCGCCTCAGGACAAAGAAATATATTTAAATTTTTAGAACGCCATGAGGTCTGCTATATTGATGAGTCGAAAACCCGCGAGTACACGCCGGATTGGAGTCTGTTCGACAATCTGAACACACCTGAACAGCTTGAAAAGCTGTCTGAACAATACTTTCCAAAGGAGCGGTTAAAATTGAAAAAAACGACGCCTATGCTGCGCTTTGAGGAAGGTCACTGGGAGGCCTACCAGGATGAAGTGGTCAGCGAATATACCCTTCATCTGCACGTCAACGGGGTTTCCTGGGCTAAATTGCTCTGCAGTCCCGCTTCACTGAAAGAGTTGGTGGTCGGATTTCTTTACAGCGAACGTTTAATCGATAGCCCTGAGGATCTTTCGGAACTCATACTGGATCCTGAAAACGCCGAGGCTTTTGTTGTCATTCCAGATCGCGACTCTGTCAAAGGCACACGCACCATAGCCACCAGCGGCGCCAGACTCTTTCAGGGCCAGCCGCCTGTTTCAAGGATAGATCCTGACGCACTTGGTTCTGAGGTAATTGACCCGGAATTTATTCTGAGCACAATGCGTGCCTTTACCACAAGTTCGGAAGTCTTTATGTCCACTGGTGGCGTCCACGCCTGCAGTTTAGCCTCAGCTTCTGCCCGGCTGTCCTTCTTTGATGACATAGGCCGACACAACGCGCTGGACAAAGTAGTGGGTAAAGCGCTGCTTGAAGGGGTCTCATTAAAAGACAAAATGATCTTCTTCAGCGGCAGAATTTCCTCTGAAATTATTGGAAAATGCGCCAATGCCGGCATATCCGCTGTCATCTCTCGATCTGCGCCAACCTACGGGGCTATTCAGGCAGCTAAGGAACGCGGCATGACGGTTGTGGGCTTCACCAGAGGAAATCGTTTTAATGTCTATAACGGTGCGCACCGAATAAAGAGTGCTCCAGCTCTGCCAAAAGAGACTCTTGAAGGACGCTGAAAATAAGGTTAGCTTAGCGTAGAATTGTCATTGCATCATGCCCTCAAAAAGCGTACGCTTATCATGTAGAATTTTAATTTCTGGGGGTAAGAATCATGACCATTGGCATCATTGTTCACTCCAAAACCGGTCACACGCTTCAAGTGGCTGAACAACTCAAAGCCAGCCTTTCAAAGGCCGGAAGACCTGTAGTGCTGGTTCGGATTGAGGACAAACCTGACTTTGACAGCTTTGAGACACTCGTGCTCGGCTCTCACACGGAAGGCTTCGCGCTGGCAGCAGAAATGGCGGCCTATTTAAATGCACTTCCGTCAAAGGCCCTCAATCAAAAAAAAGTCGCTCTTCTGATCACCCATGCTTTCCCACTTCATGCTATGGGTGGCAATCAGGCTATGAGCGGCTTCAAAAACCTTGTGGAAAAACAAGGCGCCAAGGTCCTCAATGAGGAAATCATCGACTGGTCTAGGCCGGGACGGGATCGACAGATCGAGGCTGCTGTGGGGCGGATGGCAGGAAAACTGTAACCTATTGGATCCTCAGCGAAAATAATTGTTTGTGACTTAATGACTCTGCATTTCAACTTCATTTATGGGTTGCACGTCAAAAAAGCCCGTTGCCATTTCTGGCAACGGGCTTTAATGTATTTGAGTTGTGTGAGTAAACCTATAAGCCGAGTTCTGTATTTGACAATCATCTATCTAGGCCCATCGTTGCCGGAGGGCTCAAGCGACCTACCAACCGGGGGGAGCGAGCAACTCCCTTCTCATCCCGTACTTGGTCTTGCTCCAGGCGGGGTTTACAGAGCCGTCCAGTCACCTGAACGCTGGTGAGCTCTTACCTCACCATTCCACCCTTACCGCAGCAGCGGCCGAAGCCTGCCTGCTGAGGCGGTATCTTTCTATTGCACTTTCCTTGGAGTCGCCTCCACTGGGGATTACCCAGCACCCTGCTCTATGGAGCTCGGACTTTCCTCGTACTTTCGCACGCGATTGTCTGGTTTACTCACTTGTCTATTATAGGCTGTATTACGCTAAAAAGCAATGGAAAAAGGATTAATCCGCGTTTCAGAGACTACAACCCTGGCTTCATACCCCTTCTGCTCCATGTCTTCCTTTAGTTGGGCTGCCATGCGGCTGATAAACGGCAGCTCTGTCTCACAATGTCCTGCATCAATCAGATGAACACCGAGCGCCAATGCGCCTTGTGCATCATGATACTTCACATCACCCGTAATAAGCAGGTCACAGCCTGCCGCTGCGGCTTCCTTATAGAAGGACGCCCCGGCTCCAGGCACTACCGCGATTCGGTGAACCGGTGCTTCCGGAGCTCCAACCATGCGTGTCCCCGGCGCGTTCAAAGCGGCTTTGACCTTAGACGCCCATTGAGCCAAATTAAGATTCTGACTGGCATCAGAAGCTGCCACTGCCACGGCTCCAAAACCAAAGACTTGCTCCGGTGCCTTCAAAGGCCACAAATCATATGCCGGCACCTCATACGGATGCGCGTCCAGCATGGCTTTAAGTGTCTCTCTGACTTGATCCTGGCGCACCAGTACTTCGATCTTGGTTTCTTCGACGCGTTCACGAACACCGACTGAACCGATGGCGGGCTGAGCGCCATCCATCGGCAAAAAAGTGCCTGTTCCAGGATAGCTGAAACTGCACTCCGCATAGGAACCCAGACGGCCTGCGCCGCTTTCAAACATAGCCTGCGAAACGATTTGAACGTGGTTTACAGGCACATAAACCGCCAGTTTATACAAGGGTTCGCTAAAGACGTCCCCCATGGTTTCAACGCGTTCCAGTTCGAGTGACTCAAGAAGCGCATCCACGGAGCCGCCGGGCGCCGCGTCTGCGTTTGTATGTGCGACGTAGACGCCAATTCTTGCGGCAGTCAGTTTTCTAATCACGACCTCCACGGGGCTGCTCTCTGTCAAACGTTTCAGCGGCTCAAAAATAAGCGGATGGTGACATACTATCAAATCAGCATTGACATCTATGGCTTCCTGAACCACAGCAGGTGTAATTTCCAGTGCAACCAGGATTTTATTGACGGCGCTGTTCGGATTACCCACTTGGAAACCAACATTATCCCAAGCCGCTGCCAGCGACGGCGGATATCGCTCTTCTATGAGCTTGACTATTTTCTTTGAATTGACAAGCATGCCTGTGCCTCCTTCAACAGCTTCAGGCGCGCTTCAAAGGCATGAAGCTCGGTCGCCTCAGCATCCTTGGCCTGCGCCAGAGCACGGATGACATTTTCTGTCTTTTGTATTCTTTGCGCCAAATAGTTCATGGAAATCTCATCTTCAGCCCTGAACATTTGACAACCCATTTCTGCAGTTTTAAAATCAACGGTTTCAAGGCATCGTCCTGTATAATGGACCGAAAAAATCTCGTAAAATTTCTGTCCTTCTTGAGCGACTTGCTCATCCAGAATCTCGAATCCATTTTGGAGCAGCCACACCCTAAGCTCGCGAATGGCGACCATAGGCTGCAGCACTAAACATTCCAGCGATTTTACCAAAGGCAGCGCTTCAATAATCAGGTCTCGGATTAAAAATCCCCCCATGCCTGCCAAAACTGCAGAATTGACCTCTCCCATCTGATAGACGTCAAAGCCGGAACCCAGTCGGATCTCGATCACATCCTCCAGGTTCGCTGCAGCGACAACACCTTTTGCATTTTCAACCGGACCCGCATGAACATCACTGGCTATGACCTTTACGGCTCGACCTGTCCGAATCAGCTCTACCGGTACATAAGCATGGTCGCTTCCAATGTCCGCCACTCGAGCCCCTTGAGGGACCATTGCAGCAACTGTCCGCAGTCTTGGGGTCAATCTTGGTTTCACAGTCTTGCCTCCTCTAATCGACGAAAGGAAATTGGCGTCACAAGTAAGCCGGCTTCGGCTTATGCTGCACCAATTTCCTTTCACAGAACCGGGTCTCTCCCGGTTTTTCAAATTAATGACAACTTTATCAAACCCTCTGATGACGACCGCTTCTGATTTACTCCAAATAATCTTTGAGTTTTTTGCTGCGGCTAGGGTGCTTCAGCTTTCTAAGCGCTTTCGCTTCAATCTGACGAATCCGCTCCCTGGTCACGTCAAATTGCTTGCCAACTTCTTCCAGAGTGCGCGCACGGCCGTCCTCAAGCCCAAATCTGAGTTTCAGGACCTTTTGCTCCCTTGGCGTCAGAGTCTCAAGAACCTCCATGAGCTGTTCTTTCAGCATAGAAAATGCCGCTGCATCAGCAGGCGCAGGCGCATCATTGTCAGGTATGAAGTCTCCCAAATGGCTGTCTTCCTCTTCACCAATTGGAGTCTCAAGGGATACTGGCTCTTGAGCGATCTTCAAAATTTCTCTGACCTTTTCAACACTCATGTCCATTTCAGCTGCAATTTCCTCCGGCTTAGGATCCCGTCCGAGATCCTGAAGAAGCTGTCTGGACACTCTGATCAGTTTGTTGATGGTCTCCACCATATGAACCGGAATTCGTATGGTTCTGGCCTGATCCGCAATGGCGCGGGTAATAGCCTGACGAATCCACCAAGTGGCGTAAGTTGAGAACTTGTAACCTTTTCTCCAGTCAAACTTCTCGACTGCTTTAATCAGTCCTAAGTTGCCTTCCTGAATCAGATCGAGAAACAGCATGCCACGCCCGACATAACGCTTTGCAATGCTGACAACCAGTCTGAGGTTTGCCTCGCAAAGCTTTTTCTTCGCCTCGTCGTCGCCTTCCTCCATGCGCTTCGCCAGTTCAATCTCTTCATCTCCTGACAAAAGCGGCACTTTTCCAATTTCCTTGAGATACATCCGAACCGGGTCGTCAATGCTGATGCCTTTGGGAAGGGATAAGTCCTCAACATCAACTTCTACCTCTTCCGCGTTCTCGTCCTCTTCAATCAGAGGCTCATCATCCAGCAAATCCTTTTCGCCAATGACTTCAATGCCCATGGAAGCCAACGAGTCATAAATATCTTCAATCTGATCCTTGTCGATGTCGAGTTCCGATAAGCCGTCTTCGATTTCTGAATAAGTAAGATTGCCTTTCACTTTCCCCTTATTCGCCAGCTCTTTGACGGTATCAAGATGCTGCGGATCTATCTTAGCCAATCGACGTCCCTCCTCTCAAGGAATCTCTTTCCTTGACCGCTTCTGTTTTCATCTTTTTCAATTCCATTTCCTTTCTGATCAAAACGAGTTTGAGATGTGAGACCTCCGACACGCTAAGTGCGTTTGCCGATGGTTGTTCAAGTTTCTCTCTCTCAGCTCTGAGCTCTGCTATTTGAGCATCCAATTTCGCCAATTTATAATGGATCCTGGTCACCATGGCTTCACGCGCGAGATTTTCACCCACAATGCTGTTTCTTGCCATTTGGTCCAGTCTTATGGCCGTATCAAGATCAAACATCTCTACGATCTCATCATGCCCTACAGTGTCATAGACCCTGTAATATAACTCCAGACGTTTGATAAGATCCTTTACTTCCGAATTCTCAAGCTGATCCAAATCCACATCTGTACAGATAAGATCAAATGCGGATTTATTTCTCAGCGCAATTTCAAGAATTTTTTTCTCCAACTCAAAAATTGCATTATATTGCGTGGGATCAATGGCGACTTTCTCAATCTGCTTCTTAGCTTCGAATTGAGGTCGAGCTTTGGAAAAGCCGTAAACTTCCCTATAAATGGCGTTTGAGTCATACGACTGATCTTTTGCCACGTAATCTATATAATAACTTTTTTCGACCTCGCTGTCGAGTCCCCTTATGATCATTGCGACATTTTTTAAATACTCCAGTTTTTCATTAGGTGTATTCAGGTTATATTTGTGCTTGGCTGCCTGAATTAAGAATGTCGTCGCAGGGTCAGCTTCCTGAACCATTTTCTGAAAAGCCTCGGCACCATTTTTTCTGACAAAATCATCCGGGTCCTGGCCAACCGGAAGTGTGAGCACCCTTAGCTTCGCCTTCATGGCCTTCAAAATACCCACACCTCTGAGAGCGGCTTTTCTTCCGGCTTCATCCCCATCAAAACACAATGTCACTTCATCCACATAGCGGTCTAGGACCCGGGCATGCGCTTCCGTCAGGGCTGTTCCCAGCGTAGCCACAGCATTGGTGATCCCGGCTTGATGAAGCATTATAACATCCATATACCCTTCTACCACAATGACACTGCGTAGTTTTCCCAGAGCTTCCTTCGCCTGAAGGATTCCGTAAAACGCTGTGCCCTTGCTGAAAATTACCGACTCAGGCGAATTGAGATACTTTGGCATATCGTCTCCAATAGCCCGGCCACCAAAACCAATGATATTTTGGCGCTGATCCTGGATAGGAAAAATCAGCCGATTCCTGAATTTATCATAATAACCGTTTCCATTTTTTCGACGATCCACCAAACCAACTTGCAGTAAGAGAGGGTGCTGCTTAGGCTCCATATAATCTGTCAGGGCTTGCCACGCGTCTGGTGCGAAACCCAGTCCAAACCGTCTGGCAGTCAGTGGTTCAATGCCCCGCTTATTCAAATAAGCCTGTGCAGCAGAATCTTCCTTCAGCTTTCTCAAGTAAAATATGGCAGCCTCTCTGTTAACTTGATATAAGGCCTTTTTCAGTATTGCTGATTCCTGCTCTTGAGCAGAATTCTGTACTTTATATCGATCCAGATCCAAGCCATAGCGTTCGGCCAAGGCTTCAACCGCATCAATAAAGTCCAGGTTTTCCATGGCCATGTAGAAGGCAATGGCATCCCCGCCCGCACCGCAGCCAAAACAGTGATATCGATGCTTTTCCTCAGTGACGACAAAGCTCGGCGTCTTTTCATTGTGAAACGGACATAACCCCTTATGGTTTCTGCCAGTCCGCTTCAACTCAACATAGCGCCCTACAAGGTCGACTATATCCACGCGTTCCAGAAGTGCTTCAGCGACTTCATTTGTATACTTAGACATATTGTACCCACTTTTCTAATGAAAAAATCCTGAGTAAGGACCTGTTGTCAATATTTATAATGCTCCGGATGTTTCTTGATCCAGTTGCAGGATACGCAGCCCCAAGTCCCTGGCATGATATTATGCTTAACTTTCACGATAATAAGAATTCAACGTTTAATGGCAATTTCCTTCAATTTTTTTTCGTTTTGAAAAATGTTTTTCCAGTCTGAAAGAATCCTGTTGCATAAGATCTCCATTCAATACAAAATGCGCCTGAATTTTGTTCCAACCAGGCTGAGTTAAGTCCAAAAGTCCGGGACAAAAAGTTTTTGGTATAACTGTACCGCATAGCGATCCGTCATGCCTGAAACATAATCTTTTACTGCTTCAGTGCCTTCCTTCCCCTGATAAAGCTCGAAGTATTCCCGAGGCATCTCTGAAGGCTGGCTGCTATAATACTCATACAACATTCTGAGCACTACGCGTGCTTTCTTTTCCTCTTTTTTAGCATCTAAATTGAGGTACACATGGTCAAACATGAATTGCCTAAGCCCTATGAATGCCTCGGCAATTTCCGGACTGAATGAAAGCTGGTCCGAACCTCTGCTGTGATTGACTATATCTACGATCAGCGTATTGATCCTTTGACTATGAGTCTTGCCCAGTGTTTTCAGAAACACCTCAGGGAGCTCTGCAAGCTCCAAAACCCCAGCCCGCAGTGCGTCGTCTATGTCGTGATTGATATAGGCGATCCGGTCGCTGAACGACACCGCGTGCCCTTCCAGGGTCTGTGGTTTTTTTCCCCCGCTGTGGCTGAGAATCCCATCACGTACTTCATGAGTAAGATTCAGGCCCCGCCTTCCATCCGACCTGATTTCCAAGAGATCCACAACCCTCAGACTCTGCTCGTTGTGGTCGAATCCACCCGGATGGATCTGGTCCAGTTCCATTTCACCGCAGTGACCGAAGGGCGTATGCCCCAAATCGTGGCCTAGAGCAATCGCTTCAGTGAGGTCTTCATTAAGACGAAGTGCCCTGGCTATGGTGCGCGCGATCTGTGACACATCCAGGGTATGCGTCAGCCGCGTTCTATAATGATCCCCCTCAGGTGACAGAAATACTTGTGTCTTATGCTTCAGGCGTCTGAACGCTTTAGAATGCAGGATCCTGTCGCGGTCACGCTGATAAACCGTTCTTATAGCGCACTGGTCTTCAGGAACCAATCTCCCGAGAGAGTCCGAAGCATGCATTGCATGCTCAGAAAGTACCAGCCGTTCAATCGCTTCTGTCCGTTCTCTAATGGACATGAACCGCACCTCCATTTATGACGCTCGCTATTAATTCGCTGAAGAAGTCCAAGAATCCTTTATTTCCAAAATCTTTTTTAGTATTTCTTTATCGATCGTCAAAAAAGAGAGGCAGAATGGCCTTTACGAAGTCAAACTGAACTTCACAAAGCACCTTCTTCCTCTCTTTATTCTTTTAGCCTATGGCCGATGGTCACCAAACCCAGCCATTTCTTCTCTAAAGATTGATCCCCGTTTTACTTTCGCCGCTTTTGGCTTTAATGGCAGCCTGGGCAGCAGCCAGCTTGGCGATCGGAACACGATAAGGCGAACACGAAACATACTCAAGACCAATTTCATGGCAAAATTCAACAGATTTTGGTTCTCCGCCATGTTCGCCGCAAATGCCTAGTTTGATCTCCGGACGAGTCTGACGGCCGAGCTCTATCGCCATCTTCATAAGCTTGCCGACACCTTTTTGATCAATGGTTTGGAAAGGATCTTTTTCAAAGATCTCCTTATGACGATATTCCGGCAAGAATTTTCCGGCATCATCTCTGGAAAATCCAAGGGTCATTTGCGTCAAGTCATTGGTACCAAAGGAGAAGAATTCGGCATGTTTGGCAATGTCATCCGCAAGCAGCGCTGCCCGCGGCACTTCAATCATAGTGCCTACCTTATAATCAACCTCAATGTCTTGTTCCTCCAAAACCTTGTCAGCTGTCGTTCTTACAAGCAAATCAAGTATTTCCAGTTCCTTTTCGAATCCTACCAGCGGGATCATGACCTCTGGTTTGACTTTCAACCCCAGGCGCTTAACCACATCCGCCACAGCTTCGAAAATTGCTCTGACTTGCATTTCATAGATTTCAGGATAGGTGATCGCCAGACGGCAGCCCCTATGACCCAGCATTGGATTAAACTCTTTCAAATCATTGACAATAGATTTCAGCTCAGATGCCGATATCTTCATGTCCTTCGCCAGCGCTTCAATGTCCTTGTCTTCGTGAGGCAGAAATTCATGCAGCGGAGGATCCAGAAGGCGGATCGTCACCGGCCGCTCACCCATTGCCTCGAAGATGCCAATAAAGTCGGCCTTCTGGAATGGCAGAAGATGTTCCAGTGCTTCCTTTCGTTCCTCAAAGGACTTTGAAATGATCATGCGTCGAACTACAGGAATACGCTCCTCTTCGAAGAACATATGCTCCGTCCTGCAAAGGCCAATCCCTTCAGCTCCGAACTTAACCGCGACTTTTGAGTCTCTGGGATTATCAGCGTTAGTTCTGACCTTGAGAACCCTGTGCTTGTCTGCCCAACCCATGAGCTTTCCAAAGTTTCCGGTCAGCCCAACTTCCTTTGTCTTGATCTTTCCAAGAAAGACTCGCCCATTATTGCCATCCAGCGAGATGTAATCTCCTTCCTTGACAACCAAACCGTCCACATGAAATTGTTTTGCGTACTCCTCCACTTTGATCTCGCCGCAGCCTGCGACACAGCATTTACCCATGCCGCGTGCCACGACAGCAGCGTGGGAAGTCATACCCCCACGGGAAGTCAGAATTCCGACACAGCTTACCATGCCTTCAATATCCTCAGGTGAGGTTTCCTGTCTCACCAAAACCGCTGGAATACCTTTTGCTTGAGCTGCAACGACGTCCTCTGCGCTGAAGAACACTTGACCGCAAGCCGCGCCAGGAGAGGCTGGCAAACCTTTGGCGATTTCTCTGGCGTTGGCCAGATCCACATCATCAAAGGTCGGGTGAAGAAGCTGATCGATTTGTTCCGGTTGGAGCCGCATAATCGCAGTCTCTTCGTCAATGAGTCCCTCTTCCACGAAGTCAACTGCAATATTGACAGCCGCCGGCGCCGTCCGCTTGCCATTTCTTGTCTGCAGCATGAACAGCGTTCCGCGCTCAATGGTAAACTCGATATCCTGCATGTCTTTATAATGCTGTTCCAATTTTGTCGAAATCTCTCTGAATTGCTTATATACCTCAGGCATGACATCTTTCAATTCAGAAATGGGTCTAGGTGTGCGTATGCCAGCCACGACATCCTCACCCTGAGCGTTGAGCAAAAATTCGCCAAAGAAGGCAGGATCACCGGTAGAAGGATTGCGCGTAAAAGCGACGCCTGTTCCAGAGGTCTCACCCATATTGCCAAAAACCATCTCTTGAATGTTGACAGCTGTGCCAAGATTATGCGGGATATCATTCAAATTTCTATAGATATTGGCACGAGGATTGTCCCAGGATTCGAAAACACTGTTGACCGCCATGATCAGTTGACTTTCCGGTTCCTGTGGAAACGGTTTTCTGGTTTCCTTTTGAACAATATCCTTGTAAGTCTTGACTAAGGCTTTTAAGTGATCCACCGTCAACTCAGTGTCATAAGTAAGTCCTTTGTCGCGCTTGGCTGCATCTAAAGCATGCTCAAAATTGTATTTGGCGACCTTCAGCACAACATCGCTGAACATTTGAATAAATCTGCGATAACTGTCGTAAGCGAATCTAGGGTTCTCTGTCAACGCCGCCAACCCCTCGACAGTCTCATCATTTAGACCCAGGTTCAGAATAGTATCCATCATACCTGGCATAGAGAAGACCGAACCGGAACGAACGGACACCAGAAGCGGGTTTTCAGCGTTGCCAAAAGTCTTGCCCGTTATGGCTTCAAGTTTATTTAAGTATTCAAAAATCTGAGCCTTGACGTCCTCACCCAATGATTTTCCGGTTTCATAATAGGCATTGCACGCCTCAGTCGTGATGGTAAAACCATTTGGCACCGGCAGACCAATGCGTTTCATCTCCGCCAGATTAGCGCCTTTGCCACCTAAGAGTGACTTCATTTCCGCATTGCCTTCCTCAAAGAAATAAACCCATTTTTTCAATTTGCTCACCTCATATCAGCATATTTTTTTTCATAATCTCAACGATGATATTCGCAGTTTCTTCTACCGCTTTGCTTGAAACGTCGATTACAGGGCAACCAAGCTTTTTCATCAGTTTGTCCGAATACTCCAGCTCCTCAAGTATACGGCCCAAATCCGCATAAGAGGCGTGGCTGTCGAGGCCCAGTGCTTTTAAGCGTTCCTGACGGATTTCATTTAATTTATACGGATTGGTGGTTAATCCTATGATTCTGTTGGTGGGTACTTCATAAAGTTCATCCGGTACCGGAACCTCGGGCACCAGCGGGATATTGGCGACCTTGATATTTTTGTGTGCCAGATACATGCTCAGAGGCGTTTTCGACGTTCTGCTGATCCCTATCAAAACTAGATCCGCTTTTTTAACACCTCTCGGATCCTTCCCGTCATCATATTTTACCGCGAATTCGACAGCTTCAACTTTTTTGAAGTAACGCTCATCCAGCCTGTGAACAAGTCCCGGCTCTCCTGCCGGTTCAACTCCCAGAAATTTCGAAAAAACATCCACGAGAGGAAGCAGAAGATCCACAGTAGGAATATCAAGTTTTTTGCATTCCTCTACCAGCTTGTCTCTCAGGTGTGCGAGCACTGTCGTAATCAAGATGACAGAACGGTGCGCTGACGCTTCTTCTACAATCTCCATAATTTGCTCTTCATTGGAGATAAAGGGATAGCGCTTAATCTCATACTCATTTCCACCAAACTGCTCAGCCGCGGCGCGCGCCATCATTTCGCCAGTTTCGCCAAGTGAGTCAGAGATGACATAGACGTGATATTTCTTACTCAATCCAATCCCCCCCCAAGTTTGTTGCCAATATCTACGAAGAGCTTTGTAATGTTGGTTTTTGAGAACCTGCCGACAATCCTGTACAAAATCTGGCCGTCCTTAAATATTTCTTCAACGACTGGCAGCGCATCGATCTCATGCTCCATGATTTTTCTCGCTGCTTCGACAACCGGGTCCGCCGGCGCTACTGTTACAACATTAGGCATCCTCGTCATGATGATACCCACAGGGATCTGATGAATATCACTTCCGCCTATAGCGGCCTTAAGTAAATCTTTCCTGGAAATTACGCCTGAGAGATATTTGGCTTCATTTGTGATAAAAATTGAGCCTACATCTTCCAGGAACATTGTGACCACAGCATCATACACAGAGGTGGTATCCGTGATTGCCACCGGCCTTGATTTCAAATCTCCTACCCGGACTGCGTTCAGGTAGTCCGCAATTTTTTGCCTTTCAACACTGCCTATATACATATACCCAACCTTTGGTTTGGCTTCCAGCATCCCCGACATGGTCAGCAGATTTAAATCCGCACGAATCGCAGATCGCGTGACATTTAGAAGACTCGCAATGTGTTCACTGGTTATAGGCCCCTGCGTCTTAACAATCTCAAGTATTTCATAGTGACGATTTTTAAGATCTATATTAATCACCCGCTTTCACTTTAATGTGATGCACTATTTAACACGTTGAGACTATTCTACTACACTTTATAAGGGATTGCATCGTATTTTTTATAATATTGTTGTTTTTTTTCCCATACATTGACATAAATAAAATCCCCAAAAAAGAAAGAAGAAATTAGTGCAGCAAAAGTCATGAACCGACTTTGTGCCGTCACTAATTTCCTCTCTTGATTAATCTTATTTCTTAGAATTCCTGGCTCTGACGGATCAGTTCCACCAATTCATTAATCGGGACTCTTTTCTGTGTCATTGTATCTCTGTCTCTGACAGTGACTTGGCCATCTTCAAGTGAGTCGAAGTCAAAAGTAATGCAAAACGGTGTTCCAATCTCATCATGTCTGCGATAACGCTTGCCTATGCTGCCAGAATCGTCGTAATCCACCATAAAGTGCTTTGATAGCATTTCAAAGACTTTAATCGCTTCGTCATTCAGTTTCTTCGCGAGCGGGAAAATCGCAGCCTTGATAGGTGCAAGCGCAGGATGGAATTTCATGACCACACGGTCAGAGCCATCCTCGAGTGTCTCCTCTTCATAGGCATCCACAAGAAATGCCAGCGTAACGCGATCAGCGCCAAGAGAAGGCTCGATACAATAAGGCACATATTTTTCATTTGTCATTGGGTCAATATAGCGAAGGTCTTCGCCTGAATGGGTCATGTGCGCTTTAAGGTCGAAATCCGTTCTGTCGGCGATCCCCCAAAGCTCTCCCCATCCAAAAGGAAACAAGAATTCAATATCCGTTGTGGCGTTCGAATAGTGGGAGAGCTCCTCTTTAGCGTGATCCCGGGAACGAACGGAGGTCTCTTTCATATTCAGGTTTTTCAGCCAATCCAGGCAAAATTGCTTCCAATAATTGAACCATTCCAGATCCTCACCTGGGGCGCAGAAAAATTCGAGTTCCATTTGCTCAAACTCCCGCGTCCTGAACGTAAAGTTGCCCGGTGTGATTTCGTTTCTAAAGGACTTGCCGACCTGAGCAATACCAAAAGGCACTTTCTTTCTGGACGCCCGCTGAACGTTTTTAAAGTTCACAAAAATCCCCTGAGCCGTTTCAGGTCGCAGAAAAATCTGTGTACTGGAATCTTCAGTAACGCCCTGGAAAGTTTTGAACATGAGATTAAACTGACGAATACCGGTGAAATCCTTCTTGCCGCACTCCGGACACTTAATGCCATGCTCCTGAATATAAGCTTCCATCTTCTCTTTAGGCCAGCCGTCTACAACACCTTCATGACCTATGGCCATGAAATGATCTTCAATGAGCTTGTCTGCCCGAAAACGTGCTTTACATGCCTTACAGTCCATCAAAGGATCAGCGAATCCGCCCACGTGGCCTGATGCCACCCAAGTGGCCGGATTCATCAAAATTGCCGCATCCAGGCCAACGTTATACTTGGATTCTTGAACAAACTTCTTCCACCAGGCCTTCTTGACATTATTCTTGAGCTCGACGCCCAAAGGACCATAATCCCAAGTGTTAGCCAAACCACCATAAATTTCAGAGCCCGGAAAGACAAAGCCGCGGGTTTTGGATAATGAAACAATTTTTTCCATAGTGACTTTTGACATCAGAAACCCTCCTGTACTGTAATGAAAGAATACTAATCAGAAACCCTAATAAAGTTGTTGCTTTGAAGTTCAGATCCGCGTCATACCACCGGACTTTTCATCCTAGCAAAAAAAGACCCTCTCATCCCGGTTAGGGACGAAAGAGTCTATCTTCCGCGGTTCCACCCTAGTTGGCAAAACGCCCACTTTGAGACGATGCTCCAAAGCGCCTTCAAAGGGATTTCATACCGGACTCACACCTGCCGCCGGCTCTCTTGAATGTCCTCACCTTTTACTTTTCTTCTTCTCTGCATCCATTTGAATTTAAATGGATTGTACCACAGGCTTCCCAAGCTTGTCCAGCCGGAATATCCGCACTTTAATCCATTTTCAGAAACAATGTTAAAGCTGATAATGAAGTGACTCATTCAAAAATCTTGTTTCAAGATGTCTGAGTATAGTCGCTTCAAAAGATGATACTACTTGTGATGCGCGTTTTTATGGCCCTTATGTTCTTCTTCAACCGCACCGTCTTCCATAAAATGACCTTCGCCATAGTAATGATCGTCCTCTTTTTCGTAGGACTTAATTTCCTCTTCATCCATTAATATGGTAACCCCGTCAGGGTCATGAGCGAACTCATCCTCCGAATCAGCACCGACTTCAGAGTCACCGGATTTCTTCAGTTTATCTTTTACGTTCTGAACCGTTTTCTCTGTCGCGTCAATAAAATTCTTAAAGGATTCCTCAGTCATGTCATTGAGATCGAGAACCTCGCCATTTTCCTTGACGACTTTAATGTGACAGCCTGTCGCAACTGCCGCCAGAATACCCGCAATGGTAGCTGTGGTGAATACCAGCGCGGCCACACCGCCTGCAAGTACCGGTATATTCATGACTTGATTTTCGTTTTTAACCACGAGAATTCGAGTGATGACACCTTTGCTGACGAGCTCTCTCAGTTTTTCGATCAAATCTGTACCGCGGCTTATGAACTCACTGCGCTGCTTTTCACCCGTAGATTTCAGTGATTCAATGTAGATCACAGCTTCTAGTACATCTCCATTGCATATTTCGAGGGCTTCTTTGGCAAGTTTGTAATCTGCATCCGTTCTGTTGCGGACCTCATCGACCATTTCAATTGTAACTGTGCTCATTTGATCACTCTCCTCAAACTTTTCGTATGGCTTTCAGGAATTCCAAGCTCTTAAAGTCTTGATACCCCAAATGCTGCCTCATAAATCTCATACATAAGATATCCAATTTGCTGACGTATAAACGATTTATTTTTGTCCCCATCAATACGTCAATGCTTTGTTTGCTGACATAATCCATAATGTTATACAGCATTCGCCCAATCCGGTCATCGCCTTCCACCAGACAGTTGCTGCAGACTGCGCCACCCTCAGGAACGCTGAAGTCGACATGTGCCCCCTCCGCACCGCAGCGGACACAGTGTTTTAGTTCAATATCAAAGCCCATAGTCGCGAGAAGTTTTAGTTCATAGACTATTTTCACCCATTCCAGATCCAGCGGCATGAACTGCTCAGCCGTTTCCGCGATTGAAAGGTCGGTTCCAATCTCAGACGCTTCTTTTTTTCTTTTTTGCCGATGGTCATAGGCATTCAACCCTATCAAAACCTCCGAAAGCAACTGAAACAACCCTCTGTTTTCTTCACCCTCCTGAAGCAGCTGCGAGGCCGTTTCGAGAAAATACGCGCCATACCCCATCAGCATCAGATCTTCATGGATGTGGCGAAAAGATTCAAGGACCTCGACACTTCTGACGCGGTTCCAGGACGCCCCCACATCCAGAACAAATTCTCCCAGTGTAAAAGGCTGTGTCGTCGCGGCAATCATGGATCTTGAGGATTTTGCACCCTTTGCTATAGCCTTCAGCTTTCCGGATCGCTCTGTCATCAAAGTCACCAGAGCATCATTGTCCTCCAGCTTTCGCTTGGACAAGACTATGGCTTTTGTCGTTAACAGCATATCAGACCATCCACTTTCCAATGAGTAGCGTCGCAAGTGAAAAATATATGGTGAGACCCGTAATGTCGACGGTTGTTGAGATAAATGGCGCTGAGGCCACAGCAGGGTCGACGCCGAGCTTTTTAAAAACCATAGGCACCAGAGTTCCAATGGCTGCGGCTGTCAGAATATTTGAGAACATAGCGATTCCAACGATCAGGCTGATCATCAGGCTGCCATTTGTCAGTGAAGCTGCAATCCCAACGATCAAGCTGCAGACAAGTCCCACAATAAAACCCGTCGCCACTTCCAGGAGAAAGGTCCTAACGGCTTCTTTGCCTTCCACATAGCCTATGGCGATGCTTCTGACCGTAATTGTCGAGGATTGGGTGCCAACATTACCGCCCATACCTGCCAATAGCGGCATAAACATAGCCAGGGCGGAATGGGCGTCCAGTGTGCCCTGATATCGCGCCACGACGTTTGCTGACAATAGTCCTCCAAAGATAGTGATGACCAGCCAGGGCAGTCGGGAGCGCACAGAGCGCACGACCCGAAGCCAGGACGCGTCGTCTTCTTCGTAGATCTCCAGATCCGAAGAGCCCGCAAATTTATAGATATCCTCTGTGGCTTCTTCCTCAATGACGTCGAGAATGTCGTCGACGGTAATGATGCCCTTGAGTTTCTCTTCCTTGTCTACAACCGGCATTACCATGAAGTCATATTTGGAAAAGAGTCTTGCAACCTCTTCCTGATCCTCATCATCATAGACTGAGATGACATTGTCATTCATGATCTCGCTGATTTTCATGTCCGGAGCGGCCACAATGAGCTGACGCAGGGATATGACCCCCGTCAGGACGCCTTCCTCATTCGTCACAAAGACATAATAAATGGTTTCAGCGCCGGGTGCATGATGCCTGAGGTAAGTGATCGCTTCGTCTATGGTCATTTCAGTGGTAAGCGTAACGTAATCCTTAGTCATCCGGCCGCCGGCGGAGTCCTCATCATATTCCAAGAGAGTCTCAACCTCGGAGGCAATCTCCTCATCCATATAGGACAGCAGCTCTTCTTGTTTTTCTTCAGTCAGTCCCGAAAGTTTGTCGACAATGTCGTCCTGGGCCATATTGTCTATGACGCGAGACCTCTTATCTTCATCCATGCCCTCGATCAATTCAGAGAATAGTTCGGAGCCAACTTCCTCAAGGACTTCAGAAGCATCCTCAAAGTCCAGCAATTCAAAATAAGCCTGTCTGTGTTCCTCGCTGAGTTCCTCGAGAATTTCAGCCCGGTCTGCATAGTGCAGCTTTTCATCTAATGTTCGTACAGCCTCATAAGCCCCAAGCTCGAGGAGCTCTACCAGCTGTTTTATCAATTCCTCTTGTTCGATCTCCTGAAGATTTGCCATACGTCACCCCCGAGCTTTGTTACTTTATAAGTTATTCAATTATAAACCATTATCCAATTGGGGTTATTCTTTGTAGCCAAAGTTCTTGAGCATCAAGTCATTGTCCCGCCAGCCAGGACGAACCTTAACCCAGAGCTCCAGAAATACTTTGGATCCCAAAAGGCGCTCAATTTCCTCTCTGGCGCTTTTTCCCACGCCCTTTAATTTTCGTCCGCCTTTACCGATGATGATCCCTTTATGACTTTCGCGCTCACAGACAATGACCGCTCTAATATCCACCATGTCGCTGTTTTCACGATTCTTCATAGCCTCAATTTCAACTGCGACCCCATGGGGCACTTCCTGATCCAGATAGTGGAGCAGCTTTTCGCGAATAATCTCTGCGACAATTGCACGCTCAGGCTGATCCGTAATCATGTCTCCCGGATAATACATAGGTCCTTCCGGAAGATACCCAATCACTTTATCGATGACGACATTGATGTTTGCACCCTGGAGTGCCGACAGACTGACAATATCCTTAATAAAACTGTACTCACTGTAAATTTTTGTAATGATGGCATATTGCTCGGGCATGATTTTGTCTACTTTGTTGATGGCGAGAATCACAGGCGTTTTGACGTTCTGGAGATGCTCGAGAATAAACTTGTCTGACGGTCCGAGGGACAGTGAGTCATCCACCATAAAAATGATGGCGTCGACTTCCTTCAAGGTATCCAGCGCGGTTTTGATCATGAAATCGCCCAGCTTATTTTTGGCTCTTGTCATGCCGGGGGTGTCCACAAAAATGATCTGGCTATCCTTCGTCGTGTAAATCGCCTGAATTCTATTGCGGGTCGTCTGCGGCTTATCTGACATAATGGCGATTTTTTCGCCGGTAATCGCGTTAAGAAGTGTTGATTTCCCAACATTTGGTCTGCCTATAATTGAAACAAATCCTGATTTGAATGACAACTAAGTTCCTCCTGACATAAATGGTAAAACTTAAGTGAAAGACCTCTTATATTTGCAAGTCTGCCTGTGTAAAAGAATGTGGAAGCAGCTCAGACAGCCTGTGAACGACGAGGCTTCCCCCACGATCCAGGATCACATCGAGATCGCCAAATTCCATCAGCATTTGGCGACAGATGCCACAGGGATAGGTTGGCAGCTTTGATTCGCTGACAATCGCAATCGCCTTAAAGGACCTGCAGCCCTCTGAAACTGCTTTAAACAGCGCTGTACGCTCTGCGCAGTTGGTAGCCCCATAGGAGGCGCTTTCAATGTTGCAGCCCGTATAGACATCACCGGTGCTCGCCAGGAGCGCTGCACCCACATTGAACTTCGAATAGGGTGTATAGGCATATTGCATTGCTTCATATGCCATCTCAATGAGTTTTTCATAAGTGATCTCCATATTATGCCCCCTCATTCCAGACCGGCTCCAGCCACTGAGGTATAACCTGAATCCAAGTTACACCCGGATTCAGCTGTATAGCCGTGCCCTCTTCGGTTTTATAGATTGTTTGAGCGCGTCGGTCCGCTTTTTCCCATTGAATTGGAATTCGGGCACCCATACTCATATACCAGCCTTGGCCTGAACCAACGTCATCCATAACCAACCGGCCTTCATTGTCCACAGTTTTCGTTCTGACAGTTTGAATAATGACATTCGTCACCATGAGCGGTGTATTATCCAGTTCATCCACATGAGGCGCGCCATTGACCTGGCGGCTATAGGCTTTTAATGCCTCATCATAGAGATACCCTGATGCATAGCCGCTGCTGCCCTGTCTGTATACCAGCCTGACAGAACCGGCCTGATCTTCAGAAGGCGGCGCTGCGGTCTTCGCATAGATTGGAACATCAAACTCCGGCTCGACCCGGTATTTTTTCCTGTCAGCATCTTTTCGAATCGCGTTCAGGGTTGAGTACATATTATGCGGTATTTTCTTGTGACTTCTTCTCCAGAAAATATTTCGCCCTGCAGATAAGCCGTCAATATCCGCTACTTTTAGTTTGGACAGGTCATTAAAGGCTTGAGGGGATCCCCCAACATGGACATAGAGACCGTCATACTCAAGTGCCCTGTTTATGAAGTAGGGTCTTGCACTTCTGATGGGCCCGACTTCATAGTCACCCGTACTGGTAAAAACGGCCTCGTAGCGGGTAATGTTGCCCTCGGCCAGCATCTCGTATACGAAGAGTGCCTCTTTTAAACCTGACTGAGGCCTGGCGCCCGCGTGATTATCCATCATCACAAAGACAGGACGGTCTATAAGCCAGCGCGCCGTCCAGGTCTGGCTGTCTTCAGATGGCAGCTCGACGACAGGCTCAGGTTCAGGCTCCGGTTCCGGGACTGATACTTCTACAGGCTCCTGGACCTCGGCTTCAGGCTCAGCAACAGATGACCCGGGCGTACAGCCCACAAGTGCTGCAATCACACACACCCATAACGATAGCGTAACCAGTTTGCCAGACCTCTTTTTTCTCACCGAAAAGTTGTTTGGAAGCACATTGTCACTCAGTCGCTCCACGGCCCGCCACATGACTACACCTCACGGGTAATGCCAAGTTCTTCGAGGATTGACTCTTCCAGTGCGCGCATCTGTTTTTGGTCTTCGTCCGTTTCGTGGTCATAACCAAAGAGGTGAAGCATGCTATGGGCTGTCAAAAAACACATTTCACGTTCAAAGCTGTGCTTATAATCATTTGCCTGAGCCAGCGCGCGCTCGACGCTAATGACAATGTCTCCCAAATACATGGGATCAGGAAGGTCCTCCATATCTTTTATGGCGTCGTACTGAGGGAATGAGAGGACATCCGTGACTTTGTCGATCCTTCTGTGCTCAAGGTTGAGCTGATGAATCTCAGCGTCATCAACTAATGTAAGATCGACCTCGCACTCATAATCTTCAAGATTTTCATATTCGAGTGCCATTTCAATGACCTCAGTCAATTTGGCGACCAGCGATTCAGGTACAGATTTACGGTCCTGCCGGTCCTGAAAATTGATATGCACCATCTCCATTGCCCCCTATCAGAATTTTATCCTCTTCCCTGGCTGCGTCCGTCTTGTGACTCCCGGCTCTTTTTAAACCTTGCATTCTGTTTGGCTTCCTGTTTGGCTTCCTTTTTGGCTTCTTCTTTATACTGAATCCGCTTTTCATATTTGTCGTATTCCTGAATTATGCGCCGCACCAGCGTATGTCTGACGACGTCGCGATCCGTGAATTCGACCATGGAAATTTCTTCAACGGATTTTAGCACCTCGGCAGCATGAACCAGCCCCGACTTTTTTCCGGAAGGCAAATCGATCTGGGTAATGTCTCCATTGACTACCACTTTTGAGCCAAAGCCAAAGCGTGTCAGAAACATTTTCATTTGTTCAATGGTTGTATTCTGTGCTTCGTCCAGAATGATGAAGCTGTTGTCCAGCGTTCTTCCGCGCATATAGGCCAGCGGTGCTACTTCAATCAAACCGCGTTCTTTATATTTCAAATAGGTCTCTGTCCCAAGAATATCATAAAGCGCGTCATATAGCGGCCTCAAATAGGGATCGACTTTCATCTGCAGATCCCCGGGCAAAAATCCAAGGCTTTCCCCTGCCTCTACTGCAGGTCGAGTGATGACAATCCTGGAGACTTCGTCATTTTTAAAAGCCTTGACCGCCATAGCTACCGCCAGATAGGTCTTACCAGTACCTGCCGGACCAATGCCAAAGGTGACGTCGTGCTTCTGAATGGCTTTGACGTATTTCTGCTGACCCAGGGTCTTGGGCTTGACGAACTTTCCCTTTGAGGTGACCACGAGGATGGCGTCTGAAAGTCCGGGCAGTTTGTCGCCCTCACCTTCTCTGAACATAGTCATGAAATAGTCCAGTTTCTGGGCATCCAGCACTTCGCCGGCCTTTATGGCGCCAATCAGAACCTCAATCAGTTTTTCCACGACATGAACCGTTTGATCTTCTCCAATGATGATGACTTCGCCGTCCCTGGAGGCAAGCTTGACTTTAAAGGCATTTTCAATGCGCATCAAGTTTTCGTCCAGGTTCCCAAACAATTTATAAAGAACTTCCAAATTATCTACACTTATTCTTCGTTCATGTGTCTCCAATCGATTGATCCGCCCTTTCTGAAACGTTAAAACATCCTACCTTTGATTTTAACACAATCCATTGGTTTAGGCGTCAAAAGGATGCAAAAATCCGTCTGAAATAATTATTACGGTCCGCGTCCCCAATCTCAAATTGGGGACCGTAATATAGTTGTAACATAAAAAAAAGGCCGCTGAATCAGCGGCCTCGTTATTACTGATTTAATTGTTCCTTGACGAGTGTGGCAACCAGTTTCCCGTCTGCCAGACCTTTCGTCTTGGGTGTCATGATGGCCATGACTTTTCCCATGTCTTTAGGAGAAGATGCGCCTGTTTCAGCGATCGCCTCCAAAACCATGGCTTTGATTTGCTCCTCTGTAAGCTGTTCCGGAAGGTAGGCTTCTAAGATATGGATTTCAGCCAAAGCTTCATCCACCAGATCCTGACGGCCGCCTTTAGCGAATTCTTCAATGGCCGCTCGTTTCTGTTTGATTTGCTTGGCGACGATTTCCACAATATCCTGATCAAGAAGTTCTACGCGTTGATCGACTTCAACCTGTTTGACTGCTGCGCGAAGCATAGTGACGGTCGTTTTCCTAAGAACGTCCTTTTCCTGCATGGCAGTCTTGAGGTCCTGCATCAACAAATCTTTCAAGCTCATTCAACTCACCCCTGACTTCCAAGGAGAGCGACTAGAAAGATTTGCTCTTGCTCTTTCTTCTCGCAGCCTCGGACTTCTTCTTGCGTTGTACGCTTGGCTTTTCGTAATGTTTTCTCTTTTTGACTTCCGCAAGGACGCCAGCTTTTGACGTCTCTTTCTTAAAACGTCTAAGTGCACTATCTATTGTTTCGGTAGCTCCAACTTTAATTCCTGCCACAGCTATTCCCTCCCCCCGTGTCAAACTTGCATTCTGGTGACAGCACCGCTGTCGTTACAGAGGAATAATAACAGAATACTAGGACATTATACATTAGGAGCATTCAAAAAGCAACTGTATTTCGTATTGTACCGTTTTTATCAACCCGGAGGCCAGTCCAGATAGCGACCGCCTAAAAGATGGAAATGGAGATGATCCACAGTCTGCCCGCCATCTTTTCCGCAATTGTTGACGATCCTGTATCCGTTTTCTTTAAGCCCCAGCTCTGAAGCGACCTGTACAGCCACTTTAAAGACATGGGCAATCAATCCGGACTCAGCTTCACTGAGTTCATTTGTCGAAGCCAGATGCTTTTTGGGAACGATCAAAACGTGCACCGGCGCGACAGGCGATATGTCGTGAAAGACAATGACCTGCTCATCTTCATACGCTTTATTAGATGGGATTTCACCACCAGCAATTTTACAAAACAAACAATTCTGCATACTATGCCTCCTCATCCATTAAAGATCCCATAAAACCGTGCTCTGTCAACGCCTCAAGTTTAACCTTGGCAATCTTTCCAATATAGCCAGGGCCAGCCTCAACTTTGACTCTGAGATAATCCGGCGTCAGGCCTTCGATTTCTTTTATACCCAGTTCAGGAACCCCTTCAAACAATACTTCTTTGACACTGCCCAGCCATTGTCTGTTATAGTCGGACTCAAGCTGGTCCTGAAGCGCAATCAGCCGCTCGCTGCGTTCATGACGAACTGCGTGATCCACTTGATCCTTCATGGTCGCAGCAGGTGTCCCCGTTTTGGCAGAATACTGAAAGACGTGAATCTTTGCAAAGCCGACCTGTGAAGCCAGGGTTATGGTGTCCCGGAACATCTCTTCAGTTTCCCCCGGAAAACCGACTATGATGTCTGTGGTCAGGGACGGCCTGTCGAACTTGGTTTTCAAACGCTCTACAACCTCCATAAAATCCGAGGCGGTATATTTACGGTTCATGCGTTTTAAGACAGGATCTGAACCGCTTTGCAAAGATAAGTGGAAATGAGGGCATATAGATTTTAACCGGCTGAGACGCTCAACAAATTCCGCTGTCATCAGCATGGGTTCTATCGAACCCAACCTGAGACGCTTGACGCCTTCTATTGCGTCCACGCGCTCAATGACATCAATCAGACTCAGGGCCTGCGCCTCCGCCTGAGATTGCTCAACTTCTCTGCCGTAGGACGCGATATGAATTCCCGTCAGGACAAACTCGCTGAATCCGTGCCCGACAAGCCTTGTGACCTCAGATTCAATATGATCGATACTGCGGCTGCGTATTCTGCCTCGGGCATAGGGGATAATGCAATAACTGCAGTACTGGTTGCAGCCTTCCTGAATTTTTATAAACGCCCTGGTCCGGTCGCCATGCTCGTCAATTTCAAGCTCTTCAAACTCAGCGACCTCCATGATGTCGCCAACGGCGCTGACTTTGTCCCAGGGACCAAGATCCTCAATATAATCCACAATCTTCATGCGCTCGTTGGTGCCGAGCACCAGGTTGACCCCTTCAATCCGCATGACCTCATCCGCTGCCACCTGAGCATAGCAGCCGACCACAGCAATGACCGCCATGGGATTCTGCCGCCTAGCCCGTCTGGCTATAGACCTGGATTTCCGGTCGCCCAGGTTCGTGACGGTACAGGTATTGATGACATATACATCCGCTGGGTCATTCTCATGGACAATGTCGTAGCCTCGATCTCTGAACAGCTTCGCCATAGCGTCCGATTCGTATTGATTGACTTTGCATCCCAGTGTTGAAAATGCTACTGTTCTTGACACGTGTTACCTTCCTCCCATATCCCCGAGTACATACTGAATAATACTCAGCAGTGCCAGGCCCGCAGTCTCTGTCCTAAGGATTCTAGGACCGAGGCCGATAGTTATAAATCCCATCTCACTCAGTTCATGTACTTCTTTTTCAGTCAGACCGCCTTCCGGCCCAATCATGATCGCCACTCGACGCTGCAGATCATCACGCCGCTGCGCTTCCTCCAAATGTTCCATCAGCGGTTTCAACGCTGCCCCTTCATAAGCCAGGAGCTTGAGTTCATCCTGAGATGTTAACTCTTGGATTGCCTTCAGCCTGACAGGCTCTAAGACCTCCGGTTCCAGAGCCCGCTTGGACTGCTTTGCTGCTTCGTGGGCAATCCGGTTCCAACGCTCTGTTTTCTTGGCTGCATCCTTTGCATCCCTTATTCTGGCAACGCAGCGCTCACACTCCACGGGTACAATTCTGACCGCCCCAAGCTCTACTGCTTTCTGTATAATGAACTCCAGTTTGTCGTGTTTGGGAAGCCCTTGAAAAAGCGTAACCTCTACAGGAGATTCCCTGTGGATTTCAATCTTCTTGAGACATAAAACTTCCATGACACTGTCTTCAGTCTGATTCAAAAGCGCCGTCTTTATTTCAGCTATATATTCACCACCGTCTGCATCCGTCAGCTCAATGTGGTCACCTACACTCAGCCTCAGCACCCTCAACGCGTGATGCACTTCCTCCTGTGACACAACTCGCACTGTACACGGGCATTCCATAATGACTTGGTCGACAAATAGTCTATGCATGTCCGCCGGCGCGCACCAGAAGTGCTCGCCATTCTCCTCTCTCACGCACTTCCAAGACTTCGTACCCATTTTTAGACATGGCTTCAAGGACAATTGACAACTTTTTATCCAATATTCCTGAACTGATCCAGACTGCCTCTGGATTCAAATAGGATTTCATGCTGTCCGCAAGGGAGGCGACAACATCCGCAATGATATTTGTCACCACGAGGTCCGCCGGCGAATCGACGACCTGCATCAGGTCACCTTCACAGACCTGGATCACATCAGTAACTTGATTGGCCTCGACGTTTTCTCTCGTGACTTCCACTGCTGCGGGGTCAATATCTGCCGCTACGACCTCCCCGGCGCCGAGTTTCGCAGCCACTATAGCCAGAATACCGCTGCCACAGCCAATATCGTAGACTTTGCTGCCTTGCACAAGATTTTCTTCCAGAAGTTCCGCACACATAGTTGTGGTCTCATGTGTCCCGGACCCGAAGGCACCGCCAGGATCCAGCTCGATCACCAAGTCGAGAGGCTCAGCGTCAAGGACTTGCTCCCAGGACGGCTTGATGATCAAATGTCTGCCAATACGTACGGGATGGTAATATTTTTTCCATTCGTTTGCCCAGTCAGACTCTCTGACTTCTTTAATTTCAACTTCTCCAAGTCCGGGATCCAGCCCAAAGGTCGAAAGGTCAGCGAC
Source organism: Acidaminobacter sp. (assembly GCA_009881125.1). The sequence continues at coordinate 72,678 of WXFH01000016.1, read as the reverse complement.
TTGGGCCTGAATCACAGGGATGAGCGCTTCCGGCGCCTCCATTTCCATATAGGCTTTGACAAGCGCGCCTTCAAACTCAAATTTAATTTCGCTTCGGTCAAAATAATCCCAGTCCCCTTCATAACCTTCATTGAAAATAGGATCGTTGGGGTCCTCGACGACAATGCCCTGAGCGCCCAGCTCATATAATAAATTTGTGACTGCGTCCACAGCCATTGAGGTTGTTTTGACTTTTACTTCAAACCAGTTCATGGTTTCTCCTCCAATACGGTCTAATACAAACTGTTGTGAATCCTGCTGAAATTATATCACATCTTCCTTCTGAATTTACAGCAAAGCAGACCTGAAGCGGCATTCGTTTCACGGGAACGAATGCCGCTTCAGGTCTGCGCACAGCAAAACAACTATGGTTCAATTATTAAAGGCTTCTTTGACCTTCTCAAAAAACTTTTTTTCACCTTTGGGCTGATCCGTTTTTTCCGCTTCAAGCTTTTCACCCATAGACTCCGCAAAGGCTTTGAGCGCTTCTTTCTGCTTGTCGCTGAGTTTTGTCGGAATCTTAACTATGACGCGAACATACTGGTCGCCACGGCCATAACCATTGAGAACAGGAACGCCCTTGCCTTTAAGTCGGAAGGTTTTTCCGCTTGGGGTACCTTCCGGTATTTTATAGGACACTTTTCCGTCAAGTGTTGGCACTGTGACCTCGTCTCCAAGCACTGCCTGAGTGTAGGAGATCTCTATGTCGCAGAAGATATCGTTGCCATCCCGCTTAAAGATGTCGTGGGCAAGCACCTTGAGGACGACGTAAACATCCCCTCTTGGACCGCCTTTGGCGCCCAAATCGCCCTCTTCTCTAAGCGTCATCTGATTGCCGGTTGAAACACCTGCTGGAATTTTGACATCAATAGTGCGTTTTTTCTTAACTTTTCCTTTACCCTTACAGGTGTGGCACGGCTTCTCTATGGTTTTGCCCGTGCCGCCGCAAGCCTGGCAAGGGCGCACTGAAATAGTCTCGCCAAATAGGCTGCGCTGGGAATATTTAACTTCACCGGCGCCGCCGCACTGAGAACATGTATTGACTTTCGAGCCTTCCTCCGCACCTGTGCCGCCACAGGTATGGCAGTCCTCAGTACGATAAAACTCAATCTTTTTATCAACGCCAAAAGCTGCCTCGACAAAGGTCAGCGTCATGTCCACTCTAAGATCTGCGCCTTTGGTCGGACCCGCACGTCGTCCGCTTGAACGGAAACCGCCAAACCCGCCGCCAAACATCTCATTCAAAATGTCCTCAAAACCGCCAAAATCGCCAAAGCCGCCTGCGCCGCCATATCCGCCTGTATTCTGATTTACGCCGGCATGCCCGAATTGATCATAAAGATTGCGCTTTTCAGTATCGCTGAGAACTTCATAAGCCTCGTTGATCTCTTTAAATTTCGCTTCAGATTCTTTATTATCCGGGTTTTTGTCGGGATGATACTTCATCGCCAGTTTACGAAACGCTTTTTTTATTTCATCCTCAGAGGCACCTCTGGCGACGCCTAGAACCTCGTAATAATCCCTTTTATCCAAAATCCCTACCGCCTTTCTTTCGATGGATCGAGAAGATGCCTATGCAGATTAAGTTTTGCAGGGCGCCCAGCAAGATCCGTGTTTTAGATCTCGCTGGGCACCTGTTAGACATCTCTTTCTATTATTAATCCACGACTTCGTAATCGGCGTCGACGACTGTGTCGTCGACCGTTGGATGGGATGTCGAGTCATTTGCGCCGGCATTAGTCTGAGCTTCTTGTGAGGCTTTCTCATACATTTTTTGCGCAATCGGATGGAACGCGTTGGTCAGTGCTTCAACCGCAGCCTTAATAGCCTCTGCGTCGCTGCCTTCCAGGGACTTTTTCGCAGCTTCAATTTTTTCTTTGAGATCCGTTTTCTCAGCTTCTGTCGCACCGTCTCCAATTTCAGCAAGGGCTTTTTCAGATTCATAGATCATGTTGTCTGCATTGTTTCTGACTTCCGCGAGTTCTTTGACTTTGAGGTCTTCTTCTGCAAACATCTCTGCTTCTCTGACCTTTTTCTGAATTTCTTCCTCGTTCAAATTGGTCGTCGCTGTGATTGTGATGTGCTGAGTCTTGCCTGTGCCAAGATCTTTAGCGCCAACATGTACAATGCCGTTGGCGTCAATGTCAAAGGTGACTTCGATCTGCGGCACGCCGCGTCTTGCTGGAGGAATACCGTCCAGCTGGAAGCGGCCAAGGGTGACGTTATCCTTGGACATAGGACGCTCGCCCTGGAGAACGTGAATATCAACCGCAGTCTGGTTGTCAGCTGCTGTGGAGAAAATTTGGCTCTTTTTAGTAGGAATAGTGGTATTTCTCTCGATCAGCTTGGTGAAGACGCCGCCGAGGGTTTCAATGCCGAGAGAAAGTGGGGTGACATCGAGGAGAAGGACATCGTGAACTTCGCCGGAAAGAACACCTGCCTGAATAGCAGCGCCAAGGGCGACGCACTCATCCGGGTTAATACCTTTATGCGGCTCTTTGTTAGTGTATTTCTTGACCACAGCCTGCACCGCCGGCGTTCTGGTAGATCCGCCGACGAGGATAACCTGATCGAGCTCTCCAGCCTGAAGATTCGCGTCAGCAAGGGCTTTCTTGAGCGGCTCAATGGTCAAATTCACTAGATGCTCTGTCAACTGGTCAAATTTTGCGCGTGTCAAATCCATATTGAGGTGAAGCGGACCATCTGCTGTCGCAGTGATAAACGGCAGATTGATATTCGTAGTTTGAACAGTCGAAAGCTCTTTCTTTGCTTTTTCAGCCGCTTCTTTCAAGCGCTGATGAGCCATTCTATCCTTAATGAGGTCAATGCCGTTTTCTTTCTTGAAGCTGTCAGCAAGGAAGTTGACGACTACTTCGTCAAAGTCATCACCGCCAAGGTGGTTGTTGCCGTTAGTCGCGAGAACTTCAAACACGCCGTCTCCAATTTCCAGGACGGAGACGTCGAAGGTACCGCCGCCAAGGTCGAAGACGAGAATTTTCTGTTGCTTGTCTGTTTTATCGAGACCATAGGAAAGTGACGCAGCTGTTGGCTCGTTGATGATCCGCTTAACGTCGAGACCGGCGATTCTGCCAGCGTCTTTTGTCGCCTGACGCTGGGCGTCTGAGAAGTATGCCGGAACTGTGATGACGGCTTCGGTGACTTTTTCACCAAGATAAGCTTCAGCGTCTGCTTTGAGCTTCTGTAGAATCATAGCGGAGATATCCTGTGGCGTATAATTTTTCCCGTCAATTTCGACATGGAAATCTCTGCCCATGTTGCGCTTGATTGAAGCAATGGTTCTCTCAGGATTTGTAATAGCCTGACGCTTTGCGGTTTCTCCGACGAGTCGCTCACCGCTTTTGGTGAATGCGACCACGGAAGGTGTGGTTCTATTGCCTTCAGCGTTAGGAATTACAACTGGCTCTCCGCCCTCGAGAACAGAGACGCAGGAATTGGTGGTGCCAAGGTCAATACCGATAACTTTTGCCATTCTGATTTCCTCCTAATATAAAGTCAGTTTGATTGTGTTTTCATAATGGTTGTGCGGACAGATTCATTTGAACCAAAGTCAATTGCCTTAAAAAAGTCAATAGCTTTTAATGAGAAGATACCTTGACCATAGACGGACGAATCACCTTTTGGTTCAGGGTATAGCCTTTTTGGAACTCATCAAGAACCGTATCCGGCGCTATGCCTTCAGCAGCCTCTGTCATGACCGCGTGATGCATGACCGGGTCAAAGAGTTGTCCGACAGCCTCAATGGTAGCCACACCATAGTCCTTCAAAAGATCACTCAAGCTTTTGCGAATCATTTCTATGCCGCTGATCAGATTTTTGTTCTCTTCGCAGTCGTAATCCACCGCGCTTAAAGCTCTGTCGAAATTGTCCAGGACTTTCAGGAGATCGACGACAAGTTTTTCGTTGCCGAATTTGATCAGCTCCTGCTTCTCTTTTTCAACGCGTCTTCTGTAGTTTTGATATTCAGCGGTCAGACGCAGGAACGCATCACCTTTGGCGGCCAATTCCTCCGTCAGACGTTTAATTTCCTTGTCTGCGTCGTTTGTCGGGGGCTCGGGTGTTTCCAGGTGACCATCGGCCACCTCATTTTCCTTTGTCCCCTGAGGAGCTGTCTCAAGAATCGTTTCCTGTTCATTTGCTGTCTGCTCTTTGTGTGTTTGTTTTTTCAATCTTTACACCTGCCTGTCTTATAAGTGGATGCCGGAAAAAAGCTCGGATAAAGTTTCCCTGATATAGTTCACCATGGTCATGGCGTGGCCGTAATCCATGCGGGTCGGTCCCAAAAGCGCGATCTTGCCGGCCGCCACATTATTGACGCGGTAAGGGGTCGACACGACACTGCAGCTGGAAAAAGCCTCCAGACCAATTTCCGAACCAATTCTGACGGAAATGCCTTCATGCTCGAGAACTCCAATCAGACGTTCCACAATTTTGTTTTGTTCGAGGGCCTCTGAAAGCGATTTGGCTTTCTGTCGCTCTTCAAAGTCCTGCATGGCATAAATTCTGTCTTTGCCTTCAATGACATACTCAAATCGGTCGAATTCCCTGAATGTCTCCCTGACAATGGGAAGAAGATACTCGAGTACTCGGCGGTACTCAGGGTATTCCACCATGAGAGCGCCCATCTTCCTGATGTCGATCTCTTCAATGTGGCGCTCGTTGAAACGCTCACGGATAAGATCCGAAAGGGTATCCAACTCATTTTGCTCAACATCTACAAAATCGATTGGGATAGATTTAAAAACCCCTGAATCCGCCACAAGAATCATCAACACTTTCGAATGGATGATTTTGACCAGCCTGAAATTCGTCAGCCGGCTCTTCTTGAATTGCGGCAGTGAAATGACAGAAACCATGCCGGTCAATTGACTCAGCAACTGAGCAGCCTGTCTGACGACGTCCTCAACCTCGATCAGGTTGCCGTGAAGAAGCCCTTTGATGAGATCCATCTGATCCTTGTCAATGGGGCCGTCTGTCAGCAAACGGTCGACATAGAGCCTGTACCCTTCCTCGGAAGGAATGCGCCCGGCCGATGTGTGAGGTTGAAGCAAGTACCCCAGTTCTTCCAGGTCCGCCATTTCATTTCTTATGGTCGCGGAACTGATGCCTACCGGGAACTTCTTGGCTATTGTTCTGGAGCCTACGGGCTGAGCGGTATCGATGAAGTCATCAATTATGAGCTTCAGGATCCGCAGCTTGCGATCGTTGATTTGCATGCCTTCACATCCTTGTTGTTAGCACTCATGTTTGACGAGTGCTAACTCGATCAAATTTAGAATACCACCGCCTCCTTCACCTGTCAAGAGTTTCTCTGAAAAACGCAGAAAAAGGAAAACGAAAAGGAAATCTTGAAGGGTGCAGAACCTAAAAATGGATGTAAAGGGAAGCCTCAGCTTACTCAGGTCCCCTAACATCCATATTGTCCAAAGTCATCACATAAGGTGTCATGGACTAACCATATGCCTGCCCATTACCCGACCCTATTACTGTTTGTAAAATTCATTCAAAAAATTCTACAATAACAGCATTGGCAAAATCCAGGCCTGCCTCTGTCAGTCTCAGGTGCTCCTTCTGAAGGTCAATCCAGCCTGTCCCTTTTAGTTTTTCAATGGCGGTCTTCTTTTCATTTAAAAAGGATTTTCCGTATCTCGCCTGATACTGCGAATAGGGGATCCCCTCAGAAAGTCTCAGGCGCAGCATGATCCACTCTTTTTCGTCCTCCTGAGGGCTGATGGCTTCCTCTGAAATAACGGGCAGCGTTTCATGGCTCAAATCATGAATATATCGGTTGAGATCCGAGGTGTTTTCATAGCGCACACCATTCAGATATCCATGGGCAGACAGTCCAATTGCCGCATAGGAACCGCAGTTCCAATAGTTTAAATTATGCCGGCACGCTCTTCCCGGCTTCGCATAGTTTGAAATTTCGTAATGCTGATAACCCCGTTCTCTCAGAACTTCACGGATCCTATGGTCCATCTCCCGTTCCAGAGTTTCCTCCGGCAGCTTCAGAAGACCCTGGCGCTCCATTCTGTCAAAAGGCGTCCCCTCTTCAATCTTCAAACCATAAGCTGACACATGCTCCGGATCAAATTGTTTCAACCAACTCAGCGTCTCGTCTATGGCGGACAAAGTCTGTCCGGGCAGTCCTGTCATCAGATCCAGGTTGATATTGTCGAATCCCGTTTGGCGCAAGGCGTTAAAAGCTGTCGTGACCTCTTCCGGCGAATGGATGCGGCCTATGGCCCTCAGCAGGCTGAAGTCCATACTTTGAACGCCCATACTGAAGCGGTTGACACCAATACTTTTAAGAGTCTTAGACAAAGCTAAATTGACGGATTCCGGATTGCCTTCAACGCTCCATTCAGAAAGCGAGGACAAATCAAAAAAGCGTTCAAACAGCCTGGAGAGCCTGTGCCAATCCTGGTCCTCCAGCAGTGTAGGTGTTCCGCCGCCAATAAAAATGGTTTCAGGCATCAGTCGGCCATAACGGGCTGCATGAAGCTGCACTTCCTTCTCGAGGGCATCCAAATAATCCACTCGCCGGCTCAAATCCGGCATGGAGCAAAAATCGCAATAGTAGCATTTGCTCCTGCAGAACGGAATGTGTACATATAATCCCAGACTCATTTGGCGCCTCCATTTCAATGACTGGCAGTGACCTGCACTGCGTTTTCCCAAAACACGAACGCGGCTCTTCCCCGGTCCATCCCGGAGAAAAGCCGCATAAAAAAGTTATGGTTAATTATGGCTATCTATGGTTATTTGCTGTCGTCGTATTTGAGAACCTCGAGGAATGCCTGCTGAGGCACTTCCACGGAACCCAGCTGACGCATCTTCTTCTTGCCTTCCTTTTGCTTCTCAAGCAGCTTTTTCTTACGAGAAATGTCGCCGCCGTAGCACTTTGCCAGCACGTCTTTTCTCAGCGCGCTAATGGTCTCCCTGGCAATGATATTGCTGCCGATGGACGCCTGAATAGGCACCGCGAACTGATGGCGCGGAATGACTTCCTTAAGCTTCTCACAAATAACACGGCCTCTCGATACGGCTTTTGAAGAATGCACAATCATAGAAAACGCGTCAATCAAATCTTTGTTGAGCAGGACGTCCAGTTTGACCAGATCCGACTCACGGTATTCCTTAAATTCATAATCCAGCGACCCATAACCGCGGGTCTTGGATTTCAAAGCATCAAAGAAATCATAAATGACTTCGTTCAGCGGGAGCTCGTAATGGAGCCTGACGCGCTTAGCATCCAAATAATCCATGGAGAGCATGACGCCTCTTCGATTCTGGCACAGCTCCATAATGTTGCCTACGTATTCAGTCGGACAGAAAATATGCGCGTCCACAATAGGTTCTTCCATGGTCAAAATGGACTGGCGATCCGGCAGATTCGTTGGATTCTGAACCATGACCACCTCGCCGTCCGTTTTGGTAATTCTATAAATAACACTTGGCGACGTCGCAATCAAATCCAGGTCGAATTCCCGTTCGAGACGCTGCTGTATAATTTCAAGGTGCAGAAGCCCTAGAAAGCCGCAGCGGAATCCAAAGCCGAGGGCTACTGAAGTTTCAGGTTCGAAAGTCAGCGCCGCATCATTGAGCTGAAGCTTTTCAAGGGCGTCGCGAATTACATCATAGCTTTCGCCTTCTGCCGGATAAATACCGCAGTAGACCATAGGCTGAGCCTTTTTGTAACCCGGGAGCGGCTCTGGCGCAGGCCGTTCCGCTTCCGTAATGGTATCGCCCACTCGACAGTCTATGACGTTCTTAATGCTAGCCGTTATATAGCCGACATCTCCTGCCTTGAGAACCTCGACAGGTGCAGCGCTAGGAATAAAGATGCCTACCTCGACGACCTCGAAAACCTTTTTCGCAGCCATCATCATAATTTTTGTCCCTTTTTTGACCTGACCCTCTTTGATTCGTACTATTGCCACCGCACCCCGATAGGAGTCATAATAAGAGTCGAAGATCAGCGCTTTCAACGGACCTTCCTCGTCTCCGTTCGGTGCCGGCACTTTATGTACCACAGCTTCAAGGACATCTTCAATATTCAGGCCGTCTTTGGCAGAAATCAGCGGCGCGTCCTCTGCGAGGATGCCTATGACCTCCTCAATCTCATGTTTGATTTCATCCGGTCTCGCGCTCGGCAAGTCAATTTTATTGAGAACCGGCACGATTTCGAGTCCCTGCATGTCCGCGAGGTGAACGTTTGCCAATGTCTGTGCTTCAACCCCTTGGGATGCGTCAACCACCAGAACTGCACCTTCGCAGGCAGCAAGGCTTCTGGAGACTTCATAAGTGAAATCCACATGGCCCGGGGTATCGATCAAGTTCAAAATGTATTCTTCGCCATCTTTAGCTTTATACACAAGACGCGTGGTTTGCAGCTTGATGGTAATGCCACGCTCCCGCTCCAGGTCCATAGTGTCCAGGATTTGGTCCTTCATTTCACGTTGAGTCAGAAGTCCGGTGGTCTGGATCAAACGATCTGCCAGAGTTGACTTGCCGTGGTCAATGTGCGCAATGATGCTGAAGTTCCTTATTTTGTCCTGTCGATTCAAGTGTTTCGACATGAATTTTATTCCTCCTATTTAGTGCTGTTCAAAGTGTCGCTGAACCGTGAAATTCCAGTCAATTATAACACAGCGGCCACCCCTTCACAACGAGAATGTGCTAAGGTGTTGTCAGGTTTATGTAAAATGCTTGTAATTATCGTTGCTTTTTATAATTCGACATGATAGAATACTTTTGTTGAACATCTAAGTGGGAGGTGAAAGTAAATGGCAAATATAAAATCTGCCGAGAAAAGAATTTCAGTAATCAAAAAGAAGACGCTTTTGAACAAGTCCCGCAAATCTGCTCTTAAGACCGCAGAGAAGCGTTTCCTCGAGGCAATTGCAGCTGGCAATAAGGCACTCGCTCAGGAAAAGTTGACTTTCGTTGAGAAAAAGCTTTCCCAGGCTGCTTCTAAAGGTACCATTCATAAGAATGCGGCTTCAAGAAAGATTTCCCGTCTCAATAAGCGCCTCAAAGACATGATCGCTGGATAAACTTTCTTAAACGCCGTCACGTTCCCCAAGAAAGTGTTCACTTTCAAATAAGTTGAGCCGTTGAGAAATCAACTTGTCAAATAAGCGTATGATCTTATCAAGAGATCATACGCTTTTTTATTTTTTGTTCCTGAGGAATGGAGAATGCAGTTAATAAGCGTACTGCTGAGGGAACCCTGGAATGACGCTAAGTCCCAAAAGGCCTGAGCGGCCGACGCACTGAGATTGACGTCAGCAGTGCTTCAAAGGCGATCCAGGCGTTGATCCTGCCTGTCTTAATCCAGTGATCAAGACGCGCCGCTTCAATTATATATCCGCTGAGCAAATCCACATCAAAACTTCTCGCCTGCTTTGCCATGATTTTCGCTCGGAAGGCGTGCAGTGACATACGCTTGGCTATGTCCGCCTCGCTATAGCCCGTGTTCGACATTAAACGGATTAAATGCATCTGCGTCAGGGCTTTATACAGTGTCCCAAGCAGCATGACTTCCGACTCGCCATCTGACCGGAGCGACTCCAGCATAGCCAAGGCTCTTGGAAGATCCTGAGCAATGGCAGCATCCACAAGCTTAAAACTGCTGGCCTCCAGATTCTGAGGCACCACTTTGAGAATGGCGTCCTTGGTCAGCTGTCCCTTCTCTGCACATAAGGAAATTAGCACTTCCAAATGCTGATCAATTTCCTGAAGCGAGATTTCCGCTCTGTATTCCAAATAGGCCAGCCTTTCAACTAAATACTGGCGGGTTCTGTCGTCCGATTCGACACCGCCCTTTTTTAGCCGTTGGGCAATCCATTTTCTGAACTCTGTTTCATCCAGTCGTTCAAAGGAGACCACACGGCCGTGCTTCCCCAGTCGCTCGCTCCACTTCAGGCGCTTGTCCGGCGAAGGTTCACAAATAAAAATTGCAACGGTTGAAGAAGAAGGATTGTCGAAACAAGTCTTTAACGCTGCTTCACCCGAAATAGTGAAAGTCGCTTTCTTCGCAAAGAAACCAGAATTTTTGAAAATAATCAGCCGGCGTTCTGACAGGAACGGCAGCGTCTCCATTTTTTCAACCATTTCTTCTGCGCTGAGCTGGTCCGCATTCTCCACTTGGAAGTTAAAAGGCTCAGCAGCAGGATCAACAAGTGATTTCTTTGCGTGAGCCAGCATGCTGTCCATGAGAAAAGTCTCAGGTCCCCAGAAAAGATACAACGGCTTTAGTGCGTTGCTTTTCAAATCATCATAAAATTCTTTGTATGCCAAATGAACACCTCACACTTTACGCCATCTCGAATTTTACCAAATAGCAGCAATAGGCTGCGACTTTGTGTCTTAAATCTTATCCTGTCAAAATTAATTTTTCAGCCACTGCCTGGACCAAACGGATTCCCCATCCGTTTTCACCTCAATACAGCCGCTGAGGTCTGTCCTGTAGGTGATAAACTTGTTTTCAAACAGGGTATCAAGGGTGATCCTGCCAGGGTGGCCAAAACTGTTCCTGCCCACCGAGATCACAGCCATCCCGGGCTTCAGCGCTGAAATGAAAGCCTCCGAGCTTGAAGTCTTTGAACCGTGATGCGCCACTTTCAATATGGTTTTCAGCGAAGGAATCCTATCTATTATAGCATACTCCTGCCTTGCAGTGATATCTCCTGTAAACAGAAAAGACAGTTCGCCGGTGACATAGGTCATGACAATTGAGGCTTCGTTGGCTCCCATGTCCACTGCGTCTTCCGGCGGAGACAACACCTCAAGGTGACTACCCTTGAGTCCTATCCGGTCACCGGTGTGGACGTAGAAGATCTCGACGCCTCTACGTGACGCGACCTCTGTCAAACTGCCATAAGACTCCGGCCGGACGGCTCCGGAAAGGACCAGGCTGCCCACTTTCAGACGTTCAAGCACAGCCTCCGCGCCCCCTATATGGTCCATGTGGGGATGCGTCAGCACCATAAGGGATAAGGTAGAGACGCCGGATTTAAGCAGCAGTTGATCCATCTCCCTAAACGCCCTGCCGTCACCCGAATCAATTAAAATGTTCTCACCTGCCCGCGTCTGTATCAGTGCTGCATCTCCCTGGCCAACATCAAAGAAACGAATCCTGTCCACCGGCTGCAGCCAAGCTTCAAATGGCAGCCCAAAGAGAATCAAAGCTAATAAACCTATGGATCCCAATATTCTGACCCTACCATAGTCAAAGAACTCTCGGCGTGACTTTCTCATAGCCAACACAATCAGAATAGCCGCAACACCCGCACTCTTAAACACACCGGGTGTCGCAGCCGGGATTGACGGATGCGCAGTCATACCTTCTGCGAAACGAACCACCGCCTCAATCAGCCGCAGCCCCTGACTTGACATCCATCCAGTCAGCGCCGGCAGCACCGGAAGCGGTGACAGCGGAAGGGTCAAGAAAGCCAGCGGTAAAGCCAACCCAGTGAGAAAAACGACGGGCAAATTGACAATGACTGAAATCAGCGACAGCGTATTGAAATGCCATGCCGCGGGCAGCGCAGTGGCGACGAGTACCGAGAAACTCAGTGCCAAAGCGTTGAGGAAGCCTTTGACAGGATTCCCTTTCCGGTCCGGTTTGGCCAGCACAGGCAGCACCACCGCAATACCAAATACAGCGGCCATGGACATCTGATAGCCCACATCAAAGAGCAGTACGGGACGAAACACGAGTATCCCCATTCCCGTCAGTGCCAGCCCACTCAACCGGTCATACTGTCTCCCTAAGGTCTGAAGCCCACCCGCCAGGATCAGCATGCCTGCTGCCCGCATGGCTGAACTGCGAAGTCCAACAAGTCCAAGAAAAAGCAGCAGCAGCACAACGAGACTCAATTTTCTCAAAATATAAGGCAGTTTGGTCCGTTCCAGCAGTATTTCAGCACCTGTAAACAAGATACCAAAATGAAGACCGGATACTGCAAGAATGTGTGCTGTCCCAGTTTGTCTGTAAATTTCCAGAAGTTCCGGATCCAAATCTGCCGTATCTCCAAGAATCATGGCTGCTGCCAGCTGCCCTTCCTCTGCGCCTAGCCGGTTCAGCAGGACATCCAGGATCCGCTGCCGCACCTTTTCCCTAAACGAAGCGACCCTGTGGGGGCTGTGATCCAGAGCCTCTGCGCCCACCACTTCCCCTTGATAGGCAATGCCTCTCGAATCCAGAAACTGCCTGTAATTGAACATCCCCGGATTTCTGGGCAGCGACGCAGAGTTCAGCGTCATAGTCAGTCGGTAATATCCGCCAATCTTCATCTGTTCCAGCGGTTTAAACACAGCAGCAAAGGTTTCCGGAAGCCGGATGACCTCCTGTCCTTGCTCTGATTCGTCACTGCTTAAATGCCCAACGACATGAAAAACCAACTTTTCTTCGCTCAACGCGCTGTACCGGTCAACATAACCGACTGCCACAACACGAAGCGGCATTTCCATCCTGGGTATAGTTTGACGGTTCAACATGGGACTATAACCAAACGTAAACATAAGGAGCACAAGAATTAAAGCCTTAGGTCTGCCGCTTTCCGAAGCAATCCACGCAAAGCCCATCGCAATCAAAGCGGCAAGCCAAATCTCCAAGCGCCCCGAAGCCGCTGTAATTCCAATTGCAAGCCCGACCCAGGCTATGATTGAAGGACGGCGCATAGTCACTTCTCCTCAAAAGATTGATATCGTACAATACTATTATTACATTTAATGTAAAATAGTGTCAATCTCTCGAGAAAATAAATACATAGTTTAACAATTTTAATATTACCGTCCGCGCGGCTTGTGGCCTATTGTCCCCACCCTGAAGTTGGGGACGCGGACGGTAATATTTTTGTTACAATCACACGCCATAACCAGCCACATAAAAAGGAGCCGAACCCCACAGGGCCAGCTCCCTTCCTCTATAAAACACACACAGCTTACTTTCTGTCTTTGTCCGAATACGTGTCAATTTCATCCAGGTTCAAAGGCTTCAAAAGATTTGCCTTCTTAAATGCGATCAACAGCGGATAACCAACAATGCCGCCGCCGATAGCCTGCGTCATGTTGTAGGGCACACCAGCCACAGCTTGGGCAAAGCCGTAAAGAAAATATTCATAAACCAGATATCCGCCAATCATGCAGACGCCGCCGGCAATAAACGCGACAATGTATGCACCGGTCAAGCGGGCCAGCGACTGTCCTCTATGATAAAAAGCCTTGAAGATCCAACCCGCCAAAAAAGCGTCCAGCGCCTTAATCAACAGCGTCGCAGGCGCATAAATGGTGTAGCCGCTCAGGAAATCAGCAATCATGGAGCCTATGCCCGCTGCAAACGCGCCATAGACCGGACCGAGTACAATGCCACTCAGGTAAACAAGGCTGTCTCCAATATGGATATAACCTTTTGGAATTGGAATCTGGATCAGCAGGGTACCAATCGCTACCAACGCTGCCAGCAGACCTATCAGAACCACGGTTTTAGTAGATAGTTTTTTCAAGTGTCGTTCCTCCCTCACGTTGACTGTGCCCTACCTTTTAGTAATTGTTCCGGTAGGGTACAAGGTGGATTATAACACTCCAAACAATACAGGATCAACACAATTTAACGAAAATTGTATCGCAACACTGGTACCCGCTTTAACACCGTATCGATCACAACTATGCAATCAGCGAGTTGCCGGAAGCTGTGTCTCCTTCTCCTTCAATTGAACCGGTTGTCCAGACCCATCCAGTTTAATGAAGTACTCATGCCTATGATTTCGCTGCAGCGCACCATCCACAATCAGTCCATTGTTGATCAACATTTTCATTTGAGTCCTGTGTGCAAGAATCGCTTTTGCCTTTTGATCCGCAACCCGCTCAATATCAATGATGGTTGTGATCTCTTCAATTGGACTGCCCATAAGAAGCCCATTTTTGAGCCGCCCTGCCCTGTTGTCCACTGTGGCCAGATAAACCGCCTGCGGCGCGTAATTGAGTTTACCCTCATGGAGAAGTTTCATCATCCATCGGTGAACCGTCTTGTGATCTGGATGATGTGAGATGCCGTTGACTTCAAAGGTGTAGATCAATTCAGGCTGCAGGGCGTTCAGATGAGCGGCCAGTTTTTCAACGGCTTCGATCTCGTCCTGATCCACCAAAGTCGCGTCCATATAGTCGAGAAAATGAACTTTCGCAACACCCATAAGCTCCGCCGCTCTGAGCAGCTCCTGCTCTCTGACCGGACCCAAATCTTCCTTTTTCACATAGTCTCGGTCATATGCTGTACTCGCCTCGCCTTTAGTCGCGCAGATCAAATGGGTCTCCCAACCCATCTCAGCCAGTTGAATCAAGGTGCCTCCAATTATAATTGCCTCATCATCAGGATGCGCAAAAATGCCAATCGCTCTATTCATTGTGTACCCTCCGTTTCTGCATTGGTTTACGTTCGTTTCGCTTCAAAATAATCTTTAATCGTGTTCCTGGCAACCTCTGATAAACCAAGCCAGTCGAAGACCACGCCACTTGCTTCCGCTCTCAAGTCTTCATTACAGAGGTGCCCAAAACGCCGGTAATGGTCCACTGCCAAAGTTTTCAACCTCAAATAGGACGCGTCGCAACCTTCCAGAGGCGGAAGCGGCATTTGTCTGAGGGGGGTTGCATACAGTTCAAGAACATCTCCCTTGCGCTTTCCTCTGACACTGAGCCAGAATTCATAGACCTCTGTGATCAGAATGAGGCTCACCGCAAGCAGGTCCTCCTGGCTTAAGCCGCTGTTGCTAATCTGTTTGTCCGGTTTAACCTCTTCTAACCCAACTAAAGGCGTCAAATAATAAAGGTCCGCACTTCCATAAAATGGCTGATCCGTATAAGCAAAGGCATTGTTGAGGGCTCTGTGGGGCGCCACAATTTTGGGTCCTTCAAACAGCGTGGCTGTCCTGGGCCACTGGAGAGCATACCAAGGGCGGACCCCATTTACGACTTCCCTCCGCTTTGAAAGTTTGCCCCTAAAACGGCTTAGATGCCTATAAGCATTGGGATAACGCGTTTCAAATTCCTCAATTTCCTGAGGAATGTACAGCAGGACGAAACGAGCTTCCAAATCAACTTTGCCGCGCTTGACTTGACTATTCTTATAAAAAGGCACCAGCAGAGCTTCTTCAATCTCCAGGGATAGAGCTTCTTCAGGCGTGAGGACAAAGACGCCCTCATCCGGCGCCCGGTCGAAGCCGCTGACAATTCCCTGGCGGACTTGAAAGACGTCCCCAAAGGTCTTGCTGCACGCTGCTTCCATTTCTTCTATGGCGAGGGGCTCACCGGGGTGCATGGAAAAGTAAAAGTTACCAAAGCGACTGACAATTTGACTCCGATTCAGCCAGATCACAGAAGAAGACTGTCGCCAGCGCTCTGTGACGTCCAGTGTCTTTGGCTTGGCAGGAACTTCCACGTAACGGCAGCGTTCCTGAACGCCACGTCTGTAATGGAAGATCACGTTACTCTGTCCTGCTGCGTCCTTGAAGAGAGAACCGCCTTCAAAACGAGCCAGATCCACAAAACTGCCATTTTGAGACATAGCCGTTCTGAGCCCAGATGCGCCATCTGCAGTGAAAAAATACCCCGTCGTGATGAAGCCCAAGATCCCGCCTTCTGCCAGGAGTGCCATACCCAAATGAATGAAATAATAGAAGAAGTCCATATTTTTTTCATAATGCGCCGCCCCAAAGGGATACCGCTTCGCTTCATCAAACAAGTCTTTATGATTCTTTTCGCCAATATAAGGCGGATTGCCCACAACGAGATCATAGCCGCCGAGTGCCAGAACTTCAGCCACCGGAGGACCTTGAAGCAGAGATGCCGTATCCAGGACATTGCCGGTGTAACTTCCAAGCTTCTCCCGGTCCAGCTTGAAGTATGACGCCACCATGTCTTTATAGTGCGCCACCGGCTCGGGCTGGAGATCGAAGAGATGGACCCTCTCTGCGGCTTTAGCCAAAAGCTGTGGGTCCTTTTCGAGGCTGCGGCATAAAGTTTCAAGAAGACTCAGCCAGGCAATGGCAAAGACACCATCTCCGCCGGCGGGATCCACCACATGCCAGGTATGCATGGCTTCAAAATACTGCTCTGACCGCTGCGGGTCTGATCCCGGCTTTTCAAGACAGCGCCTCACCTCATCCGGATCAGCGCTGAAAACGCAGCACAGCCTACGTACTGCTGCTATAAGGACAGTTTCACTTGCCACCTCAAAAGGCGTATAAAAGCTGCCGGTTTGATCCCTGTGCCGCTGGTGCATTGCCTGATCGAGGCCCCCCATGGATGCATAGACGGCTCTTAATTTACTTTCCATGCGGTTCACCCCCGTCACCTGTCAATAGTCTCTATTACCTTACTGCTCAGTCCAGCGGTCAAACCACAGTCCAGCTTTCGCCCGCAAGCTTCCAATCACCTTCAGTTCGCCTGGACTTAGCTAG
Organism: Acidaminobacter sp.; assembly: GCA_009881125.1. The sequence goes on along the minus strand of WXFH01000016.1, from coordinate 56,158 downwards.
AACTAAGATTCGAGCAAATCATCCAGCGTCAGCACCTCATCCGCAAAGTGAACGACCAGTTCACCCAGCTGAGCTTCAAACCACTTTCTGGACCGGCTGAGAGCGGTTTCCTCCACGCATTCCAAAACCACCTTGTTTTTCATCAGGACGATCTCCGCCATAATATCGCCTTCATACATCAGCCTGAAAATGAGATCCTCAGGTTCATCAAGGGCAATTTCACAGTCCGGTGAGGCTTCCAGGACTTCCCTGATCTTCACAGAGTTCTGATGCAGATAGGTCGACTGGTGCACCAGATAAGTTTCTTCCTCAGACTGCTCCGCTTCCATGATGGTTTCCAGAATATCCAGATACCGCATCATGAGCAGCGCATTGTTTTCCAGGAAGGTTTCGAGCGCTTCGTTCTGTCTCTCAGCGGCGTGACGTTCCAGAATTGCCCTTTTAAAGGCTTCCATGGTTTCCTTGGTGTAGAGTTCGAAGTCGGGGGCCAGAATGTAACCATCGGCAAAACCAATAGCTCGCCCGACCAGAAAGCTCTCCCCCTCCAGAACTTCAGGATTCAGCAGTTTAAAGTCTCGCTTGGTAAAAACATCCTTGAGAAAAACATGGGCATCATGGCGCATGACCTCAAAGCCGCTGAAATAATTGTGTGCAATGGCCTTGAAAAATCCCGAGAATGGACGATCCGCCGCGGCATACCGGTCCGCAAAGCTCAAACCGTCGACTCTGTAATCATATAAAAGATAACTCTCAAATTGGTCAGCGTGCGTATCCTGATCCTCTTCCCCGCGATACGCTTTGTCCGCCTTCACAATGATTTCAGCAAATTGCGGTTCCATACTGTAAAACAGGAGCGCCTCTGTCGCCTCGCGCCAGTCCTGCCACACGGCTAAATTAGTCTGCATTATTTTGCCCTCACTTTCAGATTGCCTTAAACGGTGAATTCTATGATATTATAGTCTTTAACAGGAAAATTGTCCATGATATGCCCTCAGTCAAAGCCAGTGCTTTTAGCCGATGGTGACTTTTCCCCAGCCCCCCATAGAACATTACCCCACTAATTTAAATTAACGAAGGAGTGACTGTTTAAATGACACGTCTCATCTATTTGGAAGACCCAAATTGCCTGGCATGTGATGTCCAGATCATGAAGTGCGATCCACACCCGGAAGGGTTTGCTATAATTCTGGACCAAACTCCCTTTTATCCCGAGGGGGGCGGCCAGCCCGGTGACACAGGCCGCATTGGCGACGCGGTCGTCATCAATGTCGTGACCAGCCCGGACAAAGAGGTGCTGCATATCGTCGACAAAGCATTGTCATCCGGACCTGCGAAGGCCAGCGTTGACCCCGAACGGCGCGCGGACCATACCCAGCAGCACGCCGCACAGCATCTCCTGTCCGCCTGTCTTCTGGAGCTCTGTGAGGCTGCCACAATTGGCTTCCATATGAGTGAGTCCTATACTTCCATAGATCTCGACAAGAAGGTCGATCAGGAAGTGCTGGAACGCGCAGTCTTCATAGCCAACGACGCCATCAGGGCAGCCCTCTCAATAGAAGCGCTTTATCCTGATGAGGCGACGCTTCAAAGTCTGCCCCTTAGAAAAATTCCAAAAGTAGAGGACAACATTCGTGTGATCAGGATCGGGGATCTGGACTACTCCCCTTGCGGCGGTACCCACCCTGACACGACAGCCGCCATAGGCTGCCTTATGATCACACGATATGAGAACTATAAAGCCGGTACCCGCGTCGAATTTGTCGCCGGTGAACGGGCAATCAGAGATATGCTGAGGAAAAATGCGGCACTGACTCAGCTGAGTCAAAGCCTCGCCACGCCGGTTTCCGACGTTGTCAAAGGTGTCGAAAAGCTGCTGTCCAACCAGTCGAAGCTTGAAAAAGAACTCCGGCAGGCAAAATCCGCACTGCTGGAGTTTGAAACCGAGCGTCTGGTCTCTGACATTGAGCATTCCGGCGAACAACAACTCATCCGGGTCCTGCAGGGTAAAGATATGTCTGATCTTCGCGTCTTATCCGCAGGCGTGCTGAAAGCCTTGCCAGGCGCGGTCGTTATCCTGGCAAGCACGGGCAGTGACGGCAGCCAGGCGCAGCTTCTCTGCGCCAGGGGCGACAACCTTCCAAAGCTGGACATCCGAGAGGTCTTCAAGCCCGCAATCGCGCTCCTGGAAGGACGAGGCGGCGGTAATCCCGCTGTGGCGCAAGGCGGCGGGCCAAGAGTCGAATTGCTTGATCAAGCCCTTGAAGCGGCCGCAAGCGCTCTGGCTCAGCAGCGCGGGCTTATTGAGGTTTAGCAGGATGAGAAGCTAAGTCATGTATCATTGGCTCAGTCGTGAATTTTTAGATCTTAATCCGCAGTTTAAGCGCTGACCGGCACCCAAAGGAGTCGCCCCTGATCCCAGATCAGATCCAGTTTACCTAGATCCTTTAAGTATTTCAGGTGCGCCCTCACCGCTGTGTGGTTCAGGTAGTACTGGCCAGGATTTTCTACCATGCCCAGGCGCTGACTCAGGCCGGCGTGAATCGTCGTGTCCTCAGCGCCCTCCGCAGCAAGGGTAAAGATAAGGTCGTTGACCTCCAGCAGAACCGAACGGTTCAGGTCAATAAGGGTATCCACCTTCTCGAGATACCCACCGTGGGACAGCAGATAACCGCTGGCTGCCAGACCGGCTACCCGTTCCAGAGTTTCCAGGTGCTCTCCCAGGTTATGGACAAACATCAGCTTATGCTTGGTGACGAGTGATTCGGGCATAATGGCATCCGCAACGTGAAACAGCCCTTCTTCCGTGATCACGCCCAGCATCCCCGGACTGTGACCTTTCAGGTCGATCAGGTTGAGCTTTCTGTCTTCGAGCTCAAAAGACCCGGGTCGCAAGCGGTGATGCACGTCAGAAGCCTTGGCACAATAAAATTTGTTCATAAGCTCAGGAATAGGCGCGCACCCAAAGAGAAAGTGTGGCTCGAGATCCGGATGTTCAATATAGTGGGCTTCACCCTCAGGCCCATAGGTCTTGACGCCGCGGTTTCGGATGGACCAGGCATTGCCGCCAATGTGATCCGCATGGGCGTGGGTGTTGAGAATCGCCTTGAAGGCACCCCAGCCGTCACCGATACTTTGCAGCGCTTTTTTGACCGCACTGTCCTCCACCCCGGAATCAATCAAGGCAAAGCCGGATTCCATTTTTAGTACTCCTATGCTGACGGCGCTTTCAAAGATCCCCGTTTGTTCTGTCAAAATTCTGAAACTCATAAGTTTCCTCCGATCCGCATTTATAGAAATTGTCTCAAAAATCAGTATTGAAAAGCCCGGACAGGCTACCCCGTCCGGGCTTTTAAAATCTGGAAGGTTCGTCGCCATCAAAGAAAGTCGAAAAACGACCCCTTCGAAACCAGTACCCTCCTGTTTCATGCCTTATAATCGCTTTTCCTTTCTACCCGTAAACTTGTGGCTCTAAGCAGCTTTGTTTAGGGATTGGGGAAAGAAACCATCGGCAAAATGTCTTTATTACTCTTTGGTGGCAGCCTTAGCGGCAGCTTCCAAATTCTTCTTCGCGTTGGCCAGCATGAGCTTCAGGCGGTTGATCTGGTTGACTTCACTGGCGCCGGGATCATAGTCGATCGCAGCGATATTCGCGTTCGGGAAGTTGAGCTTCAGCTCCCGGATCATGCCCTTGCCCGTAATGTGATTCGGGAGGCAGGCGAACGGCTGCAGACAAGCTATATTCGAAACGTCGGACTCAAGGAGTTCCACCATTTCCGCTGTCAGGAACCAGCCTTCCCCGGTCTGATGACCCAGGGACAAAATTCGCGAGGCGCCCTTTGCCTTGTGCAGGATGGATTTAGGCGCTTCAAAGCGCTTGCTCGTGTTGAGTGCGTCCTTGATGACACCTCTGAAAGACTCAATGTACTGGACGGCAATATTACCCGCCATCTTCTTGAAATAGGAGGCCGCCAGCAGATTGTGCTTGATGACGTTGTTGTAGCTGCTGTAGAGGAAGAAGTCCGCGAGATCCGGAACTACAACCTCTGCGCCTTCTGTTTCCAGAAACTCAATAATGTTGTTGTTGGCAGTCGGGTGGTACTTGACGAGAATTTCGCCAACTATGCCAACCCGCGGCTTAGGCGTGTCGACAATTTCCAGCGTATCGAATTCCCGGACCAGCTGAGTGACATTTTTTTTGAAGGTCGACAGGCGACCGTCCTCAACATTTTGACTGCAAATTTTGGACCATTTCTGATAGAGCGCGTTCGCCGAGCCCTTGACCTTCTCGTAAGGCCGGACTCTGTAGAGCACGCGGCTGAGCACGTCTCCGTACAGCATGCCCAGAATCAGGCGCCGGATCAGCGGCAGCGTCATCTTGAAACCTTCTGACTTTTCGAGGCCGCCAAAGTTTAGTGAAATGACCGGAATGTGGGACATGTCCGCATCCTTCAGGGCTTTTCGGATAAAGCCAATGTAGTTCGAAGCCCGGCACCCGCCACCGGTTTGAGAGATGATCACCGCGGTCTTTGCAAGGTCGTAACGCCCGGATTTCAACGCAGACATGATCTGACCAATAGTGAGAATGGACGGATAACAGGCGTCATTGTGGACGTACTTCAGACCCTCATTGATCGCTTCGGTATCCACCGAAGGCAAAATCTCCAGTTTGTAGCCATGACGCGCAAAGGCGTGCTCCATCATGTCAAAGTGAATCGGTGACATCTGAGGTGCTAAAATTGTGTGAGTCGCCCTCATTTCTTTGGTAAACGGCATTTTTTCATCTGCGGCGTAAAGCAGCTTTGGCTCGTAATCGACCTTATCCCGCTCCTTCATAACCGCCAGCAGCGAGCGAATCCGGATACGCGCCGCACCCAGATTGTTTATTTCATCAATTTTGATCAACGTATACAGTTTGTCGTGACGTTTGAGAATCTCCTGAACCTGATCTGTCGTTACCGCATCCAGACCGCACCCAAAGGAATTGAGCTGAACGAGTTCAAGATTCTTCTGCCCTGCCACGAAGTGAGCGGCATTGTAGAGACGGCTGTGATAGCGCCACTGATCCAGCACCCGCAGCGTCCGGTCTCCCTCGTGGAGATGGGCTATTGCGTCCTCAGAAAGCACTGCGAGGCCATAATTGGCAAACACGTTTGGAATACCGTGGTTGACCTCCGGGTCAATGTGATATGGCCGCCCGGCGAGAACAACCCCTTTTGTCCCTGTGGACTTGAGGTAGGCCAGGATTTCCTCACCCATCGCGCGGACGTCTGCCTTGTACGCCCCAAGCGCTTCATAAGCCGCGCCGATCGCCTTGTGGACCTCCCCGCTCTTTAAAGAAAACTGTTTGGCCATATACGGCGCCATAATCTTCTTCAGCCTGGCTTCATCATTTAACGGCAGGAACGGATTCATGTAATGGATTTTATTTTGCCGAATCTCATCCATGTTGACGCGAATGGTCTCAGGATATGAGGTGACAATAGGACAATTGAAGTGATTCTCCGCTGCGTCTACTTCCTTGATATCGTAAGGAATCGACGGATAGAAGATATGATCCACACCCTTATTGATCAAGTCGGCAATGTGGCCGTGAACCAGCTTCGCCGGATAACACACAGACTCAGAAGGTATGGTCTCCATGCCCTTTTGGAACAAATCATGTGAGGAACGCCCGGAGATGACCACCCGGAAGCCAAGCTTCGTGAAGAAGGTGTGCCAAAATGGGTAGTCCTCATACATATTCAATACTCTGGGTATGCCGATGGTTCCCCTAACCGCAGACTCAGCCGGAAGCGATTTATAATCAAACACTCGGTCATATTTATACTGATAAATATTCGGCGGCGCTTGAAGTTTCTTGTGTTCGCCAAGGCCTCTCTCGCAGCGGTTGCCGGAGACAAAGCGGTTGCCGCCTTCAAACTGATTTATAGTGAGAAGGCAATGGTTGCCGCAGGTCTGGCAGCGCGCTGTAGATGTTTTAAAGGTAAAGTTCTCCAGTTTCTCAAGTGGCAGAAGCGAGGAGACCGTTTCGGGAATATAATTCCTTGCGCTGATCAGCGCCGCACCAAAAGCGCCCATCATTCCGCTGATATCTGGACGAATAACCTCTCTGCCCACAATTCTTTCAAAGGCTCTTAGTACCGCTTCGTTGTAGAAGGTACCACCTTGAACGACAACTTTCTCACCCATCTCTTCCGGATTTCTGAGACGGATCACTTTATAAAGCGCGTTTTTGACGACGGAATAGGAAATGCCCGCCGAGATATCACCCACGCTTGCACCCTCTTTTTGAGCCTGCTTGACTCTGGAGTTCATGAAGACCGTGCAGCGTGTCCCAAGGTCCACCGGATGAGAGGCTTGCATGCCTGCGACAGAAAACTCGGTTACAGGATGTCCCAAAGAGCCTGCGAAAGTTTCAATGAACGAACCGCAGCCCGAAGAACAAGCCTCGTTCAGCATGATGCTCTCAATAAAGCCATCTTTGATCCGCATGCTTTTCATATCCTGTCCGCCTATGTCAATGACAAACTGAACCCCTGGCAGAAAATGATCCGCTGCTTTATAATGTGCCACAGTTTCGATCTCGCCATGGTCCACCCTGATTGCTTCTCGAATCAGGTGCTCTCCATAGCCCGTGACGGTGGCAGCTCCTATATAGGCAGCTGCCGGCATCTTGCTGTAAAGGGTTTTAAGTGCGCTGATGGTGGATTTAAGAGGGCTGCCGCCATTTGAACCATAATGTGTGAACAGAAGCCTGTGATCGTCATCTATTGCAACGACTTTTGTCGTGGTGGATCCGGCGTCAATGCCAAGGAAAATTGGTCCTCTGGCTGCGCTGAGGTCGGCTCTTTCCACGGTAGCCTGTCTGTGTCTCGTCCTAAAGGCTTCGAGGTCCGAAGTGTCTTTAAATAAAGGCTCAAGTTCAGGGATCTGCTCCTCGTCCTTCATTTCGAATTCCGGGAGTTTATTAATCAACGCGCCCATATGCAGCGTCGATTCAACCGCTTCCGCTTCCAAAGCGGCACCAATAGCCACCATATAATGGGCATGATCCGGAAAGATAATCTCGTGAGGCTTAAGGCCCAGAGTTTCCACAAACCGGCGTCTAAGTTCGGAAAGGAAATAGAGCGGGCCACCAAGAAAAGCGACATTCCCCCTGATAGGCTTGCCGCACGCCAGTCCGCTTATGGTTTGGTTGACCACCGCCTGAAGCACCGAAACCGCAATGTCTTCCTTTGGTGTCCCTTCGTTGAGCAAAGGCTGTATGTCCGTTTTAGCAAAAACGCCACAACGTGAGGCTATAGGATAAATGACCTTGTACTTTTTCGCCAAATCATTCAGGCCTGATGCATCCGTACTCAGCAGCGAGGCCATCTGATCTACAAAGGCACCGGTTCCGCCGGCGCATACGCCATTCATGCGCTGTTCCAAGGATGTGCCAAAATAAGTAATTTTGGCGTCTTCTCCGCCGAGTTCAATTGCGACGTCCGTCTTAGGATACAGCACCTCAATTGCTTTGGTGCCGGCAATGACTTCCTGAACGAAGGGAATGCCAAGAAGGTCACTGATCAGCAATCCGCTGGAACCCGTGACCTTGAACTTTAACTCCAGATCTCCAAAGGTGTCAAACACCTCAGTGACCATAGTTTTAACCGTGCCTTTAATATCAGACATGTGGCGTCTGTACTCTTGATATCGGATCTTACGGTTCTCATCCATCACAACCATCTTACAGGTCGTTGATCCCACGTCTAGCCCCGCAATCCATAATGCGTTCATATAATCCACCTCTAATTGGTAATACTCAGATGAATTATATCCTGTCCTCTGAAGCCTTGCAACAACTCAAATGTAAACAATTTGTGAACACCGGAGGTGTTTCAGGCTTTAAAATTTTGGTTTGTCATCAATACAGCGCGTTTGCAGCGAAACGAAATGGAGATTACGACAATTGGCATTATTCCCAATTGTCGTAATCTCCATGTGCTTCCTCTGCTATTTATCTTCCTTATTACTAAAATACCCTTGCCTGGCCTCCTGATAGAGGGCTTTCGTCATTCTCACCGATGCCCCGTGATCTGCAATCACCCTGGGATAGCCAAAAACCGCAAGACCATCAGGTTTGTGAAACAGTGCCGCAGGTGCGCTCCGAACCTCAGGCAGCCACATTTTCATGAACGTCGCGGCTTCATCATAACGCAAGGACTGCTGCCATGGGTTGAATACCCTGAAATAGGGTTGGGCGTCAGTCCCGGTTGAAGCGCTCCACTGCCATCCGCCATTATTCAGTGCTGGTTCAGAGTCTGCCAGTTGTTCGAAAAAGTACTGCTCCCCAAGCTGCCAATTGACGTGAAGATCTTTGACGAGATAAGAGGCAGCCACCATCCTCAAACGGTTATGCATCCTGCCTTCATGATTCAGACAGCGCATTGCGGCATCCACAATAGGCACCCCGGTTTGCCCCTGACGCCATGCCTCAAAATAATCAGGGTTCGTTTCCCAGCGTACCCCGGCATATTCCGGTCTCATAGCTGAATCCAGCACATGAGGGTGGTGACTTAAAAGCTGCATATAAAACTCACGCCAAACATACTGCCTGAGCAGAGGTTCGTGCCCCGGGTACTGAATGAGCTCAGACACAAATTGACGGGGGGAGAGCATGCCTGTATTGAGGTAAACCGACATGCCGGAGGTTCCCTGCAGCGTCGGAAAATCGCGGTGTTCAGAATACTTTATCAGGCGATCCTCCAGAAAAGTGCGCCACTTCGATTTCATGAGGCTGTACCCGCCCTTTAGAACTGGATGTTCAGGTTCCAGATCAATTTCCGACACCGGTTCCAAGACATGAGTCAACGACGCACTCGTCACGCCGGCAGATTTTGCCCGAATCTGCAGTTCGGGTTTCTCACCTGAAACCGGAGTACGGATAAACCGATCCAGCCATTGTCTGTAGTAAGGCGTAAACATCTGATATGAGGTCCCATCCTTTTTTAAAATCTCTGAGGGACGAAAGATCATGATATCCTCGTGTGGGCACACCCTTGCGCCAGTCGCTGCAGCTTCTGCCTCGATTGCTTTTCCTGCGTGATCATAGAAACGGTTGAAATAGATGGCGTCATAAGGATACACCTGCTGCCTCAGAGCCGCCAGCACTTCTTTATAGGTACCCACAACCAGAAACGCTTGATGGCCTATGGTCTTCAGCAACTCATTAAAATGCCAAAACGCCGTCAGCCTGGTCCGCAAACCATGACTGGTCGCCCTCAGCGCCCACGGGATTCCTTCTTCCTTTTCATCATAGATCCACAAAATCGCCAATTCATCAGTTTCCTCAAGCGCCTTGAAAAGGGCGGTTTGATCTTCCAAACGAAAATCTCTGTAAAGCAGAAGTAATCCTTTCAAAGCGTCAGGCCGACACCCTCCAATGAGTTTACGCTCACAGCGGCACCAGCCTTCCCCCCTTTCACCTTCACTTTTCCTTGAATACCTTGCAACTTAAGTCAAAACAAATCTCGGTTATCCAATCAGCGTCCTTTGCGGCCACGATTGCTGATTGGCGTCGTTCCCATGAGAACATCATTTTCATAAGCGATCCGCTCCATGAGAATTAACTCCTCTGCCAGTTTGGTTATCCCACGCTCATCCTCCGGCTTCAAAATTCCCTCAATGTCATATCCAAGTTTCTTACGGACATGGGTATAGTTTTTCCATAACATGTTCTTAATTCTGGCTGGTGTAGATGGCTTGCGCAGCATCATGAGAATATCAAAGCGAAGGCCTTCCAATCTCTCCTTGGATAGTGAATCTTCCAACTTCGCAATTTGGTGTCCGAATGCCCTCGCATTGACCTGATCGACCTCTTGGCATACAAATTTCATTCTGTGCCAGATCGCATATAAATCCGCTTTGTTTTCCAGCGGAGCATCTTTCAACCATGCAAAAGCATACAGACGCCTGCGCCAGTCCCACCACCTCAGAGGACTTTGCAGATCCGCTGCAGGAATCAGGAAAAAAGCTTCCTCGAGCAGTTTGTGACCAAACACACCCGGCGGCTTGCCCAATCGTTTATCCCTGAGTGTGGTTCTGTAAACCCCGCAGGACGGACTGCCTTCCATGTAAATGAACGCATCCACTTTAGCCTCTTTCAGAAGCTTTATACAAAATTCACTGCTGTTCATCAGTGCTTTGCTGATTTCTTTCCCACCTGAGGAAACCACTTTGGCCTGGTGGGTCCAAACATCACTTCCGCTAGGACCGGAGATGCGGATGGCATCTCTTGGCACACCCAGTCCCGCCAGCACTTCCGGACAAACGGGGTGCCAGATGAAATCGCTGCGTTCTCTCCCAAGAGGTTCCAGCATATCCCAGCCCTTGTTGTTGTAACGCACTTTTGAACCATACATACAGGCACTGATGCCAATTCTTAATTTTCTCTCCATGATGAATTCCATATTCTCACGCCCGCCCTCTTTTAAATGAAGATCCAGCCTGATCGCCGGATAAAATAATGATACCCTAATCCTGTTGCCTCATTCACTTGCTTACTTTGAAGCACTGAATCCCAACTTAAATTTTGCCGGATAATAATGGTGTTCCTTCACATTTTCATCTGGAGTACAGGAGCTGAATGTGTTAAAATTGACGGAGTCAGGAGGTGTCCTATGGCTACAGAAAGCCTATTTACCCTATCGGGAATATCACTCATAGGGTTTGCATTACTCGGTTATGCGTTCGGCTGCATACCTTGCTCCTATCTTGCCAGCAAAATGATGGGGCATATCGACATTCGAAACTATGGCAGCGGCAATACAGGCGCTACAAACGTCTACCGCGTCCTCGGAAAAAAAGCTGGTATCGTCGCCTTTATAGGGGATTTCTTGAAAGGGCTTGTTCCTGCATTAATCGGAAACGCTCTCGCCGGCCAGGAAGCTGCCGCAGTCGCATCACTATTTGCTGTCATTGGCCACTGCTACCCCGCCACACTTAAGTTTAAGGGCGGCAAGGGTGTCGCAACGTCTGCAGGTATGATCTTTGGCACAGCGCCTTTGATCGGCATCATTTTAATCACACTTCAATTCACCATTCTTTTTATATCACGCTACATGTCACTGGCTTCCATTATTTCGGCTGTTTTATTCCCTATCCTGGTCTATTTCACTGAACCTTCACCGGTTTACCAAATTGCCTCTCTTTTGATGGGGATCTTGGTCGTCTTCAGACATCATTCAAACATTCGCAAGCTTCTGAAGGGCGAAGAGTCCAAGATGACAAGCAAGAAGAAAAAGCCATAATTAACCTTGCCGGGATATGATCCCTGTGATATAATTTATTTCGTGCCTATCCTGGGAGTAGATGGGTGCTGGTGTGTCCTCTGGTCTTCAAAACCAGTGTGAGGAGTTCAGAGCTTCTCGGGTGGGTTCGATTCCCACGTACTCCCGCCAAAAATTTTTTTAAAAGAAGAGGAAGTCGGTGCTTGGCCTTTAGGCCTAACGCACTGACTTCCTCTTCTTTTTATTCATTAAAGCAAGGCTTTATTGTAACCGCTCGTCAAAGTCGTCCGCGAGCCAGTCTATTTATTAAAGATAATCTTCCAATCCTCACCAACTTGAACGACCTCCCAAAGGTCAAATCTGCTGGTGGTGTTTTCCTCGTCTGTTCTGTCTGCGCTGTCATACTTGACATAGACAATCCAGGAATCCGAAAATCCCTGTGTAAAATGGATCGTCCTCCTGAATCCGCTGAAGGTCTCGAAATGGCTTTCTACAGCCAACTTGAAGTCTTCGTAGTTATAAGTTTCCTGACTCTCCTCAGTTAAATAGGTATATGCCAGATCATAGCGGCGGTCAGACACTGCTTCAATGAATTCTATAACACTGTTGGACGGATATCTGCGATCCTCATATATAAATGAAGTATTCCTTGTCAGCAGCTGATAAAGGTTTGAGTTCCCAACCTGGACATCCCTGCGTCTGCCTTCAATCAAGATTTGGACGCGGTAGACTTCATCAACGTCTGAGAACGAGTTGACAATGGACCAGACAAAAAGTTCGCTTTTCTCATTGCCAACATAGCTTTGTTCCAGAAACGCTTCGGATAAATTAACGTAAGCAATGTTGTTGCTGACGCGAACATCCAAAATGCGAACCTCTCCGCTGAACAGATTGGTATAGGCGAGATTTTTGGGTCCTTTCTGTAGCTCTTTTGCTATGGCCTCTTCAAGCCGTTCTTGTGTCACCGTTACAATGCGCTCCTCAATTCTCAGTTTGTTATCAAATGGAAAATAGAGGTTTACCCTGACTTTCATGTCTGTCGGTTTCGGGTCAATAGCGAGTTCAGGCGGCAATTCCGTTTGTGCAATAGCTGAGTTGGAAAAAAACTGATATAAGCTGAAGACGCCAGCCAGACCAGCAAAGATCAGCAGGGTTAAAATCATTATTTTTTTCATGCGCCTACCCCCGAATACCTGATAGGAAGCCGAACCGTAAAGGTTGAACCGGTATTGATGGCGCTTGAGACCTGAATATCTCCACCATGAAGCGTCACGATCTGCTTGGCAATAGAAAGGCCAAGACCGCTTCCGCCAGTCGTTCTCGCCCTTGCTCTATCTACCCTGTAAAATCTGTCAAAGATGTGACTGAGATCTTTTTCAGGAATGCCTATACCCGTATCTGTAATTGTAATGCAGGCATCGGTGGTTTCTCTGTAAATAGAAATCCTGATTTTTCCATTCTCCGGTGTGTATTTGATGGCATTACTTACAAGGTTGATCAGACACTGCTGAATCTTCCCCTGGTCCATGTGAAACTGCAGGCGATCCCGTTCCTCAACGTCAATGTGAATATGCTTTTGATCCGCCAGAGGCTTTAAATTTCTGACCACATTTTGAACCACATAATTCAGATAGGTGATCTGAGTTTCCAGCACTAGCTCATCCCGTTCGAGATCCACCAGATAGAGCAAACTGTCCACAATTCGGTTGAGACGGGATACCTCGCCATCAATATCCTGCATAAATTCCCTATACACGCTTTCATCCCAGGAAGGTTGATGCAGCAATGTTTCAGAAATGATTTTCATTGAGGTCAACGGCGTTCTCAGTTCGTGAGAGACGTTGGATACAAATTTTCTGCGCTGCTCATCCACCTGATTGATTTTTGATGCCATGTCATTGAACGATTCAGCCAGCTGCCCAATCTCGTCGTTGGCTTCAATTTTGATAGAGACGCCAAAATTGCCCCTGGAAAATGAACGTACCAATTGAATCATCTTTTCGATTGGCGACGCAATGACCTGGGCAAACAGAAACGCCACCATTCCCGTAAACAGGAGTCCAATGCCGGACAGAAGCGCGACGCGCTTGAGTGTCAAATTGACATTTTGAAGCAAATCATCAATAGACGACGATGCCAGAACAACCCCCATCACTTCATTCCGGTCAGAGATTGGCACACCGACATACATGACGTTTTCACCACTTGGCAGACTATAGACTTGATTTGAATCGTAACCTTCCAGCGCTGATTTAACCTCGGTCAAGGCATTAAAATTTTGACCCAGCATGGCGTCATAAGAGTCAATCAAAACCGTTCCATTATTATCCAGAAGCAAAATTCTCGCATTGATGTCGAGACTATAGCCCTTGATCAGATCCTGCAAGTAAGTACGGGTATTTTCCAATTGTATGCCATAGAAATTTGGTGTTATTTGGTTGGACAGAATGTTCACTTGTGTCAGCAGACTAATGTTCCTGTCGCGTATATAGGTGGTCCGGAGTGTGCTCCCAATGAAGGAAATGGCCAGAAGCATAGTTATGAACATCAGAATCAGGTAAGTGAAGACGAGCTTCCACCGGATGCTGATAAAGCGTCTAGTCTTCGTTAAAATAATAGCCGACTCCCCATTTCGTCATAATATAACGAGGTGCAGAGGAATTGTCCTCGATCTTCTCTCTGAGTCTTCTAATATGAACATCCACCGTACGAACATCCCCGAAGTACTCATAGCCCCAAATTTTTTCGAGGAGCTCTTCTCTCGAGAAAATTTTATCCCTTTGAAGGATTAACAACAGCAGCAGATCGAATTCCTTGGCAGTCAGATTAATCTCTCTGCCTTGAATGGACACTTTTCTGCCCAGGGTATTAATGCTGAAATCCCCGACATTCAGCTGGCTCGTCGTAACATTTTGATCTGCAAAGCTGGCGCGGCGAAGGATCGCCCTGATTCTCGCCTTAAGTTCAAGAATATTGAATGGCTTTGTCAGATAATCATCTGCGCCGTACTCAAGTCCCAAAACCTTGCTTGAATCTTCGCCCTTCGCTGTCAACATTATGATAGGCACCATGGAAGTCTCTCTGACGCGTTTACAAACTTCGAGTCCATCTATGCCTGGAAGCATCAGATCAAGCACGATCAGATCGTAGTCGTTCTCCAAAATCTTATCATAGGCTTCGTTTCCATCTACGGCTACTTCCACCTGGTAACCATCCTGTTCAAGGCTGAATTTCAAACCTTTCAAAAGAATTGGCTCATCATCCACGACCAGTAATTTTTCGTCCATATGCCACCATCCCCGTTTTGGTATTCATGATCTCTACCCGTTTGTCCTGCGCAGACGACGCACATCGCCATCCCGAACCGTAATTCTGTTCGCATCAAAATATTCAAGCAGCGGAACGGCAACTTTTCTCGATGTTTGCAGCAAATCCCTGAAATCGCCTAAATTCAACGTTTCATTACTTTTAAAATGTGACTCCAGGCGATCTTTGGCCTCGTCAAAATACGCGCGTTCCAGTACAATCGCATCATTGATTTTCACCAACTTGCCTTGTTCAAAGATCAGTTCTACCAAATCCTTGTCCTTATTGTTGAACTGACACTGCGCAAGGGCGTCCGGTAAATTTGGCACATTATAGCCACTTTCTTTATAGAGTCTGAGCAGCGCTTCAGCTTTGGCATTTTGCGCACCCGAAAGTTCAATTTCAAAGCCTGTCAGCATAACCGTACTTCCATTGACCTTGATCATCTCTTTTTGAAGATAAAGATTCAAGATGTCATCAAACAAGCGGCCTTTCATGCCGGCAAAAAGCTTGCTTCGAATTTCTTCCTTGGAAATCCCGGCTCTAAGCGGATTTTTCAGGTGGTACTCGTTCAATAATCGTATCAGCGCCTCTCCACGTTCTTCGATAAACGCAGCGTGAACGAATTTAGAATCCCCCACTTGAAGGATCTCTGCCTCACTCAGCAGCGTTTCGATTAATGAGGCCACCTCCGCGGGCGGCAGGCCAGATGAGACTGTCAGCCCCGCCATATCCGGACACAAAGCGCTTTCTCTGAAAATGAGGTCCGAAATAATCTGGCGGCTGTCCCCAAGACTCCTCAGCGCCAGCTGATCCAGGACTTCCTCTTTGAATCGCTTGTGCCTGTGCGCGTTAGGATCCAAAATAATGCCCCCGCCGATAGTCTCCAGCGGGGAATAGAATCTGATCACCACATGATCGCCATACTTAAATGCAACTTCTTCCTCGAGGTGCAGCTGAACAAAGCACGATTCTCCGGGATTCAACACTTCTCTGTCGAGGAGAGCCACTCTGCACAAGACTTCCTTAGTCCCCTGATACAGTCTCACGCGCATCCAGTGATGAACAGTGCGCTCTGTTGATTCCAGCAGCTTCATTGCTGCGTCAATGATGTGAGTTGTTCTAAGGCTGCCCGGCTTAGCCAGCACATCACCTCTGTGAATTTCCGCCTTGGTCAGCCCCGCCAGATTCACAGCGACACGTTGTCCTGCAAAAGCTTCCTTGACAGCTTCACCATGCACCTGAATCATTCGAACCCGGCTCATTTTTCCGTTAGGATAAATTTCGACCGGATCTCCTTCCTTGAGAATACCCTCTACCAGAGTTCCAGTGACCACCGTGCCAAATCCGGTCATGGTAAACACGCGATCAATAGGCAGCCTCAAGGTTTCCTGAATTTTTTTTGGTTCTATCTGCTCAAGCATCTGATCAATCAAGTCAACCAATTCGGGCAGCCCTTGACGGGTAACTGATGAGACGCTCATCATAGGCGCCTTTTCCAGAAAACTGCCCTTCAGTTTCTCTCTGATTTCCTCCCGGACCATATCAAGCCAATCCGGATCCACAAGATCTGATTTGGTCAAAACAACAATACCTTTTTTGACATCCAGTAAGGACAGGATGTCCAAATGCTCCTGAGTCTGCGGCATCACACCTTCTTCCGCGGAAATAACGAGCAGGACCAAATCCACGCCGCTGGCACCTGCCAGCATGTTGCGTATAAATCGCTCATGGCCCGGCACATCCACGATGCCTGCGCGGCGGCCACTTGGCAGGTCAAAATAGGCGAAACCAAGATCTATAGTGATGCCTCTTCTCTTTTCTTCTTCAAAACGGTCTGTTTCAATACCTGTCAAAGCTCTGATCAGACTCGTTTTCCCATGGTCAATATGACCGGCGGTGCCTATGATGACATGTGCCATTATGATTCTCCTTTACATCAGCTCTCGAAGCGCCCTAACAATTTCTTCTGCCTCGCCGACTTGAACGGTTCTGAGATCGAAGATCAATCGATCCTCCGTAACACGTGCAACAATCGGCAGACGTCTGGCCCTTAGCGCCTCAGTCAGCCGCTGGGTGGACTGTTCTGCATGCTTGACAGAAACAGCCCAGGTTGGGAGCTTTTCAAGGGGCAGCGAACCACCGCCCACTTCACTGGCGGTTTCATACAAGGCCGCCTCATAGGCTGTTCCCAGCGCTTCAATCTGCATCTGCAATTCAGTTGCTCTTGGTAAAATATCTGCCTGCTGTTCCGTCAGCATGCGAACAGTAGGAATTTCACGGCGGACAGCTTCCGGATCTCTATAAAGTTTTAATGTCGCTTCCAACGCGCAGAGTGTCATTTTATCCACGCGCAAAGCTCTGGTCAATTGGTTTTTCTTCATGGCGTCAATCCAGTTCTTTCGCCCGAGAATAATGCCTGCTTGTGGACCTCCGAGCATTTTATCACCGCTGAAGGTTACTACATCCGCGCCAGCGCTCATACTTTCTATGACGGTAGGCTCTTTCATCAACCCAAATTGTGAAAAATCGATCAATGAACCGCTTCCAAGATCTTCGATCAGCGGGATGTTCTTTTCGTGACATAAACCGGAAAGTGCCTCCATCTCAACTTCACTAGTAAATCCGAGAATTCTGTAATTGCTGGTATGCACTTTTAATACCGCTGCCGTTCGCTCTCCAATGGCTGCGGCATAATCTCTCAGATGGGTCTTGTTGGTTGTCCCGACTTCAATCAGTTCAGCCCCGCTGGCCCTCATGACATCTGGAACTCTAAAGGCCCCGCCAATCTCGACAAGCTGTCCTCTGGATACTACAACTTCTTTGCCGGCACATAATGTCGACAGCACCAGCATGACGGCAGCTGCGTTATTGTTGACGACGAGAGCCGCCTCCGCACCAGTCAGTTCGCACAGCAGCGACTCGACATGTGAATAGCGCGTGCCGCGTTTCCCGGTCTCCAGATCGTATTCCAGAGTAGAGTAATAGCAGCTCACCTCTGTTAAGTGCTGAGCAATAGAAGGGGCCAGCAGGGATCTTCCAAGGTTGGTATGAATGACAACCCCTGTGGCGTTGATGACGCGTTTTAAATGATAGCCATTTCGCTTGTCTACTTCCTCTGATATGGTTTTAATCAGAGCAGACAAATCCAGACTCTCCGGCAGCGCATCTTCCTCGACGCTGACAAGCAATTGTCTGAGCTCTGACAGAGCCTCCCGGATTACCTCCAGTACCAGATTGCGAGGCACAAACTCAAGCAGCTCTTGAACCTGCTCGTTCGCTATAAGTTCATCCACTTTCGGAATTGCACGCAATAAATTCTTTCTCACAACAGACACCTCAACTATGGCCCGGTCGGCCAATTTTCTCAATAACTTACGGTCGGACAATGAGTGCGACGTCTTGACGTTCTGTAACCCTGCCTACTCTTGCAAAGGCCGTTTGAAGCTTTTCGCCGTACAGAGTTTCCAAAATTTGAGCGCGTTCAGGCTCCAGAGATATTAAAAGTCCGCCTGAGGTCTGAGGGTCAAAAAGCACGTCTATCATAGCTTCTGAAATGGTAGGATCAATCCTGACTCGTTTGCCGGCATAGTCCCTATTTTTGTAGGTACCCGCCGGAACAAGACCCATTCGGGCATTTTCAAGAGCACCTTCCATGACGGGGACAATATGGCTGTCAAGTTCAATACTGACTTTGCTGCCCTCCGCCATTTCAAGCGCATGACCTATCAATCCAAATCCGGTAATATCCGTACAGGCATTTGCACCTGTCTCAATCATCAATTCTGCAGCGACTTTGTTGAGATTCGCCATGACACGGATGGCCTCTTCCACCAAATACTGATCCAGCAATTCTTCCTTAATGCATGTATTTAATATCCCCAATCCAACAGGTTTGGTCAGTATGAGAACATCTCCAGGTTTGGCTGTAGAATTGGCGAGTACCTTTTCAGGATGGACAGTCCCAGTCACAGACAGGCCGTATTTGGGCTCGTTGTCCTCTATGGAGTGTCCCCCTACAAGTAAAGCACCTGCTTCTTTAACCTTATCTGCACCACCTCGAAGGATCTCACCGAGCACTTCAATAGGCAGACAATTGGGGAAGGCCACGATATTTAGCGCGATCAGCGGTACGCCGCCCATGGCGTAGACATCACTGAGCGCATTTGCAGCCGCGATCTGACCAAATTGATAGGGATCATCCACTATTGGTGTGAAAAAATCAAGTGTCTGAATTAATGCCGTTTCCTCATTCAACTTGTAAACAGCAGCGTCATCTGACGTATCAAGACCGACAAGCAGGCGGTCGCTTTCGAATTTTGGTAAATGGCACAAAACTTGTGCCAGGGTTTCCGGCCCAATTTTGGCCGCTCAGCCAGAGCTGTTGCTGAGTTGTGTTAAACGTTTGGCTTCCATGGCAGCCACCTCCAGTCATTTATTGCGTTATCCTGTTAATTATATCAAACTAACGGCTACAATACACATTCAATTTCTCGATGTATTCAAGTTGTCTGACCATAATAGACAATTGAACCAAACCAAAAGCAGAGTCAATCCGGTGTTTCATTTTGTCGCTCAAGCCATTCCAGAATCGCCGCATATTTTGATGGTCCAATCCCTTTGACTTCAAGCAGTGTATCCAGTGATGCAAAACCCTTATTTTCATTTTTGAACTTGAGGATCCTTTCAGCGGTGACCTGGCCAATACCTTTGATCTCCATCCATGTCTCCAAAGACATTGTATTAATTCTCTGAAGCGGCGTTAGTGCCAAGTTGTTCTTGTCAGCAGATTCCAACGGGCTTAATTTTTCAACTTTTTGTTCACCCCGGACGTAATTCTTCTCAGCCTCCATTTCTTGCTGATTATTTATTGGTTGGAGGGTTAACCTCGAAGGATCATGTCTCTCTGAGAAGCCTATAACCCCGTCCTTAGTGGTCTCAGTGACACTATTGGCAGTTGTGTCGGCCGCCAGAGATTTCAGTTCAAAGGAAGTCAGTTCTCCGATCTGGTAAACTGCTGCAGGTACCGCAAGGACAGTCAATAAAAATAAACCTGTGATCGATCTCATTTAACCCTCCATTTTCTTTATATGGTATATTTTGTTATTTTTCTATGAGCAAATCCATGTTATAATACTTTTTAAGAAAACACAAGGGACGGTGTCCTATGACCATTAAAAAACTCAAAATTACTGTGTTGACCTTATTTTGCAGTTTGACTGTACTCTTCGCCAGCACTGCAGCTTTTGCCTTATCCCCTGGAGAAATTAACGCTCAATCTGCAATCCTCATAGACAGTGACAGTCATCAGACGCTGTTTGAGAAAAACGGTCATGAATTGATGTTCCCAGCCAGCACCACAAAATTGATGACTGCGCTGCTGATTCTGGAAAATCACGAGCTGAATGAAACCGTGACCATAGATGCAAAATCACCCATGGCCACAGGCAGTCGCATTTACATAATCGAGGGAGAGACCCTGACCGTTGAACAATTGCTATACGCCCTATTGCTGGCTTCAGCGAATGATGTTGCGGAGGCCCTCGCTATTTATGATTCAGGCAGCATTGAGGCTTTCGCTGAAAAAATGAACCAACGCGCAGTAGAGCTTGGTGCGCTGAATACGCATTTTACAAATCCGCATGGCCTCCCTGATCCGGAACATGTCACAACGGCTTATGACCTGTCGAGAATAGCACTGGAAGCTATAAAACACGAAAAGCTTCGAGAGATTGTGAAAACAGTAAGCTATGATATTCCACCTACCAATAAACAGCCTGAGAAAAGGCATGTTACCAACAGCAACAGATTTTTATATGGTACCGGTTCCGGCAATAAAATTGATTATCGCGGACAGACCATCAACATCAAATATGAGGCCGTAACAGGTTTAAAAACCGGCTACACAAATGCAGCGCAACAATGCTTCATCAGCAGCGCCACCAAAGACGGCAAAAATTTAATCTCCGTCATTCTCAAAGCACAAGGTAATTTTTTATATCTAGACACCAGAACTTTAATCGATTACGGATTTGAAAATTTTAACCCACACACTTTTGCGAGCAAAAATGAGTTGATCAGCTACTTTGAATATAACGGCAATAAGAAAGTTAAAATTCCCCTTTATTCAGAGGATGATATAAAGGCGTTGATTCCAAATACGCTGAATCCTGAAGAGATCACCTTCGAAACTGAGATGATGCCGGATTTCGAATTGCCTGTCAAGGAAGGTCAGCGTATTGGCACAATCAGATATTTTATAAACGGCATATTGCTGACTGAAGCGCCGCTGATCACTTTGAATGAAATCAGTGACAAATCCGCGTTGGGGGAAACAACACTTTTTAACAACAGCTGGTTCAGATTTGATACATCTCCCAAAGCACTGGTCCTCCTCGGCATTAAAGTGATTCTTTCTTTGATGCTATGGCGTCTGATTATGTCTAAGTTAAACAAGAAAACCAAACGCAGACCCTCTTCGAAGGCTACAACCCATCCGGCTTTAACCCAAACAACACGCGCCCGCCGTCCTGTGTCGACCTTTAAACCACGTTAATAGTTGATTTTTCCATTTTTACGCAAATAAAATAAAGGCAGTGTCCAGTATTACGGACACTGCCTTTTCACGCTCAATATTCTCTATTTGTTATGAGTGAGTCCCCGTAAAGGCGACCATTTGAATTTCAATCACGGCGTCAAGCGGCAGCTTGGAAACTTCAACAGCGGCTCTCGCCGGTTTATGATCGCCAAAGAATTCTGCGTATACCGCATTCATTCTTGCGAACAGCGAAATGTCACGGATAAAAATCTCGACTTTTACAATTGTTTCAAGGGAACCGCCACCGGCTTCAACGATAGCCTTGCAATTTTCAAGGGACTGTCTTGCAGCCTGCTCGATTTCCTTGTAATGCTCACCCGTTGCAGGATTGATTGGCAGCTGGCCTGAAACATAGATGAACGGACCTGCATTCATGCCTTGGGAATAAGGTCCGACTGCACCTGGTGCTTTATCAGTTGAAATAACTTTAGGTTTCATGACTGCGCTCATATTAACGCCTCCTATTTTGTTTCCCGGATTTCATCCAGGTAATTATATATGGTGTATCTTGAAACACACAGGACGTTGGCGACATAATCAATGGCGCCTTTTATCAGAAATGCGCCCTTCTGATCCAGTCGATCCACCATCATAACCTTGTCATCCTTGGACAAGTAGATAATAGGTTTTCCAACCTCATCTAAAGTTTCTTTTACCAGATCCGTCAAGACGACACTAACCACATTGAGGTTCTTTGGATCACTCTGACGCTCCTGAAAATCCTCAGAAATTTTCATGATGTCATTTAAAACGGAACGCGCTCCGACGAGCTCAGTAATGTCAAAATTGATGCAGAAACAACCAATCACTTTTAGATGCTCATCTTTGATAAATACTGTCGTCGACTTTAGTACACGCCCATCTGCGCTCTTTCCGGTGTAGTTGACAATATCTTCATCAACTTTACCATTCTGAACCAGTTTGAGTGATGCTTCAGTCATAGGGCTGCCTGAGCTCCTGCCAGTCACATGGCCGTTCTCAATAGCGACTATGGAGTGCTGCAGATCTGTAAAATCGTGCAGGACCACTTCGCAGCGGCTTCCAAAGGTTGCAGCTATGCCTTTTACCAGTGGAATATAAGACTGTATGATTGGGTTAATTTTTGTACTCATCGTCATCACCGTACCACAATATTGACAAGTTTCTTAGGGACGACTACAACTTTAACAATTTGTTTTCCGCTAAGTGCCTCTGAAATTTTTTCCAGAGCTAAGGCGGCTGTTTGAATCTCTTCTTGTGTGGCGTCTTTCGAAACCACCAAGTGCTCCCTGACTTTTCCATTAATCTGAACAGCAAATTCTATCTCATCCAGAATCAAAGCTTTAGCATCATAGGTTGGCCAGGACACTTCGTGGACACTTCTAGTTTTACCCATCCCATTCCAAAGCTCTTCCATGAGATGCGGTGCAAACGGTGCCAAAAGTTTGATCAGCGATTCAGCAGCAGCGCCATAAAGCGGCGCATTCCAGCGATCTTTGGCACTTTCACGGTAGCGGTACATCTCATTGACGAGCTCCATGACAGCACTGATTGCCGTATTGAAATTGAAGCGATCTTCAATGTCCTCAGAGACTTTTTTGATGGTGCGGTTCATGACATAATTGAGCGTCTTTTCATCCTCATGGGTCAGAACGATTTCACCGCTGCCCTTGACTGCCTCTTCGTCAGTTACCGCCCTGAAAACCCTGTTCAGGAAGCGGTGTGCGCCGTCCACACCATCATCAGACCACTCAAGATCCTTTTCTGGTGGTGAAGCAAAGAGAATAAAGAGTCGTGCCGTGTCAGCGCCATATTTGGCTATAATTTCGTCCGGACTGACGACGTTCCCTTTGGATTTTGACATTTTAGCGCCATCTTTCAGAACCATGCCTTGAGTCAGCAGATTCTTGAAAGGTTCACCGACAGGCGACAAACCCAGATCATACATAACTTTTGTAAAGAAACGGGAATAGAGCAAGTGCAGTATCGCGTGCTCAACGCCGCCAATATACTGGTCTACTTCCATCCAGTAGCTGGCAGCTTCTTTGGAGAAAGGCAGTGACTCATTATGAGGATCTGTATATCTCAAGAAATACCAGGAAGAGTCTACGAAGGTATCCATGGTATCCGTTTCGCGAACCGCATGGCCGCCGCATTTTGGACAAGTGGTATTCATGAAGGTGTCACTCGTTAAGAGAGGCGATTCACCTTTCCCTGAAAACTTGACATCTCTTGGCAATACGACCGGAAGTTCTTCAACCGGAACCGGAACGATGCCGCAATCAGGACAATTGACCATAGGAATTGGACAACCCCAATATCGCTGGCGCGACACGAGCCAGTCCCTGATTCTAAAATTAGTCGTTGCATTGCCGGAGCCTTCAGCTACCAAACGCTCAACAATTTTCTGAGTCCCCTCCTCAATGGTCAGGCCATCAAATGGTCCGGAATTAACCATTACGCCCTTACCGGTAAAGAGTGTCTGTTGGTATTCCCCTTCAGCATCTGTCGGACGTATGACTTCGATGATCTCCAGACCATATTTCTTTGCGAAGTCGTAATCCCGCTCATCATGGGCAGGAACAGCCATGATTGCGCCTGTGCCATACTCCACCAAAACATAGTTGGCAACGTAAATAGGAATCAGGCTGCCTGTCAATGGATGAATCGCGTATCGGCCTGTAAACAGGCCTTCCTTGACCGCCTCAGTCGAAGTCCTTTCAATTTCTGATATGCGCGCCAGACGATCGACAAATTCCCGGATAGGTGTCTCAAATTCAGTACCGGCTGTCAATTCAGCGACATAGGGATGCTCAGGTGCAAGTACCATATAAGTACATCCATAGAGCGTGTCCGGTCGGGTTGTGAAAACTTTGAGTTTTTGATCAAACCCATCAATTGCAAAATCAATTTCAGCGCCGATACTCTTGCCAATCCAGTTCTTTTGCATGGTTTTAACTTTTTCAGGCCAGCCGTGAAGGGTCTCAATATCCTCAAGAAGACGGTCTGCATAATTAGTAATTCTGTAGAACCATTGTGACAGATTTTTCTTGACGACCGGACTGTCACAGCGCTCGCAGAAGCCGCCTACGACCTGCTCGTTTGCGAGAACGGTCTCACAAGAGGTACACCAGTTAACCGGCGACTTCTTCTTATAAACAAGATCCTGTTCGAAAAACTTGACGAAAAGCCATTGTGTCCACTTGTAGTAATCCTCCATACAAGTCGTCACTTCACGGTCCCAGTCATAACTGAGTCCAAGGCGCTTGAGCTGCTTTTTCATTTCAGCTATGTTGCTCTTCGTCCAGATATCAGGGTGAATCTGATTTGCAATCGCCGCGTTCTCAGCAGGCAAACCAAAAGCGTCCCAGCCAATTGGATGCAGAACGTTATACCCCTGCATTTTTTTGAATCTGGCGACAACATCACCAATGGAATAGTTGCGCACGTGTCCCATGTGAAGTTTTCCGGACGGATAGGGAAACATTTCGAGCGCATAGTACTTTTTGGCCTCCGGATTGTTGACCACTTTAAATGCATCATCTTGATCCCATTGGCGCTGCCATTTTTCTTCAATTTCAGCGAATTGATACTTCAACAATAACCCTCCCTCAACAAAAAATAAAAAGTGGACATTGCTTTGATCTTTAGGGACGGGCTATCGCCCGCGGTACCACCCTAATTGACATTCATGTCCACTCATTGATCCATATTTGGCAGATCAGCCTGAAGCAATTAACGTCAAATGAGTTCAGCGCGCTCTATGCCGATTCACACCTTCCACCGGCTCTCTGAAAAAGAGGTTATGCTTACTGATTTTGACAGCTTCTAATATGTTATTACGATTAATTGTAATGAATTGACCCTTGGCTGTCAACCTTCAATACAATTTTTTTGGCATCATTCCACAAACGTTCGAGATTATAATATTCTCTCTCTTCTTTGTGAAAAATATGCACCAGGATATCATGATAATCCATGACGACCCAGCGTCCGGTTTTCATGCCATCCTTATATTTTGTATAGATCCCGTTCTTGGCCAATTCATCTTCAACATGGTCTGCAATTGCCACCACTTGCCGGTCTGAATTGCCTGAAGCGATTACAAAGTAATCCGCAACTGACGAGATGCCGCGAAGGTCCAAAATCACTATATCGTCGCCTTTTTTGGCGTCGATCAGCTTTCCAATTTCCTCCGCCAAGCTTAGATTGGATCCCATTCTATGACCTCACTTTTCCAGCGTTAACAATAACGCGTTTCTCATTTCCACACTTTGGAAATGTATTGGGCTGCCGGATTCGAGAATAAATGCAAGAGTCTGGCTGACTGACATTAGCAGCGCTTTATCCAATGATTCCTTTGACAGCATGCGAAGTGCCGACACGCCCGGATAATCGCGTCCCGGTTCAATGGCATCCGCCAGGTAGACTATTTTTTCTTCCAATGTCATATCACGCCGTCCAACAGTATGATAGCGGACCGCATCTAAAATGACAGGATCGGAAATGATCCCTTCACGGTCAAGCCAAAGAGCCGCGATTGGCCCATGTGCAATTTCCGGAAGTTCATCCACACTGTCTGATGCTGAATACCCTAGACTGCGCCCCAATTCTAATAGTTCGGATTTTTGAACGCCTTTGAACAGATCATGATAGATCGCAGCTCTTGAAACGGCCAATAGATTGCCGCCGTAAAGCTGGGACAATTCACAGGCAGTTTCCAAAACACCTAGAGTATGAGCAAGTCGCTTTTGCTTGATTTTTCCACAGATGAAAGTGTAATCCTCCTGAAGCACCGGAAATCTGAGGCTCAGGCTCTCAATCTGACAGGGTTTCATGTGAAGACTCCTTGAGATATAATTGATGCTTAACAATATATTGTGCTACGGTTTCAGGCATCAGGTATTTCACACTTTGCCCTAAAGCAATGCGCTTTCTCAGGTCTGTGGAGGATATGTCAAGCTCAGGAAGTTCTTCAATCTTTACACTGGCGCTATACCGCTGCTGCAGCTGTTCCATTTTCTGGAGAAGTACAGCCTGATCCGTACCTGGCCTCGCCGCGCCAACGAATGTCACCATTTTTAAAAGTGTTTCAACGGATCGCCAAGACTCAAGCTCCATGAGGGTATCTGCACCTGCTATGAAGAAGAATTTATCCTCAGGCGAACTTTCCCTGACAATTTGAGAGACTGTTTCATGAGAGTAGGTGACACCTTCCCGGTCAGTCTCAATCGAAGAGACTTCGAAATCGGGATGATCAAGAGTTGCCAGCATCACCATTTCATAGCGCTGTCTCGGCATTGTCATTTTATCAGCATGCTTATGGGGCGCTCGGCCCACGGGAATAAATATCACCTGATCCAGTGATAAGCGGGTCCTCATTTCTTCAGCGAGTACCAGATGCCCATAATGAATCGGATCAAAGCTCCCGCCCATAAGTCCAATGCGTTTGCCCTTCGTCTCCATTGCCTACAGCTCCTTATTTCGGCAATTGGATTTTCGGTTCTTCATGATTCTTACGGTAAAGTGTAAACCGGTTTCCAATTGCCTGAACAAATTCAGAACGCGTTTTTTCGCAGACCTCTGAAGCAATTACTTTTGCACTAAGCTGGCTGTTTTCAAGTACCGATACCTTGACGAGTTCGTGAGAGGTCAGACACTCGTCAAGTTGTGCGAGCAAGCTTTCGGAAAGGCCTTCCTTTCCAATGTGCACTAGCGGTTTCAAAGGATTCGCAAGACTTTTAAGATAGCTTCGCTGTTTTGGTTTTAACATGATATTCCTCTTTTCCATTTCAAACTAGGTTTTTCGGACAGGCTCTGTCCGCCTTAGTCATAGAATTCAAATTCTACGGTTTCGATACGAACCGTGTCGCCATCTTGAACGCCCATTTTCCTGAGTTCATCGATAACACCAGATTTCCTTAGAATTTCCTGGAACCGTCTAAGTGATTCAACATCAGTAAAATCTGTGGAATAGACCAGTCTTTCCATAGGCAGGCCTTCAACCACATAGAGTTCATTGTGTCTTCTATACCTGATGGTTTGATCCAGCTCCGCCTCATCCGCAAGAGAATCCACCATTTCGTGGATCACCGGCGGCTCAATGGTGTCCAGCTGCTCTGTCACATAATGCATCAGCGCGTCGATGCCCTCGCCCGTTGCAGCCGAGATTGGAAACACCTTAAAGCCGCGGGACGACATTGCCTCGACAAACGCATCCAGTCCCTCCCGCTCATACAAAAGGTCGATCTTGTTAGCAGCGATTACTTGTATGCGCTCGGTAAGAAGTTTACTGTAACGCTCGAGTTCGAGATTGATCTTGTCAAAATCCTCGACTGGATCACGTCCTTCTGTGCCGGAGACATCCACAACATGAATGATGAGACGTGTCCGCTCTACATGACGCAAAAATTCATGGCCAAGACCGACACCTTCACTGGCGCCTTCAATTAAGCCCGGAATATCAGCGAGAACAAAGCTCTTGCCTTTGATGACCTCAACCACACCCAGATTTGGCGTCAAGGTTGTAAAATGATAGTTGGCAATTTTGGGCTTAGCCATTGTCGTCGCGGATAAGAAAGTTGATTTCCCAACGTTTGGATAACCAACCAAACCGACGTCTGCCAGCATCTTAAGCTCCAGAATCACCGAACGCTCTTCACCGTACGTCCCTTGTTCAGCAAACGTTGGCGCCTGGCGCGTTGCCGTCTTAAAATGCACGTTGCCTCTTCCGCCGCGTCCTGCGCGCGCAATGACTGCACTATCTCCCGCCTTCAAAAGATCAGCGAGGACTCTGCCTGTCTCAGCATCGCGAATAACGGTGCCGGGGGGTACTTTAAAAACAAGATCCTTGGCATCTTTGCCAAACATCTTCTTTTTCATGCCGTTCTCGCCGTTTTCCGCGATATATTTTTTCAGATAGCGAAAGTCCATCAAGGTGCGCATGCCTTCATCCACAATGGCAATGACACTGCCACCGCGCCCGCCGTCTCCACCGTCAGGACCGCCCGCAGGCACATACTTCTCTTTCCTGAAACTTACTCTGCCGTCTCCGCCTTTTCCGGCTTTGACGAATATTTCTGCCTTATCTACAAACATTTAAAACCCCTGCTTTCACAATGAACCATTTAGATGAAAAATGTCCATCTACAAAAGTGAGATGGACATTGAACATGCGCTTGATGTATTACGCCTCGTAGACGCTGACTTGCTTTCTGTCTTTGCCTTTTCTTTCGAATCTAACGACACCTTCAACTTTCGCGAAAAGTGTGTCATCCCCACCACGGCCAACATTGTTGCCCGGGTGAATTTTTGTGCCGCGCTGACGAACGAGAATGCTGCCCGCTGTCACGGTCTGGCCGTCCGCTCTCTTGACGCCGAGTCTCTTGGACGCACTGTCACGACCGTTTTTCGAGCTACCAACACCCTTTTTGCTCGCGAACAATTGCAAATTAAACTTAATAAGCATCAGATTCCACCTCCTCAGTGAACAACTTAACAAAATCCGGGGCGCTTTCCGCGACGCCGCGAAGCCCCAGAACCATACTTTCAATCAGAATTCGGGCTGTGCTCATCTGCGCTTTTGATAAATGAAGCGGCAGACGGCAAAGCAGATACCCTTCATCCACCGTAAAATCCAGATCGTGAATTCCGGCGATTTCATCCAGGGAGACAAGCGCTGTCTGACCCAAAACTGAAACAGCAGCACAAACCACGTCCTGTCCATAATCCGCCTGTCCGGCATGCCCTTCGATCTCAAACAAGACCGGCCTGCTGCCTGACCAGACTACACGTGCGGTGACCATAATTAAAGGCCTATAAACTGATCTTTTCGATCAGAACGCGCGTATATGGCTGACGATGTCCTTGCTTCTTACGGTAGTCTTTTTTGCGCTTGTATTTGAAAATAGTAATCTTCTTGCCTTTGCCATTTCCAACGACAGACGCTTTAACGACTGCGCCAGCGACAACCGGGTTGCCAACTGTAACGCCTTCGTCTCCGGAAACCGCGAGTACTTCGTTGAATTCAACAGTTTCGCCTGCTTCCACGTTCAGTTTCTCGATGTTGAAAACATCACCTTCCTGAACTTTGTATTGCTTGCCACCAGTTACAATAATTGCGTACATGAACTTGCACCTCCTCTTAGAGAACTCGCCGGACCGGGCAGCCCAAGCTATGCATTCGCGTCAACAACTCAGTGTTTGCGAAGACTCAGCCAGTGCATTTCCAAGCCTTTCCCGTGCGGTTTTCAGGCAACGATACTTAGATGCCTGAACATCGTTCTAATTATATACGACCTTGACTCATTTCACAAGGCTTTTTTGTACTGAATTGATAAAAAATCCAGACTCTCATCAAGCGTCCAACGAAGCTCAAATTGGAAGTCCCGTTCTGCCTTAGCGATCAACGGCTCCAGCGTTACAATCAACTTTGCCAAACCCGAACTGACTCTAAACGCCGGACTTCGCTCACCTGTTCTCACAGCCTCTTTCAGCATCAAGTCCAGCTGAGCCGGCGCAGACAAAACCCGTCCCTGGCCGCAGCAGCCACAAGGCGCCGTAATCAGTTCAGACAGAGAACTGCCCATTCTTCGCCGCGTCATGCTCAACACACCTAATGAACTGACTTCCGCTGCGAAAATGCCCGAAAATCCAGACTGCAATGTCTTTTTTAAGAAGGCGTTGTAGAATTGACGCTCAGCTTCACTCTCGGCGTCAATCAGGTCCATCATAACCATGCCGCCAATGTTCCTGAGCTCAAGCTGCCTCAGACATTCCAGAATAGCCTCCTGATTGATTTTCTTTTTGATGCCGATGGTTTGCCGCGCCCCACCTGCAGCGCTGCCCGCATTCACATCTACAGCGTGAAATGCTTCTGTGGCCTCAAGGATCATATAGGCGCCGCCCAGCTCTACTTTCTTGTCCAGAAGGGCCTGGATCTGTCTTTCAAGCTGGTGGGCCGCCTCGAACAGGAAAGGATTGCGTTTTTTCCCTTTGATAGAAGCAGCGAGGTCTACCTGAAGATTGTAGTTCTTCATAAAATCTTCCATCTCAAACGCGTCCTCTGGATTCGAAAACACGAGCGCTGTATCCGGTGTGGACAGATGCTTCAAAAGCAGTTTTTGAGAAGCGCTTAGACCCGGATCGACACATCTGGGACTGCGCACTGTGACATAGGATCGCTGCAGTCTGTCCCAGTCTTTTCTGAGTCGTGCGGCTTCCTCGGCGACCCATTCAGGCTGAGTCAGCGCGCCTTCTGTTCTGACAATGTAGCCAAGCTCACCAACTGCCGCGTCCACCTGCGCCATGAGGATCTCGCGCTTTACGCTGTCTTTAAGTTTGCGTGAAATTGATTTTTGTTTGGATTCCGGCATCAAGACCAGGTAACGCCCTTGAATCTCTATTTTTCCGGTGATCTTGGGACCTTTATAACGCCCGCCCTCGGCTTTTAGCTGAACCAGAAGTTCGGATCCATTTTTCAGGCTCTTTCTGTCCAGTCGCTCCGGAAGGTCCTGAAGCGGCAAAAAGGCATCCTGTGCCAATCCAAGATCCACGAAAGCAGCGTCGAGGGATTCGACTATGGCGGTTATGCGCCCAAGAAAAATCGCGCCTTCAAGAGGCTCTGCGATCAGCGGCTCAACAGCTAGTGCCTGCAAGATGCCGTCTTCTACAAAAGCCGTTCGCTTGAACAAGAAATGAGAATCCACATAAACCTCTCTCATCTCATAGCCGCCTATTCCATTTCAAACAGCGCTTTGCCGCCTTCTCCATAGAGCGCGGTTCTGTGTACAC
The DNA here is from genome assembly GCA_009881125.1 of Acidaminobacter sp. Next base: position 25,213 of record WXFH01000016.1, on the reverse strand, counting down.
GGAGTGGCGCCTCACCCTCGAGGCCAATACTTGAGGCAATTGCCGCCATGAGCAGATCTGGCTTGAGGTTGGACTCTGAACCGGCATCCAAAGTGGCAAACAGACGAAGTTCACAAACTGCGACTTCCACTGCTGCCGCAGCGGTCACAGTTTTTCGGACAGTCGTTTCACCCTTTTCAAGGAGTTTGAGTTGGTGAACCATCGGCTTAAGCTCAATTTCTTTGTCTTTTTTTCCTTTGGATTTTTTTATGGCCGTCAAACTGACCAGGCCGGGAAGGCCTTCAATGGCCTCTACGGCGCTTTGGCAAGAGGCTTCAGGCACTGACCAGGTCAGCTGATAATCCGAAAGGCGCATCAAGCTCATCAGGGACTTGGACTGCGCCACCAAACGGTGTCTGCGGTATGCGACCTCTGCAGGGAAGCACGTTTGGAACACGGTCTCGAGCTGCTGATCATCACAGCCCTCTTCAACCTCTATTTCCACAAGCTCGGCCTCACTGCTGTAACCTACTGAGAGAGGCGCTGCAAATGCAATTTTGGGATGCGGATTAAACCCTTGGGAAAATAAGAGAGGTACTTTGCCGCGTCTCAATCCGCGTTCAAATAGGCGAACCATATCCAGATGACCGAGGTATCTGAGAAGTCCTGTTTTTGTATATTCGATTCTCAAAAGCGCCATTAGCAAAGCCCTCCCCAGCAGACGTTGACGCCGCAGCCTATGCAGCCATCACGGCAATCCTGTGTGGTCGTTCCGGATTTGGCGTTTTCATTCTCCGCAACGAGAAAATGCTTGTCAACGCCAGCGTCAATATGATCCCATGGCAGAAGCTCAGAATAGCTTCGTTTTCGGGTGGCATAGAAGTCCATATCTATGCCGGTCTTTTCAAAGGCTTCTGTCCAGCGCTCATAACTGAAATAGTCATTCCAGCCATCAAAGCGCGCGCCGTTTTTCCAGGCTTCGATCAAACCTTTGGAAATTCTCCTGTCACCCCTTGCAAATACAGCCTCGACCCGTGACGTCTCTGCGTCGTGGTAGCTGAATTTAATTTTCTTATTTGTGATGCGCTGTTTCAGATAACGCTGCTTCTCCTTAAACTGCTCCAGGCTGTCCTGGGGCTCCCACTGGAACGGTGTGAACGGCTTGGGCACAAAGCAAGAGGCAGATACAGTCACTGAAAGGCCCTTACTCTTATGAACGGAGGAAACGCGCTTGTGAACATATGTCACAAGATCGCCCAGACCAGCTATGCCATCTACATCCTCCATGGTTTCGAAAGGAAGCCCTATCATAAAGTACAGTTTGACTTTATCCCACCCAAGCTCGAAAATCTGACGCATGGTCTCAGTGAGATCCTGTTCGTCTACATTTTTGTTGATGATGTCGCGCATGCGCTGTGAACCGGCTTCCGGTGCAAAGGTCAGACCTGTTTTGCGAACCTTTTGAATTTCTTTGAGGACCTCAACCGAAAACGAATCCAGTCTCAAAGACGGCAGCGATAAGCCTATTTTAGCGTCTTCGTTCAACTTGGAAAGTGCTTCAATGGTCGGACGAATCTCACTGTGGTCCAGCGTACTGAGTGACGTCAGAGAAAGCTCCTCATACCCCGTCGTCGACAGCAGCGTCTCAGACAGGCGCACAACCTCATCCGCGGATCTCTCCCGTATAGGTCTGTAAATCATGCCCGCCTGACAGAATCTGCAGCCCCGGGTACACCCACGAAACAGCTCTACCATAGCCCGGTCGTGGACGGTATCAATAAACGGCACAATAAATTTATCCGGAAAATAAGACTGATTCAGATCCTTCATCAGACGCTTCCTGATTTTTGCAGGTACCCCAGGTTCCAATGGCTCAAACGCTGCCAGCGTACCGTCTTCGTTATAACGAACCTGATAAAAGGATGGCACATAAATGCCTTCAATTTGAGCCGCCTGCTTCAGGAAGGCATTGCGGTCAAAGTTCGGCTTCATGGATTCATAAAGTCTGAGAAGTTCAAGGGTGACTTCCTCGCCCTCTCCAATAACAAAGAGGTCTATGATGTCCGCCAGCGGCTCAGGATTGAAGGCGCAAGGCCCACCTGCAATCACCACAGGATCATGATTGCCCCGGTCTGCGCTCAAAACCGGGATGCCACCCAGTTCAAGCATATTGAGAATGTTGGTATAGGACAATTCGTATTGCAGGGTAAAGCCCACCACATCCATTTCAGAAAGCGGCCGGTAACTCTCAAGGGTATAAAGCGGGATGTCAGCCGAGCGCATAACGGCCTCCATGTCCGGCCAAGGCGCGAACACACGCTCACACTGCAATCCTGCCTCTTTATTAATTAATTGATACAGAATATGAAGGCCCAGATGAGACATCCCCACCTCATAAGTGTCCGGAAAGGCAAAGGCAAATCGAACGTTTACCTCATTGTCCGGTTTGATGACGCTGTGCATCTCCATGCCAATATAGCGTGCGGGCTTTTCCACAAGGTCCAGAATGGCGTCAAGTTTTTCTATTATCATAATTCCTCCGTTTAACTCTTGGTTATTTCATAATGGTTAATGACTGATTTCTATTGATTAAAGCTGCTGCGCTTTCTGCGCATGTAGACGTTCAAAGCCAGACCTACCGCAATCATGGAGGTCATAACTGAACTGCCTCCATAACTCAAGAAGGGGAGCGTAATCCCTGTGACCGGCATCAAACCAATCGTCATGCCTATGTTCTCAATAATCTGGAACGCAAACATAAACGTGATGCCAACGATCACCAGCTCACCATAAAAATCTTTGGATTTCTTGGCCATTTTCATAAGCCGGTTCAAAAAAACAAAATAGAGCCCAATGACAATACCGCCGCCGACAAATCCGAGCTCTTCCCCAAGCACAGCAAAGATAAAGTCAGATTCCTTGACCGGCAGATAGTCCGAGCGGTGATAAACGCCTTCAAACAGGCCTTTGCCAAACATTTGCCCTGAACCAATTGTAATTTTTGACTGCATGACGTGGTAATTCCCGGGCAGTGACAGGTCCTCAGGATGCAGATAGGCATCAATCCGAATGCGCTGATGGGGTTTCATAACCTGATAGGCCAGCGGCGCGCCGACTATCATAGCACCGAGTCCCGCAAGCACCAGTTTAAAGTCTATCCCAGCGACATAGACCATGCCGATGGTGATAAATACAAACACCAAAGCCATTCCCAAATCCGGCTGAACTAACAGAATGCCTAAAAAGGGCAGAACGAACACAATGATCCCCAGTATATCTTTGACGCTGGAAATCCTGCCACCTTTTTTTTCGAGAAATTTCGCAAAGGAAAGTATAAACCCCAGCTTCGCAATTTCAGCCGGCTGAAAATACATGATCTTCAGGTCAATCCAGCTGAGTGCGCCGTACTGCCTGACACCCAGCCCCGGAATGTAGACCGTGAGCATGATCAGAATGGACAATACATAAAACACCCGCTGCAAATCGCCCATGATCCTGTAATCCACCATCATCACGATGACTGCCAGAAAAATCCCAATAAAAAAGGCGGCACTTTGAATCAACACATTGCGGTTCATGCCATCCAGGTGAAAATCCGTAGCACTGGCGACCATGACCAGACCAATCGCGAAAATCATGAGAACTACCGCGATGAGACCTAAGTCGATATTTTTAAACAGTTTTAGATTAAACATGGCGCACCTCGCAAAGAAAGGCTGAGTCTTAAGCATAAGCTTAGATACAGCCCGTCAAAGTTCCTCTCAGTTTACGGACAACGCTGTTACCTTCGACTTTGACGATCAGCTGCGCTTCATACTCCTGATTGGAATATTCGCCACAAGTGCCGGCAGTCCATTGTTGCTGGCGTCCGTCTTAGTTATCTGAATATCAAAGCCATCCTGGTCAATTTCAATGTGTTTGGACAGCGCGGTGATTAAATCCTCTTTAATCAAATCGAGCAGTTCCGGCGAACAGTTTGCGCGATCGTGAACCAAAACAAGTCTTAGTCTCTCTTTTGCGACATTTTTGCTCGACTCCTGCCGACTGAGGAATTTTAAAAGATCAAACATAGTAGCCCTCCTCTACTTGCTGAAGTTGAACAACTTGATCAACTTGTCAAAAATTCCGTTATTCTGGTCAAAATTGATAAACGCAACCTCTTCGCCGTCTATGCGCGCTGAGATATTCCTGAACGCCTGACCGGAAAGTGACTGCGTAGCGACTGCCGGCTCGCCCCGATTTGTGCTGATGATAATCTTTTCATCATCCGGAACGACGCCGATAATCTCTATGGCCAAAATATCTGTGATGTCCTCAATATTCATCATGTCTCCACGCTTTACCATGTCATGGCGAACCCGGTTGACAATCAGCTTTGGATTTCTTAATTCAGCCGCTTCCAACAGGCCAATGATTCTGTCCGCATCTCTTACAGCAGACACCTCCGGTGTCGTAACCACGACGGCACGATCCGCACCGGCAATGGCGTTCTTGAAGCCTTGCTCGATCCCTGCCGGACAATCGACCAGAACGTAGTCAAATTCCTGTTTAAGTTCTTCGCAGAGGACCTTCATCTGAGCCTGAGAAACTGCATCCTTGTCCTTGGTCTGCGCTGCCGGCAACAAATAGAGATTTTCAAATCGCTTATCTTTGATCAGTGCCTGACGCGTCTTGCAATTGCCTGAAACGACATCCACCAGATCATAAACGATCCGGTTTTCGAGTCCCAGAACAACGTCAAGATTTCGAAGCCCAATATCCGCGTCGATAACCGCGACCTTCTTTCCTCTCAATGATAACCCGGCGCCAATATTGGCAGTCGTCGTCGTTTTGCCAACACCGCCCTTACCGGATGTTATTACAATGCATTCACCCATCTCAACAGTCCCCCAATTTTTAAAGATACGGCTCAATCATAATATTGCCGTCTCTGATTCTAGCTATTTCTGGCAGTTCCGGTGCCTGTCCGCCTTCAGGCGGTCTTGTGATCAGCGTGCTGATTCTCAGCTGCGTAGGATTTAGCCTAAAAGCAGTTATAGTAGCTGTGCTGTCTCCTGCAGAGCCTGCGTGAGCAACACCCCGCAGCGTTCCCATCACCACTATATGCCCTTCCGCCACGATCTCAGCGCCTGGATTGACATCACCAACCACGATCACATGTCCCGGATAAATAATGCTTCTGCCGGATCTCATGGTTCCAAAGACGATTTTAGCCTGATCATCACTTCTCTGGGCCACCCCTTCAGAACTGCCGCCTGAAGAAGGTGCTTCAACCGCTTTTTCAACGCTTTCCTTCACTGCTGAATCAGATTGATGCTCAGATTTTTCAATGGTTTCCCTGACCGTTTTGACTTTTTCACTACTTGAATTATGTCCCAATCGCTCTATAAAGTCAAGACGGGCGACTTGAATCTCGGAGGTGCTGAAGACCTTTTCCGCCTCTTCTTTTTCTCTGCGGTTTAATGTTCTGCCTTCGATCCCAATGACGGTTGCTCCGGAAAAAAAACTTTTTCCCTGTTCGATCTTATCTTTAAGTCCATCCAACAACTCTTCGAAATCGCACTCAGAATCCAGTTGGAGAATAATCCCTTCTCTGGTGCCTTTGAATTCAACTTTTTTCTTCACTGAACCACCTTCTTTCGTTGAAGTATCGCCAATTATCCATTCTCATTCTTCACAGGACCATCAGTTTGAATTCAGCTCCGCGCCGCCTGAAGAAGTTGTGCCAACATTCAAAGGTCCAATATCGAGGTACTCACCAATAACTTCCCTGGCTATTGGTCCCGCATATCCCCCGTGGCCACCCTGAGGCACCATGACGACGACTGCGATTTTTGGATTGTCATAAGGAGCGAAAGATACAAACCAGGCAAAGTTGTCATAGTCTTGGCGGAACTCATTGATTTTAGCGTCTGTGAGCCCACGAGCACTCAAAGCTTTAATTGCAGCGCGCATGGCACTGGCTTCCGTCAGATACCCCTGACTGATCAGGTTGCTGAGTTTGCTCTCAAGTTCGGGAGCATCCTCTTTTGAAGCGCCTGTAATCTGCTTTCTGAGCTGGGCGACTTCTTCATTTCGGTCCGACAAAATGGCTGCCGTTTTCTCGCCTACACTGGACTGCGACAAAGATGAATCGATCCGCTTAAGATAAGTCTTGAAATAGGCGACTTCGTCAACCGGTGGAATTTTACCCTGGTTTTGTGCCGTTCCGGTTTTGGCGCCAACGCCAACAGGAAAACCCCTGAAAATCGATTTGGCTGTCCCGTTTTCGCCCTGTGTGACCTTCAGCATTGCCGTTCTGAGATATTCAAAGGTCTTTGGATTGTTAAGCGCAATCCGCTCAACCTCTGAATTTTTATCAACCGCCTCGTCCCCTACACTTTTAACCAGGGACAATTCGTAAGGATAGCCATCATTTGCAATGATCATGATATACCTTGCCAACTGAGCAACCGTATACTTATGGTCACCCTGACCGATAGAAAGGTTGAAGGTATCACCCTGATGCCATTTCATCTGATTGAAATAATCAAACTTGACTATGTCAGCGAGCCGGTCCGGTGACCCCAGACTGCCATCAACGCCCATTTCCTTTAATCTTGTGATAATGGTCCCGCGACCAGGATTTTCCTGTGACCATCCAATAATAGTTGTTAAAATGGTTTCGGTTTTTTCCTCCGAATTGATCAGCGTTGCAGGGAAATACTCCGGCAAAAGCATTCTCAGCCTGGATTTCAAAGTCCGTTCCAAACTGATTCTCTTTTGCTCCGGATTTGGAATCCCGTAGCTGACCTCTTCAATTTCAAGACCGGTCTTTTCATCAAAACCGAGCAGCTTGGACTTTTCGAGAAAATCCGATGTCGACATGGTGTAATTCAACGGCGTTTGATTTCTGTGGTCATAGGCACTGGAAATATTATAGAAATAATAGTTGCAGGAGGTTTCAAGACCTCTGAAAAAGTCTGTCAGGCCGTGCTTTCCCCTATAACCGTTCCAATACCAACAGCCAAAACTCGTCCCGCCAATTTCTATATACCCATCACTGTAAAGCTTCTGATAAGGATTCAAACCATATTCAATGGCGGCGAAACCGGTCGACATCTTGTAAACGGATCCAGGCTGAACACCTGTCATGGTCGCAATGTTAAACAGCGGTCTGGGTGATAACGGATCATTTGGATTCTCGGGAGAGAGTTGATCCCAGTCGTCATACGTGATCCCGGTTGAGAAGAGATTGAGGTCATAGTCCGGATAGCTCGCCATGGCAAGAACCTCTCCGTTTGTCACATCTACCGCAATGGCAGCCCCTGTCTTGGCATTTGGAAAAGCCTCGCTGTAATTGTAATTGCCGTATTGACTGGTAAACGTACCGCCTATTTTGATCTGCTCAATGCCATGTTTTAAAGCAGTTTCAAGGACTTGCTGCAGTTCAATGTCCGCGGACAGATGAATGTCCTTGCCTGCACTTGAATTTTCAACATTTAAGCCGTAGTAGCCATCATCCAGCTCACGCACCATTTTCCCGAGAGCGTCCACTTCAATGTATCTGTATCCGTTTTGTCCATGGAGGTCAAGCTCATACCTGCCCTCGATACCTACTTTTCCAATCAGTTGATTTTTGTCATAGGCGTTTTCGTTGACATACTTTGAAATTTCAGCTTCACTTGAGATTTTGCCTATGTAGCCCAGAATATGAGCGGCCACATTCTTGTAGGGATACGACCGTATTGGCTCGACGCCGACATTCACGCCAGGGAGATCCATGGCACGCTCGCTGATCTGAATGGCAGAAGCCTTGGATATATTCGAGGCAATCTTGATAGGCTCGTATTTGAGATAACCTTTTTCCTTAAGCGCATGGCTGACGATCAGGATCTTATACGCTTCATCATCACTGTAAGACTCATCAATGCCAAATTCTCTCCGGGCTCTGATGAGTTTGAATGCTTCTTCAGCCGTAACCTCCTGCTCGAGGCTATACATCTTCAAAAAATTTTCTTTTTCAATCTCATTCCAAAATTTCATCTTACTAATGGAGATGGGTAAAATGATCCCCTTCTGGATCATGATGGAATAAGCTTCTTGGTCGTTGAGTGTCTCTGAAAGCTGCTCCTTGACCCTGTAGTCGTCCAGGACAGCTTTCGCTGTGAAATAGTCAGGATAACCGCGGTCCAGCAGCCACTTGACTCTGTCATCATCATAGCGGAAAGTGTAGTTTCCCTGTTCAATTCGAATTGGAAACTCAAGATGGCTTTCTCCTCTGGAATCCAGCATAGTCATCAAATCGACACTAACGCGATTCAATTCGGTTTTTTCAAGGCTGCTTGCCATGATATCCAAAGTAAAGGCAGGTACGTTTCCGGCTAGCAAAACATCGTTTCTGTCGTAAATTTCGCCGCGCTTGGCATAAACCGGGATTTTCTTCAGCCGATTGTTGACCGACTTCTCAAGATAGCTGTCTCCTTCAACGATCGTTATGGTCGCAAGTCTAAAAATCATCAGACCAAAGACAATCAGAAAGAAGAGTCCTATGTGGTTTTTTCTGTCAGCCAGACGTTTGTTCATAATGTAAAGCTCCTTATCTCAGTTCGTAGCCAAACCATCGGCGAATGACGTATTTGTACAGAAGCAAACCTATCAGAGCATTAAAGACCGATTCAATTGCTATGACAGCAAAGACTTTGCCTACAAAAATTGGCAAATTGAAAAAATAGGCATGCGCTAAAAACAGCACGTGATATACCACGGTTCCCAGTACGATCAGCATGAGCGGCGTCAGAGAATTGTCCTTGAACAGCGCCTCATCAAAGAGATCGATCAGAATCGCAATGGTGCAAAATATAAAGATATTGACACCAACCGCATGGGCGTATAGTACATCGAGAAAGAGACCTGACAAGGCAGCGGCAACCAGGCCGGCGCGATTGCCAAAAAGCAGCGCTACCATGACGACATAGATCAACGGCAGATTCGCCGTCACACCATAAAACCTGAAGTTGAGAATGAAGGTCGTTTGAATCAGATAAACCAAGAGAGAGGACAGGACCAGCCAAAACGCCTTCATTCGCTCTCCGCCTCCGTATCAACCGTTACAGACGGAATTACCATTACTTTTTTTATGGATTGAAAGTCAACAAACGGTTCGACGACCACTTCGGGCAGGAGGGCGTCACGATTATCAATCAGCTCTTTAATTTCGCCAATGACGATGCCCTTTGGAAAGATTCCCAACCCAGAGGTAACCAGCAAATCCCCCGGTGACATTTTCGCGGTTGGATCAAAAATCTGCCCTCTAAGGATATGGTCCGCACTCCCAATAATTTGTCCGTCATAGGGCGCTATGATGCCCACTGAGGAAAAGCTGATCGTGCTTCTTTTGTCGATAAGTGTCACGACTTTGGACCAATTCGTTCCAACGTCGTACACCATACCCACCAGGCCGCTCCCATTGATCACTGCGCTGTTTTTTGTGACGCCATCCTCAGAACCTGCGTCAATGACAAAATTTTCATACCAGTTACCCGGATCCTTTGACAATACAGATGCGGACACGAAGTTTTGTATGGATTCTGTCTCCACGTACCTCAAGGCGCCCTTCAATTCCCTAAGCTCGATCAGTTCTCTCTGATCCAGTGTCAAGGAGACGACTTGTGCTCGCAGTGACTCAACCTCTTCTTTCAAAGCTTCATTTTCACGCGCATTTTTGTAAAGTTCAGCGATAGGCTCTATGCGGTCGCCTATTGACTGATTAATACCATAAAAGAATTTTTGAATAGGATAGACGACTTCCGCCACAAGATTCTCGACAACTGAGACGCTGGAACGCCCGCCGGCCGAAATACCCATAAAGGTCAGAAGCAGAATGGAGACTATTATGATAATTATTTTCTTCCATTTTGGATAAGCATGCATCCGAGTCACCCATTCAGCGATATTTCTTTGCGTTTACCATGATTGATTTCAATTCGTCAAAATGATCCAGTGCCATTCCCGTTCCTTTGGCGACGCAGTCAAGCGGTTCTTCTGCGATATGAACCGGCATGCCTGTCTCCCGTCTGATTCTTTGTGCCATGCCTTTAAGCAGCGCGCCCCCACCGGTGACCATGATCCCTTGGAGCATGATGTCCGACGACAGCTCAGGCGGTGTTTTTTCAAGTGTTGATTTAATGGCATCCATAATGGCATTCGTTGGTTCCCTGAGGGCTTCTCTGATTTCAGAGCCCTTGACAAAAATACTGCGCGGAAGGCCAGTCATGAGATTGCGGCCAGTCACTTCAAATACCGCTTCTTCATCTACCGGTTCCACCGAGCCTATGGCCACTTTGATTTCTTCTGCCGTTCTTTCTCCAATCATAAGTGAATAATGCTTCCTGATGTACTGGGCAATCGACTCATCCATGGCATCGCCAGCGACTCTTATAGAACGGCTGGTAACAATTCCACCCAGAGAAATAACGGCGATTTCCGTAGTGCCTCCTCCAATGTCGACAACCAGGCTCCCCGTCGCCTCCGAGACAGGCATACCTGCCCCAATCGCAGCTGCCATGGGCTCTTCAATAATCAATGCGTCTTTAGCCCCTGCCGCCAATGCCGCTTCAATGACCGCGCGTTTTTCAACCTCAGTCACATCACACGGCACACCAATAATTATGCGTGGCGCAGCAAGCATAGACTTGTTGGGATAGGCTTGCTGAATGAAGTAGCGGATCATCTTCTGGGTGACTTCAAAATCAGCAATAACGCCATCTCTTAACGGCCTTATGGCCACAATTCTCCCGGGTGTACGGCCGATCATCTGTTTAGCTTCGAGACCAACGCTCAAAACTTCACCCGTGTCCAAATGGATAGCTACCACAGAAGGCTCTCTCAGGACAATGCCCTTACCCTTCACATAGACCAGTGTATTAGCTGTGCCTAAATCGATTCCAATATCTTTTGTCATAAAACCAAACCACTTCATAATCTTTGAATCCGGGTACCTCCGCCTGGATTACGGTACAAGTCTTCCCGGATCTTCCTCCTGTCTGTCGGTTAATTTTAGCGTCTGAGATCAGGCGCCGTTATGTCTTAATTTTCCTGTTTGTCCTGTAAATTCCCAAAATCATTTTAGTATTTACAGGACACCAAGTCTGATGCAGTTAGTTTCCAGATGCTACATCAAATCGTGCTCCTTAAAACTGTAGTAATTCAAATCGCCTATGACAATGTGATCCAAAACTTGAATCCCCATGAGCTGTCCGGCTTCAATCAGACGTTCAGTAACCCGTTTATCCTCAGGACTTGGTTCTGGATGACCACTGGGATGGTTGTGAATCAAAACCACCGCATTGGCGCTTTTTCTGATTGCGGGCTGAAATACTTCCCTGGGGTGAACAATTGAAGCGTTTAAACTGCCTATAGAAATATCCTCAATTGAGACAATTTGATTCTTTGTATCTAAAAGGACAACTTTAAATACTTCCTTAGTCAGATGGCGCATATCCACCATCATTTTCTCAGCGAGTTCAGAAGGGCCTGCAATTTTCACCTTGACAGCCGCTTTCTCAGAATAAATTCTTTTTCCCAGTTCAACTGCGGCCATAATCTGACTGGCCTTTGAAATGCCTATCCCGCGTAAGCTGCACAATTCTTCAACATTTACAGCTGCAAGATGACTGAGCCCTTTTGGGTCCAAAGATAAAATTCTCTGCGCCAGAGTCAGCGCCGAATCCTGACTGCTGCCACTTCCAATGACTGCTGCGATCAGTTCTGCATTCGATAGGGCAGCTGTTCCTGATTTGATCATTTTCTCTCTGGGACGTTCACATTCTGGCATCGATTTCATGGTAATCTTCATAACCACGTGGACCGGCTCCTCTCCATAATTTAGAGAGAATGATGTTCGAGAAGCTGCCCCAGCAGATAAACAGGTAAACCTACAACTGTGAAAAAATCTCCATGTATTTCTTTAACCATGGAAGACCCCAGTCCTTGAATTGCATAAGCACCGGCTTTTCCAAAAACCTCACCGGAATGTACATAGGACCATGCCTTCTTGGCGCTGAATGGTCCCATTTCAACCTCAGTCACCGAATAATCGACAATCTTAAAGTCAAGTTCCGGACAGATCAGGCAGAGACCGGTGAAGACCTGGTGGGTTCTCCCGCTGAGAAGCATCAGCATTTGATGAGCTTCTGCCTCATTTTCAGGCTTGCCAAGCTTTCTACCGTCCAGGCAGACAATGGTATCCGAGCCAATAATGACATAGTCGTGCCACTTTGAGTTTTGAGACGCTTTCCAGGCTTTCTCAAAGGACAGCGCCATGACGATTTCTTCCGGCGTCTCAAAATCACCCATTGGTTCAGGTAATGACACGCCCTCACAGACGACTTCCCGCCCGAGCAAACCAATCAATTCACGTCTTCTTGGTGATTCTGATGCCAATAATAGTCTTCTCATCCTTAAAACCTCTTGAACAAAAACATGGCTAGCAGCAGCCCCAAAATGCCTGCGACGTTAAGCTGAAGGGTCAAACCCATTGTCCATTTCAAAATTGCCAAATCCACTGTGAAGGGTTCGAAACCAATTGACCTTCCGTATGAAAGTAAAGGTATACTCCTACCGAACAGGTCTCCGATCAACCCGCCTGCTATGACACCTACGAGTATAAAGATCAGGAGCAAGGGTGTAGTTTTTTTCAAGGTAACTCCCTCCGACATTCTCTCAAATAAAGCATATCACGTTTTTACATATTTTACCATCATCAATGCACAGTGTTAACTCACACGTGCTTTTTACAGTTTAGCATTTAATCCATGGCCATTCAAGGCGCAGGAAGTGACAAAAAGTGAGACCCGGGATCCGGTTCTCCATAAAGTATTGATACGGCTCTTTTGAAGCTGAAGGTCATTTTCAATATGACAAAAAATAAAGCGCATAGACACCATTCTATGCGCTTTATGCAATATTAAAGTTATACCATTCTGATGGCATCCTTCGGACACTTTTTGACACATTCTCCACAGCCTATGCACTTTTCCGGATCCACGACATGAACTTCTTTGAGTTCGCCAGTGATCGCTTCTGTTGGACATACCCGTTTGCACAGCGTACAGCCAATACATTTTTCCGGCTCAATCACAGCATTCTTGCGCTGAGAGAGATCACCTGAAATACACTTGGTCGGGCACTTTTCCGTACAGATCATACAGCTGGTGCACTTTTCGTAGTCAATGGAAGCCAGATTGTTTGTCACGTGGATTGCATCAAACGGACAATTCTTTTCACAAATGCCGCAGGCAATGCAGGACACATCACAATTCTTTTTAACTTGTGGTCCCTTTTCCTTGTTATTGCAATTGACAATAACTTGCTGCCCGTATGGCACATAAGTAATTACCGTCTTTGGACATGCTTCGACGCACTTGCCGCAGGAAGTACACTTCTCAGGATCTACCACGGCTAAGCCATCCTCCATGATATGAATGGCATCAAACGGACACACCCGCTCACAGGTGCCATAACCCAAACATCCAAAAGCACAGGATTTTCCACCGCCTGCCACCATGGCAGCAGCGCGGCAATCCGTTATGCCCTCGTATTTAAAGGTCGTACGGCACTTATCATCTCCGCCCTTACAAATTACATGAGCGACTTTTTTCACGCCGACCTCAGCATTGACGCCCATGATTTCAGCGAGTGCTGAAGCGCAATTTGCGCCGCCGACAGGGCAGCCATTGACCGGAGCATTTCCGGAAGCGACCGCATTGGCAAACTGGTCACAGCCTGGAAAGCCACAGCCGCCGCAGTTTGCGCCAGGAAGTGCTTCCCTGATCAGGACTGTCTTTGGATCCACTTCAACTGCGAATTTCTGAGACGCAAAAGCGAGCGCGGCGCCAAAAGCCAGCCCCATAACACTCAGCGTTGCGCCGGAAGTTATTATGTTGGTTACATTCAAAGTCTACACCCCTTTTCTATACCAGACCCGTGAAGCCCAGGAAAGCAATTGACATCAGACTTGCGGTGATCAGAGCGATCGGGAATCCTTGGAAAGGAAGCGGCACGTCTGCAATGACCTGTTTTTCACGTATTCCGGCAAAGAGTATAATCGCCAGTGAGAAACCCAGCGCTCCACCAACGGAGTGAACAACGGTTTGAATCAGGTTCAGCTTGTACTGGATGTTGAGCAGCGCAAGACCCAGAACAGCGCAGTTTGTCGTAATCAATGGAAGAAAAACACCCAGTGCCTGGTAGAGGGTCGGACTTGTTTTTTGAAGCACAATTTCAACGAACTGAACCAACGACGCAATGACGAGTATGAACGCGATGGTTTGAAGATATTCCAAATGCAATGGGACCAATACGAAATACTGAATGAAATAGGTGAAAATGCCCGACAAGGTCATAACGAAGGTAACAGCTAGACCCATGCCTATGGCAGTGTCTACCTGCTTCGAAACGCCAAGGAATGGGCAGATCCCCAAAAAGCGAGACAATACAAAGTTGTTGACGAGAATTGAGCTGACTAGAATTACAAACAAACTAGCATTTTCCATGTCGTTTCACCTCCTATTGGCCTGCGGCCGCTTTTTTGGATTTGATGACGCTGTAGACAGCAAGTACCAGGCCAAGCGTCAGGAACCCGCCGGGAGGCAGGATCATAATAATCGCAGGTTTATAAGCCGCTCCCAAAACAGAAATGCCAAAGATCATTCCAGTTCCCAGCAACTCTCGAATCATGCCCAGCAAGACAAGTGCCCAAGTAAAACCTAAACCCATGCCCACACCGTCCAACACAGACGGTCCGACGCCGTTCTTGAAGGCAAAAGACTCTGCACGCGCCAAAATGATACAGTTGACAACGATGAGTGGAATAAATAGTCCCAGCGATTTGTAGAGCGCAGGTACAAAGCCCTCCATTACCATACCAACAATGGTTACAAAGGCTGCAATGACGACGACAAAAGCAGGAATCCTTATTTTATTGGGAATAATCTTTCTAAGGATTGAAATCATTGCGTTGGAGCCAACCAAAACTGCGGTGGTCGCAAGGCCCATACCAAGTCCGTTCTGAGCGCTTGTGGTTACAGCCAGTGTTGGACACATACCTAAAAGCTGATAAAATGTGGGGTTCTCTTTTATGAGCCCGTTAGTCAAATGTTTAAGATTCATCTTATGCGCCCCCCTCTACCGATCAAATGTAAGTGCCGCACGGATAGATGAATTGACGCCATCTGTCACTGCGCGCGATGTAATCGTCGAACCGGTGATCGCCATAATCTCCGTATCGCTTTTAGCGGTTTTAGACACTCCGAGTTCTTGAGCGGCTGACATGCCATTGTATTGTTCGTAGAAAGACGGAAGTGTCGCGTTAGCGCCTAGACCCGGCGTTTCAGCGTGTGTGCCTATTCTGACGCCCGACACCGTACCCTCTGCACTTATGCCGGTGGTTACTTCAACAGTACCGCCAAAACCGGTTGGCGCAGTCTTAATCACGTAACCCACAAGATTGCCATCTTTTAATCCCGTGAAAACTTCCATAATCATTGGTTCATTGCCTTGAACAGCCGCCAGTTGATCAGCTTCAACCGGTTCAAAACTGGTTGCTTCCGGCAAAACAGCCTGACGTGCCAGCTGGTTTGTCAGTTCTCTTTGCTCGAGAATTTTGCCGATGGTCATTTCATTTGTCACACCAAGCGCCACGGCGGCAACCAGGCAAATCGCCAGCAATATTGCGCCGAGTTTCATTATTTCCTTCATTTCTTGCCACCTCCGAATACACGTGATTTCGAATATTTTTCGATCAGTGGCGTTGCAACGTTCATCAATAGAATTGAATAAGAAACGCCCTCAGGATAGCCTCCAAACTGACGAATCAAAGCGGTCAGAAGGCCTGCGCCAACTGCGAAAATCATCTGCCCTCGAAAGTTGACAGGCGTTGAGGAATAATCTGTCGCCATGAAGAATGCGCCAAGCATGAGTCCGCCAATCAAAACGTGAAGAAATGCGATCTGAAAATTAAAGCCGTTGAAAATGAACAGAAGAACAAACGTCGTTGCTATGTAGACTGCAGGAATTCTGATATCAATGACACCGCGCCATACGAGGTAGAGTCCGCCCAAGATCAGAAGCAGCGCAGAGGTCTCTCCAATACAGCCGCCAATGTTTCCGATCAATGCATTCATAACGGATGGCAGCTGATCAGGAAGCGCTTCCTTCAAAATTCCGAGCGCCGTAGGTCCGGTGACGCCATCTGCCGCTCTTGGGACTGCCCAAGTCGTCATGTCCGTTGGCCAGCTCGCCATCAGGAAGGCGCGCGCAGCCAGTGCAGGGTTCATGAAATTGAAACCGAGACCGCCAAATGCCTGTTTAACTATAGCAATCGCAAAAATTGAGCCAACCACCGGTATGAACCAAGGCACAGACGCAGGCAAGTTCAGTGCAAGCAGGAGTCCTGTGACAACTGCGCTGAAATCTCCAATTGTGGTTGGAACTTTTCTCATGTAACGCTGAACAAAAAACTCGGTAGCTACTGCCGCGCCAACGGACAGCAGCACAGTAATCAACGCATTAAAACCAAAGAAGTAAATCCCCGCAGCTGTCGCAGGCAAAAGTGCTATGACAACATCCCGCATAATGCCGCTGACAGATTCATTGCTTCTGAAGTGCGGCGATGATGATACTCTATATTGTTGTTCCATCTGCCGATCCCCCTATGCTTTTCTTCTTCTAGCCAGTATCTCACGCTTTGCCAAGCGGATGGACTGGAGAAGTGGTCTTTTGGACGGACAAATGAACGAGCAGGAACCACACTCAATACAATCGAGCGCAGCATACTTCTCTGCCATGTCAAATTGATCCAGCAGCGCGTAGGCGCTAATGTAAACCGGTTCGAGATAGGAAGGACAAATGGTGACACACTTGCCGCACTTTATGCAGGCTGATGGATCAGGTGTCTTCGAATCTGCTTCATTAAAGGTCAATATACCAGAGGTTGTCTTTGTGGAGGGAATAGAGAGCGTCGATGTCGCGATTCCCATCATAGGTCCGCCTAAAACAATTTTCCCTGGCGTTTCACTGAAGCCGCCACATTGCTCGACAATTTCCGTCAACATAGTGCCTACTTTAATGCGGAGGTTCTTTGGCTCTTTGATGCAAGAACCGGTAATAGTACAGATCCGGTCTATCAAAGGCATGCCAGTCGTCAATGCTTCAGCAATCGCTGCCGCTGTGGCGACGTTGTTGACCACTGCGCCGGCATCCATTGGCAATCCGCCGGAAGGCACTTCTCTTCCCGTGACGGCAAAGATCAACTGTTTTTCAGCGCCTTGAGGATATTTCGTTTTGAGCGAAGCAATTTCAATTTCCGGATAAGACGCTGCGGCCTTTTTGATGGAATCGATTGCATCCGTCTTATTGTCTTCAATGCCTATGTAACCTTTTGGTACGCCCAATACCTTCATCAGCGCTCTCAGTCCAAGTACAACTTTCTCAGGCGTCTCAAGCATCAGTCTGTGGTCAGCCGTCAAAAATGGCTCACATTCCGCACCATTCAAAATGACGTAATCGATTGTCTTTTCTTTTGGTGGCGATAATTTGACATGAGTAGGAAAGCCTGCGCCACCCATACCGACAATGCCGGCACCCTTGATAATGTCCATGACCTCTTTGGCTTCCAGTGATTCAAGCGGCGGATATGGCTTGATACTTTCGTCTACTGCATTTAAGCCATCTGATTCAATGACCACACATAAATCTTTTCCTCCGAGTGTGTCCATGACTTTCAATTCCTTCACAGTACCGGAGACACTTGAATGAATTGCAGCGGAAACAAATGACGCTGGTTCGCCAATTTTCTGACCAACTTTGACATAGTCGCCCTTTTGTACGAGCGCATCACAAGGTGCGCCTATATGCTGTCTGAGTGGTATTGCAACGGTTGTTGGTTCGACAGCGAGCTCAACAGCCTTGTGTTCAGTGTATTTCTTTGCGTGTGGCGGATGTATGCCGCCTTTGAAAGAAAAAATGCCCATGGTTTCACCCCTTGAGTTAAATATACAGTATACAATCAATAAAATTAGTACTCTAAACAATTTTACTACATCTCGCGCCGCTGTCAACTGAAAGTCCTTGAATTCAATATTTTTCAACGTTTCAAGCGTTAATTAGTTAACAACAAAAGGTCGCATATTGGCCATCTTTTTTCAAAATTATCTTGGTGTGATAGAATAGAACCAGTGATTTTTGATAAAATAATAACGTTGTTGTCAAAAGAAAAATGAAAGTTGATTCTGAAATGTGGTCAAGTCCTTTGCGTCTTTAAGAAAATGCCTTGATCCACCGCCTAGCCTTACGACTGAATAAGCAAAGGGAAGACAACGTCTGAGGCGTTGTCTTCCCTTTGTCTGTGCTGTCCTATACTACTGTCCGACTTTCAGAGTTGGAAGTATAACGGTTTCTTTGGCTGATGTCACGTCATTCGGAGGTGTCAGATCTTCGACAGATGCGCCTTCCGGCTGCAGACTTCTGAAATAATACTCGTATTTGGGAAATCCTGTGATCTGGGCGATCATCTTCACAGTCAGTCCGTTGTCTTTCCACAAGTAATAAGTCACGTTCAGGTCTGCTGTATGAACCTCATAAACATCACACGGTTTGCCGTCCATCAGTGCCGAGCCTTCATAGTGAACATGTTCAAACATATCCTGCTCCAAGGCCTCGTTGAATGCCACCGGTGACATCATGCCGCTGAAGAACGTCTCATCATAGTCTGAAGGTGATAAAATACCAGATGTCCGATCCAGTACAAAGGCGGACTGATCCTTTAGATTCGCATATATGCTGTGCTTATGATCAAACGTGTCAATTCTGACCTGATCGTCGCTTTTCCAAGCAGAATAGTACTCCCTGGAGACGCCTTCCACACGCAGTTCATATTCATAATATAAATTTTTGATGCCCACGGATTTAGCGAGAGTATTACTGAAATCATTGAAAGCTTCTAAATCATCATGAATCTCTTCACTTTCTGACTGTGTCCCCGGTGCAGCCTCTGTCTCTGCTTCTTCAGACGATTCACTGCCGGTTGCTGCATTTTCAGAGGTGTTCTGCTGGTCTTCAGGATTTGTCTGGGCAGTCTGATTTGTGCAGCCTGCTGTTGAAATCATAAGTCCTAAGAGCAACGTGACCAACAGTATCTTAGTGTGCTTCATAATCAAAAGTCCTCCTGACCTGATCTATTGAACTACCCATGACTGAAGTCACGGGTGTGCGCGGATATCTAATCAAATTTGAAATATCTGTGCAAAAGAATGTAAAACCTGCTGGCAAAATTCAGGCTTATAATCCATTTACCTTTGCACAATTATTTTGAGAATGTACTACTAGACTAATTATAAGATGGTGACAAAGCTTGGCTGCCTGGGAGGCATGCTGTACTATCAGCAAAAAATGTAAAAAAAAGGACGATTCGAAATCGTCCGTTTGGTGCGAGAGGCGGGATTTGAACCCGCACGAGCATTAGCCCGCTACCCCCTCAAGATAGTGCGTCTGCCAGTTTCGCCACTCTCGCACGTATTCGCCGGTTTACCCGACGAAATTTATTATACCTCCATGAAACATTAAAGTCAACCAGAATTTCCAGAAAATAATTTACTTCTGAAATGAGCTAATCTGGCTGCCTCAGCCACATGAGAAGCTGATCAACCTGCTGATCCAGCATTTCGAGCGTACCATTGTTATCTATAATATAGTCCGCATATGCTTTCTTTTCCTCTAAAGACATTTGACTTTTAATCCTTAGAACGGCTTCATCATGACTGAGTTGATTTCTGGACTGCAGACGCTGAAGCTGTGTTTGGGGATCCACATACACAAGGACCACCGTATCATATCGCTCACAGTTTCCCGTTTCTACCAAAAGCGGCGAATCTACAAATATCATGTTCTCACCCTGAAGCCGCTTTTCCTGGAGGTCTTTGGATATTTCTGCTTCCACAATGGGATGCGTCACGCTGTTCAGAAGTTCGCGAGCCTTTGAATCCGAAAAAACCAGAGCGCCGAGCTTCTTCCGGTCAATTTCACCTGACGGATCCAGAATCTCATTGCCAAACGTGCCGACTATGGCGTTATAAATTGGCTTCCCTTTTCCATACAGCTGTCTGACTATGTCATCCGCGTCAATAACCACATACCCTCGAGCACGCAGTTTGACGGTTACGGTTGATTTTCCGCTGGCAATGCCACCGGTCAGCGCAATTTTTCTCACGGTCATCACCTCAAGCGCCACTAATTTCCCATATATTCTCAGTCCGGATTACTATTTTGTTTCATACCAGTTTGAACCCGAATTCATATCCACTTCAATTGGAACTTCAAGCTGGACCGCTGACTCCATATCACTTTTCAACAAAGCCTTAACAGCTTCCAACTCCTCAGGAACACAATCAATCAGAAGTTCGTCATGAACCTGAAGGATCAGCCTGGACTTGTACCCGCCTTTTTTCAGGTCCTGATAAACCTTAACCATTGCGATCTTTATGATATCTGCAGCGCTTCCCTGAATAGGTGTATTCATGGCTGTACGTTCTGCAAAAGAACGCAGATTAAAGTTCTTTGAGTGAATGTCAGGAATATACCGTTTCCTGTTCAGAATGGTCGTCACATAACCATGGGTTCTGCATTGTTCAATGGTCTCATCCAAATATTTTTTGACATTGGGGTACTTGGCGAAATATTGATCAATATACAGTCGCGCTTCTTTTCTCGTGATCCCGAGATTCTCCGAGAGTCCGTAATCACTCATGCCATAGACTATGCCAAAGTTGACTTCTTTTGCACGGCTTCGCTCAAGACTAGTGACCTCTTCCGGCTTTAAATCAAAAACTTGAGCCGCAGTCTGCGTATGAATGTCCAGATTGTTTTTGAAAGCGTGAATCAACTGCGCATCCTTTGCAAAATGTGCAAGAATCCTGAGCTCAATTTGCGAATAGTCCGCGTCTACCAGTATATGGTCTGCGCTTGGCAGGAAAACTTTTCTGAGACGTCTGCCAAGTGGCAGTCGAACCGGAATATTTTGCAGATTAGGCTCTGTGGAACTGAGACGCCCGGTAATAGCCACAGTTTGATTCAGGCTGGAGTGAATTCTTCCCGTCTCTGGATTGATAACTTGACGCAGTCCATCAATATAAGTACTTTTCAGCTTGCTGTAAGTTCTGTATTCCATAATTAAGGCAATAATAGGATGATGCTTTTCTAGTTTTTCCAATACATCATGGCTCGTCGAATAACCCGTCTTTGTCTTTTTCTGCGTTGGCAGACCCAGGCGGTCGAACAAAATTTCGCCAAGCTGCTTAGGCGACTGAATATTAAATGGGCCACCGGCCAGTTCATAGATCTCTGCTTCAAGCTGTCCAAGTTTTGCAGTGATGAGCAGATCCATATCCTCAATCTCTTTTAGGTCAACATTGAAGCCTTCATATTCCATACTGGCCAAAACCTCAACCAAAGGCATTTCGACCTCGTGAAACAGCTGTGTCATATTTTCACTTGAAATTTCTTCTCTCATTTGGACTGCTAAATCAAAAATAGCTCTGGCATTACTCTGAGCGAGTTTCGCGGCCTGGTGCAGTTCAACCTCAAACAAGGCAACAGACTTGGCGCCTTTTCCAAAAACGGACTCGTCATCTGGAATATTCATTTTTAACCGTTCGAATGCCATGGCAGAGAGTCTTTCATTAGTCCTGGATGGATCAATCAAATAACGGGCAATGGCGATATCCATGCATCCATTTTCCAGCACATAGTCCAGCTGATAAGACAATAAATACTCTCTCTTCAAGTCATAGCTCCACTTTTCAATATCTCCGCGAGGTCCCATTGTCATCAGAAATTCAGATGCAAGATTTTTTCCTTCTTCTTCAGGAATAAAACAAGCTCGATCCTTCAGCGCAACACCTACGCCTCTGAAGCGCAGATCCCTGACGTGAATCTTCTCAATCAGACTGTAGATCGCAGCTTGGCCTGACCTCGCCGCTTCATCCATGAGATCCCTTAAAGCCGTGGAATCCTCAATCCAGGAGACATCCTCTGAGTCCATTGCAGGTGAAGCACTGTCCACATGGTCAGACTCAGTCTTCAGCCTTCCCATGAGCGACTTCAGTTCATAAAGAGAAAACAAAGCTCTGGCAGCTTCAAGTTTAGGCTCTCTCAGTGCAAATTCGTCCACCTCAAATTCCAGCGGCACATTAGTCTCAATTCTCGCCAGCGACTTGCTCATGAGCGCCTGGTTCGCATAAGTCTCAACTAACCCTCGAAGGCGTTTGTTTTCAATATCTTCAAAGTTTTGTACAACCACTTCTACACTTTTATAGGTCTCCAGCAACTTTATGGCTGTCTTTGGCCCAACGCCTGGAATCCCGGGAATGTTGTCAGACGTGTCCCCGCTAAGCCCTTTGAAATCAATGAGCTGCAGCGGTGTGAGACTGTACTCTTTAAGGATCGCGTCCGCGTCATAAGTCTCAATCTGACTGATCCCCTTTTTCGTAATCAACACCTCAATCTGGTCGTCCACCAACTGCAAAGCATCCTTGTCCCCAGTGACAATCAGAACCTTCAAGCCACGCTCACCGCAGCGCTTTGATACCGTGCCAATCAAATCGTCCGCTTCGAAGCCTTCGAGTTCCATTCTATGAATGTTCAGGGCATCGAGGATTTCCTTCAAAATGGGCACCTGAACTCTGAGTTCCTCAGGCATCCCTTTTCGCGTTCCCTTGTACTGGTCATAGGCAATATGTCTGAAAGTCGGCCCCTTGAGGTCGAAGGCCACGGTCATGTATTCCGGTTCATAGGTTTCAAACATTTTATAAATCATGGATAAAAATCCATGGATCGCATTCGTTGGAACACCGTCTTTGTTGGTCAATGGCGGCAGCGCAAAAAAAGCGCGGTTCAACAGACTATTCCCGTCTATGATCATAATTTTTTTCAAATTCTTTCCACTCCTCTGAAACGTTTTTCACAATGGCTTTTGAAACATTTAACCTGCTTTAGTGCCTTGTAAAGTCTATTGTATCAGAAAATTGGTCAAAAAGCCTTTTCAAAGAACTTTAGCCGATGGTTTCATAATCTTCCACCCTTCTTTGCCGGACAAATGACCATCGGCTAATAAAATCCCAAACAAAAACCCCCTTCCTTCGAAGGGGGCATAATCACCATTTACAAACTTTGCTTTCTATTTCTGAGAAACTTCCTGACAAATCTCAGTACCAGATAAAGCACTGCACCAAAGATCAAAAGAAACGGCAGAATAGCCACCAGACCGACCAGGATTGTCTGAAACATTTGAACCACCGCGTTGATGCTGCGGATGAAGTTGGCTCTCATTCTATCAAACAGATTGTCGTCCAGCGTTGTAATGGTACTCTCGCTCAGCGGCTTCTCATTCAGACTGACCTGAATAGACGACATTTGGAGGGATTTGTCATAACTCTTGATAATCGCATTCAAACTGTCAATCTCTGTGCGAACGTTGGCGAGCTGCAGATCAATTTCCATAATATCCTCAATGACTTCCGCGCGCTGGAGCAGCTCTCTGAGTCTGAGCTCTCTGGCTTCCAGGTTCTTGATCCTGCTCTGGGTATCCACATAGTTTTCTGTCACATCATAGGATGAAATATTGGAATGTGTTACAGTTCCCAAAGTCTTGATCTGCTGCATGGCGGCGTCAAAGCGGGTGCTTGGAATTCGAAGGCTGACGGTTCCGCCCTGAAGATCGCCGCGACGGCCGTTGTTGTCATAAATAGGCGTCGAGTAGGTATCTGCGCTCTCTATATAGCCCTCAAGGGCCTTCACGATCTCTTCGATTTGGGTGTAGGCTGTGTCGAACTCCTCGACCTCCAGGCTCACCGAACCATTTCGAATGATCATTTTGCCAAAGAGCGAAGGATCAAACACGTCCGATGAACCGGGCGCAGCGCCGGGCTCCACTGGTGCTGACTGGGTTTCCCCAAAACCTTTGGCGTTATTCATGCTTTCTTCAAAGACAACCGTCCCATCTCTGTCCATGGAAGCAGCGGGCATTTCTGCGGGTGCAGGGGCACCGCCCATGGCCATATCAATGGAGGCTTCCTCAGATTTAGCTTTTGAAAGCAAATTTCTCAACGGATTACCGGCTGTTCCTACGACGACGATGGCAATGATCAGCACAGCGGCGATCCCGCTAAGTACTTTGAATGACGTTGAGTGTGTAAAGTTAGAAATCCTTGAACTCTTTGAAACCAATTTCACATTGGCTTCTTCAACTAATCTGGCGTGAAGTTCTTCTTCAAATCCATCAGGCAGCGCTTTGAGTGGCATGGCAGCCAGCTCCCCCTTAAGAAGCGTTAAGTCTTCAAGATAGGAACGGCAATCCGAACACTGTTCAAGATGGGCTTCGACCTCAGCCAGAGCACGGGGTTCCATCTCATAGTTTTCTCTTTCCAAATAATCGTGCAAATGGTCTATTGAACAGGTGTTAAGCATCAGATCGTCCCTCCTTCCTGAATCTTGTTGCTTCGTTCATTGAGTATTATGGAACGCAGACCGTGGCGCCCTCGGCTTATTCTTGATTTGACGGTACCCACAGAACAATTCTCAATGGCACCAATCTCTTCATAGGAAAAACCGTAAACGTCTCGGAGCAGTACTGCGGTTTTTTGAAACTCCGGTATTTTTCCAAGTGCAGAAAGCAGCTGACCGGCCACTTCTTTTTGCTCAAGTCGTACGGCAGGATCAGCAGATTCTTCAGCAACAAGTTGAATTGGAACTTTTTCTTCAGTATCATCTACGGATAAAGTCATTACCTTTTTGCGCTTTCTCAGCTGATCACGGCACGTGTTGACGGTAATGGTGTAAAGCCAGGTTGAAAACTCTGAGTTTTCCTTAAATTTGTCCAGACCTTTGAAGACCTTGATCAGCGTCTCTTGTGTCGCGTCCTTGGCGTCTTCCTCATTGCCAAGCATTCTCCAGGCAATGTTATAAGCGTAGACTTGATATTTGGAGATGAGCAGTTCAAAGCTGTGCACGTCGCCCTGCTTACTCTTTTGGATCAATACTGCGTCATTGGATGTCAACTTGAATCCCTCCCTCGATCGAGGCTTTCAGTGCTTTAGACGCCACACTGCCTCAATTGGTTCCAAGCATTCATACCCAAGACGCCAAAAGATTCACATCCAAATGTGAAAATTAAAGCAGAGTCGTTACATCCGCCAAAATAAAA
>WXFH01000015.1 GCA_009881125.1 Acidaminobacter sp. | reverse complement strand
AACTGGGTGTCAGACACCCGGATTCAAAAAAAGAGAAACCGGGTGTCTGACACCCAGTTTCCTTTCCTAGAATTCTGCCGCCTTGGCATAGATGCCCGCCTTCTCCTCTGCAGTGAGCATGCGGTCTACCACCAGCGTGATGATGAAAATGCCTGCCAGGCTTGCGGCCAGCCGCGTCAACGCAAAGGTTCTCCCCAGAGAGGAAATCTCGAAAAGGACCATCGGAATTTTTGTGGTGGACCATGCACCCATAAAGATCATGACGTTCTTGAAGCTCGCGCCCTTTTTCATGAGCACCGCTGCGACCGGAAACGCTCCGTAGAGCGGCCCTGCAGCTGCAGAACCAATCAGAATTCCAAGAAGAACGCCGCGCAGACCCGAGCCGGGTCCCATATAACGGATGAGCAGTTCTCTCGGCACCCAGACGTCCAATAGCCCAAGCAGCAGAAAAATTGGCGGAATGATGGTCAGCATTTCCAGAAGACTTTTGCCTGTCATTAACGCTGCGGTCTCACCCTGGGCGGGACTGACCAGGAATAAAACAATGAGGAGAGCAGCAGTCACCAGGAAAAAAGCATACCGTTTGATCAGCGGCACCTTTTTTTGCGGCTGACCTCCGGGGCCTTGATCTGATCCTTGAGTTGTGTTTTTCTTCATCTTCTCCTCCATTAAAACTCACCCATGACCTTTCCTATGACAATTGCGACCAGGAAAGAAAAAACGAAGGCGGACAGATTCCGGATCAGAGCCGCTTTCCTGCTGAAATATCTGCTCTCAATGGAAAATGTCATCACGCCCACCATCATCAGGGACGAAATGAACGCTGCAATCTGCATGTAGCCGGCACCCCGCTCCAGCAGCATCGCCGCCGTGGGGAAGGCAATGAAGCCCGGAATCAGCGTGATCCCGCCTACCAGCGCCGCAGCCGTCACGCCAATCCAGCCGGAGTCGCCGCCAATCAAACGGCTGATCACCTCGGGATTGAGAAGCGCCAGCATGACCCCGACCAGGGTGATGACGCCCAAAATCTGAGGTAAAATGTTTTCAAAGGATTTCAGCGCTTTTTTGAGCGCCATTTTAGTCTTTTTCTTGTCCTTCTTCCAGGAAAATGCCAGCAGCCCTAAAGCGGTCAGATATAAGATCCAGGTTTGCATTGCATTACCTGCCTTTCATTGATTTTGATTTTTGTTTTGGTTTTGGTTTTGGATTGTCGCCGTGGCTCAAACCGGATGGCCTTAGAAGATGGCTGACCTTCTCCTTGGCCGCCTTCCGCCTGGCCACGGAAAACCCAAAGCTGCCAATAGGCTTCCCGCCAAGGGCATAATAGGTTCCGTGCAGATAGGTGATAGGATTGCCCTTTTCCATGTGAATCTTGCCGTCCCCATCGATCAAAGCCTGATCTACCTTGTTTTTCAATACCTCCACGAGAAACAGGTCATGGGTCCCCAGCGGTGTCACACTGCGCACCACACACTCCAGTGCTATTGGGCAAGACTGGATCGAGGGCACGCTCACCGCGATGCCGGGTTCAAGTTCAAATTTACAATGCGCAATCTTATCGACCTGAACCGCACTTCTGACGCCGCAGAAATCCACCGCCTGCACCATCTCCCGGGTTGGGAGATTGACCACGCATTCGGGATGACGCATCAGGTTGCCATGGGACGCCCGCTCTTTTCGAATTGCTATGGACAGCATAGGCGGCTTCGTGCACGCCACGCCAATCCACCCCACCGTAAACACATTAGGTTCCCCTTTTTCGCCGATGGTCGTGACAAGGGCCACCGGAACGGGTCCAAAAAGGATGCTCCCCTTAAATACTTCCTTTTGCATATTGGTCCTCCTGAAATTTAAGCTTTCGTAACCAATAGTTACATTATAACAATATAACATTTTTGACGCCAAATTGTATGGCGATTTCAAAAAAGCGACTTAAGTCTCACCTCTGATTGTCGCTTGGCAACGGTTTAATATACATTCAAGGGGTGTATAATGGTCTTAAACCATTGAACCGGGAGGCGGAGCGTTTGAATTTGGAGAAGGAGTTTTTGGAAGCGACTATTGAACGCCTACATGAAGCTATGAGGGCAGGCAGGCTGACGTGTGAGGCACTTGTCCGCATGTATCTCGAACGGATCGAGCGCTATGATCAAAAGGGTCCAAAAATCAACGCGGTAATTCAGGTAAATCCTCTGGTCCTGGATCAGGCCAAGGCACTGGACGCAGCCTTTGAGCGGGGTGGGCTGACAGGGCCGCTCCACGGGATTCCGGTGCTGCTGAAAGACAACGTGGATACCAGCTTTATGCCCACAACAGCAGGCTGTAAAGCACTTGTGGGGGTGACGCCGGATGAGGATGGCTGGATTGTGAAACGGCTGCAGGCGGCAGGGGCTGTCATTCTCGCCAAAATGAACCTGCACGAGTTCGCAGTATGGGGTGAAACGGTAAGCTCCGTGTTGGGACAGACACTGAATCCTTATGATCTAACGCGGACACCGGGGGGATCCAGCGGCGGGACAGGTGCTGGCATTGCTGCAAATTTCGGAGTGATTGGCATTGGGACAGATACTGTAAATTCTGTTCGGTCGCCGGCGAGCGCCTGCTGTCTGGTGGGATTCAGGCCAACGCTTGGGCTGGTAAGCCGAAGCGGCATAGTGCCCTATTCATTGACACAGGATACGGCGGGGCCAATAACAAGGACAGTGGAGGACGCAGTTAAGACCTTGGATGCTCTGGTAGGCTGTGATCCCTTGGATCCACTGACAGAGACGTCTCTTGGCAAAAGTCCGGCGGAATCTTCCTACACTGCTTTTTTGACGCCAAACGGGCTGCGGGGTAAAACTATAGGCGTCTTGAGAAGCTTCTTCGGCAACGAAGCTGTGCACGCGCCGGTAAACCGCGTCATGACTGAGGCTTTAAAGGTCTTGGAAACGGAAGGCGCGCGGCTTTTAGAGCTGGATGCCCCGCTGGATTCCGGCAGGCTGATTTCCGAAACCAGCGTTCACCTCTATGACTTGAAGCGGGACCTTGGGGCTTATCTTGAGGGACTCGGCGACAAAACACCATATCATTCCATAGAGGCGCTTCTACAAAGCGGCCTTTACGATCCGGGCATTGAAGAGAACTTGAAAACTGCAGCGACACTTTCAACCGATAGTGAGGAATACCGTATACGGATGGATCAGCGGCGCCGGCTACAGGATCAGGTTTTGGCGCTCATGGCACAGCATGGCCTCGACCTGATTGTCTTCCCGCATCAAAAGCGCCTTGTAGTGCCCGTAGGCGGCTCACAGGTGGATCGAAACGGGGTCCTCGGGGCTGTGACCGGCTTCCCGTCTGTCGTGGTGCCTGCCGGCTTCTCCGAGCCTACAGACACAGCGCCAATTGGCGTGCCTGTGGGCATAGAGCTCTTTGCCCGGCCATGGTGTGAACCCGTCCTGATTGAGGCAGCCTACGGGTTTGAACAGGCGACAAAGGTTAGAAAAACACCGGTTTTAGAAAAATAGTAAGGTTGGGGACGCGGACAAAAACGAATTTGGGGACGGGGGTGCTTATGTAATATAACCGTTCACTTTTGGCCGCAGCGAGAATTATTATCGCATGCTCTGGCACAAAAAATATTACCGTCCGCGTGGCCAGCTC
Source organism: Acidaminobacter sp. (assembly GCA_009881125.1). The sequence continues at coordinate 49,321 of WXFH01000015.1, read as the reverse complement.
AAAAGTTGTCCGCGTCCCCTTCCACTTGAAAAGAAGGCCGTCACTCCCGTGACGGCCTTCCTCATTTATCACTCAATACAGCCTTACTCCACATCTTCTTTAATTGCTTCCAGGGGTGTTTCGAGTAGCGTCAGATCTTCGAGGTACTTTTTCGCCAGCTTGAACGTGTTGGCGAAATAGAGACCGTCGCATAATCTTTCATCCAAGACATACCCAAGCTCACAGACGGATTTTTCTACGACGACATCATTTTCAACGATTGGCATTTTTTTAATTTTGCCCAATGCAATAAAGACGCCGGTGGTTCCAAAATCATAAAGATGGTGATAGATATAATCGAGCTTGATCGACTTTAAATAAGTAAAAAACAAGCTCGTATGAAACGGACTGGCCTTGATGATCCCTGCCGGCATGAGATTATGCCGGTCAAGCCATTTTACCGTCCTCACAGCAGCTTTGACCATGGGGCCAGGCAACGACATGAATTTTGCCGCCAGTTGATCTGTCTCGTTTTGTGTGTCCCCAAGATTTTCACGGATGACGTCATCTACAATCTGCGCAATTTCAAAAATGGACTCTTTACCGGTAAACATGAATTTAACCGTGGTTTCTTCTCCATCATCATGCAGGGAGCGCTTAACGGCCATTGAGATTGAAATATGGTTCCTGGCATAATAGCGGCCATTCATGACGAATCGGTTGATTTGAGGCCGTTGTGCCAGGACACGGACAAAAACCGCAATAAAGACATGCATATAATTCATTTTGACGCCGCTTTCGCGTTTGGCGTGAATGTAGTCGTCTATGTGCTCCGTTACAAGGGTTTGCTTGTGGTAGATCAAAGCATCGCTCCTGCGTTCCATGATATAGGGCATTATTTTTACAAAAGGACTGAGACTTTTAATGCGGCGGCCATCAGAACGCGGCATGGGGATTCCTCCTCGAACTGCATATTCACTTAGCTTTAGCAATTAATCCATGGTTATTCGAATGCTTACTAGATTAATACTATTCGACGTTGATCTGAGAAACTCCTTCATGCGCCTAAATTAATACAGGGCGAAGACAGTGAAGCCTCCAGTAGATAAACACACAATTATTAACACGCGAGAAAACATGCTAATAAGCACGTTAATTAACATTGTTTTTCAACAGCACATAGTCTACAATTAATATAGGGAGTTGATATTAATGCCTAAAATCAGACCAATTTCAGACTTGAGAAATTACTCTGAAGTACTTAACGAAGTACGAGAGGACAGCCCGGTTTATTTAACGAGAAACGGCAGAGGCGAATATGCAATAATAAAAATTGACGAGTTGGAAAAACTAAAAGCAACTATCAGACTGTTATCAAAGCTGGAAGAAGGCGAAAAATCCGCTAGAGAAAAAGGATGGCTTTCACCTGAAGATGTAGATGCAGCTTTAGGTTTATAGCATGATTATAATCGAATATTCACCATCAGCGCTTGAGGATTTACAGCAACTTATTGAGTATCTCACCATTCAGCATAGCGAAAACACAGCAAAAAAGATTTTGAAACAGATCACATCCGACATTTCCCGTCTTGAGATTTTCCCATTGTCTGGTGCTTCTTTAAGTAAAATGATAGATGCACCAACTGACTATTATTATATATTTACGGAAAAAAATTTTGTTTTTTACAGGACAAGTTTGAACAGCGTCAGAATAATTCGGATCTTAAACGAAAAGCAGAACTATCTCATCCATTTGTTTAAAGACTCAGTCCACGATACAGAATAATAATCGAAATCCCAATAACAATAAAATTCCCTCCTTCCAAATGGTTGAGGGATTTTTTTTGCGCCTTCAGCCATCCGGACTTAAGCCCATTCAGTTCAAAAAACAACAAATTTTAAACTATTATCAATAATTATATATTGTTTTTCGATATATTCGTGTTAAAATAAACTCACCAAATACTTGTGAGGTGACTTTATGAAACGTTATTCTACGCTTTACCTGAGGATCGCCGTGGTCCTCATTGGCCTGCCAGTGCTGGCAATCTGCCTGTTTTGGCTGCCGCATGCCATAGATTATCTGCGTGTGCCAGTCACCATAGGCGCTTACCTGGCGGCAGGTTTGTTTTTCGCCATACTTTTCAAAGCCTTTCGTCTGCTGAGTTATATCGACCAGAACAAAGCGTTCTCCTCACTGTCTGTCACTGTTCTGAAACAGATCAAGCAATTTGCCTTTTCCATCAGCTTGATCTACGCGGTACTGATCCCGTTTCTCATTCCAATCGCGGATGCAGATGACGCACCGGGGCTCATGGGACTGCCTTTAATTTTCATCTTCGCCTCATCCGTGGTGGGCGTCTTTGCCGCGGTGCTGGAGCGATTGCTCCAGGATGCTATTGATATCAAAGAAGAAAATGACTTGACAGTGTGAGGTGATGGACATGGCAATTATTATTAATATCGATGTAATGTTGGCCAAACGAAAAATGAGTGTAACAGAGCTGACTGAAAAAGTCGGCATTACCATGGCCAACCTCTCCATCTTAAAGAACGGCAAAGCAAAAGCCATCCGGTTTTCCACGCTGGAGGCCATCTGTAAAGCTCTGGACTGCCAACCGGGAGATATTCTGGAGTTTAGGGCGGATTGACAATTCTGTCAGGCTGTCATTTTCAAAAAATACCTTTCAACCAACCTCATAATTTTGAGATGCTCCCCCGGAGGCTTTTATGAAAATCAAATTAATCCAACCCGCCATGCTGCCGCGGCCCATGGATACCCAGCTTAAAACGAGAATGGCACCGTCCCTGGCGCTCCTTACCCTGGCAAATCTGACACCTGAGACCCATGAGATCGTCATTGAAAACGAAAATGTAGAGACCCTAAATTTTGACGACCCTGCAGATCTGGTCGCCATCACGGTCACTGTCGACGTCATGAACCGGGCCGCTGAAATTTCAAAAGCCTTCCGCGCCCGAGGCATACCCGTCATTGCTGGCGGGATTCACATCACCTCAGATCCGGAGAGCGCAGCAGACAGCTTCGATGCCATTTGCATAGGCATGGCAGAGCGCGTCTGGCCAATAATACTAAAAGATGCAGAACGCAAAACACTTAAAAAAACCTACCACGACAAAGACAACCTGCCCGCCGGTGACATTGCCTCACCCGGTTATGACTGCGTCGATCCGGACAAATACCTCTATACCAATATCATCACTTCAAGCCGCGGGTGCCCCTTCAAATGCGACTTCTGCTACAACAGCTGCCAGCATGCAGAGAAGGTATTTCTCAACAGGCCTGTGGAGGATGTCCTGCGGGATATAGCAGCGCTTAAAACCAGGCACATCATGTTCATTGATGACAATTTCATAGGCAATCCAGCCTGGACCAAACATTTCATCAGTGCGATCAAACCGCTGAAACTGAAATGGAGCGCCGCTGTCTCTTCCAACATTGTGGACATGCCCGACCTCCTGGACGACATGAGGGACACCGGCTGCAAAAGCCTGTTTATAGGCTTTGAAAGCATAAACAGCGCCGCTGTAGGCGCTGTCCATAAGACGCAAAATTGTGTGTCAAACTATGAGCGGTTGGTGGAAGCCCTCCACAATAGAGGCATCATGGTCAACGCCAGCTTTGTCTTTGGCCTGGATGAAGACGACCAAACGGTATTTGAAAACACCTTAGAGTGGATCGTCCGAAACAAAATAGAGACGGTCACCTCACATATTCTGACACCCTACCCGGGCACGAAACTGCACGACGCTTTCATGAACCAAAATAGAATCACAGATTTCAACCTATCCCACTACAACACCTCCCATGTGGTTTATAAACCAAAAAACATGACTCCAGAGGAGTTATACAGCGGCTATCTGTGGATTTACAAAGAAGTCTACAGTTTCAAAAACATCTTCAAGCGCCTTCCCAGACACAAGAGGCAGTGGATCCCATATTTGGCCTTTAACCTATTTTACAGGAAATTTGGCAAGCTGACTGAATGGTTGTGCTTGAAGCTGACTTTTAATACCATCGGCAAACTCTTCAGGCGGCTCGCCTACTTGACAAAGTAATGACTCAGCGGCCGGATCCGGCCGCCCCGCCAGTATTTACAGACGCTTTGATCTCCCCATCAGACAAAAAATCCGCCAGCAGAAGATCCACCATGCGTCCGTAGCTCTTGACGCCGTCCGCCTGCCGGTTGGTTTTCAGATAGGTATCATTGATCTGATCCGCGGTGTCGTTGACTTTCCCCTGATAGGGTTTCCAAAAGGCGCTGTAGGCTGCCAGATCCTTGCTCAGCCCCTCTCCGTAGCGCTGCCTCAGATCGAAATAGGCATCCGGATCTTCACGGTAAAGCGCATTGGTGGCATGGATCAGCGCCAGCACCGTCCCGGAATATTGAAAGTCCGCATCCGGGTGACTCATACAGGCAAGATACGCGGCGTAGTTGGCCTCATCTTCTCTGGCAATGCCCATTTGGTGGGCTTTTTCATGCATGGCGTTCGCAGGCAGCAGCAGGTCCGGCACGCGGCTGTTGACGTTGGCTTCGCCGGTAAATGGCATAAAGATCCCGGTTATACCCGTGTACAGCATAGCCTCAGACAGCCACACAGACTTGGGCGGCCCCCAGCTTCCGCGAAAAATTGCTTCAGTCGCGCCGAGCTGATCATAGCCCAGCACCGTTCTTGAAAATAAATCTTGTCGATCAGACGCCAATTTCATGACGCCCTCATCATTTATGGGCTGATCCTTCCTCAGTACATTGGCCTGATTCACCAGCTGCTCTGAAAGCGCGTAAAGCTCCTCCACCGCATAAGGCCTGACTTCCAGGCCGATGGTCACTGCAAGCGGCTGCCGGCTGTAATTCAGCCCCCAGATCAGCATAAACAAGACATAAACCGCTGAGAGATACACAACTGCCTGATAAAGCAGTTTAAGTGCACCGCCCTTTACCAGACGAACCGCCAGCGTTACAATCAATACCACTAAATCAATCCCATGCCCCACAAACAAAATCTCCGCCAGTGAAAATGGCAGCAACCCAGTCGCAGTGCTGATTCCCTGCATCACACTCTTTTGCACTGAACCGGCATAATATTTTTCGAGCGCCTCAGGATGCCCCTCCAGCAAATGCCCCAGCCCGTAAAATACGGGTACCAACAGGATCCAGATCAAGCTCTTTGGCAGTTTTTTAAAACGAAAAAGGACGTCTCTCATAGGGTTTCACCTCTTCTGAAACCATTGTATGAGACGTCCTTTCCTGCGTCAAGAGATCGACACATTATGGATTATTTCGTTGGATCGTTGAGCACACCAATAAAGAGCGGCGTGGCAGTCTCTGTATCAAGAATGGCATAGACGAAAGGTCTGTCAAAGCTGATGGCTTCATCAAACATTGGCATGGAGGTAAGTGAGGCCTCTACTGAAGTGACCGCCGCAGCTTCTGTGCCCTTCTCATCCGCACGGATGAAAGTCTTATGCTGAACCGCGCTGATAAACAAATCTTTTGCGCGACTTGGCTGCATCAGTGAAAAGTCCGCTTCGCCAGGAACAAAGGCTTTACCCATGCCAAGCTTCTCAAGTTCATCCAAAAGGCTGTCCTCATAGCGGGTTTCGAATTTAGGGAATGACAAGTCAACAGTTTTTGAGGCCGCCGTATTCATTAAAGCTTTAAAAGTTTCGGGATCCATGGATTGGATCCACGCCTCAGGACTCATGCCCTCTTCAGGAAGTATTGCCAGCATGGCCACTCTCGGATTCACATACGGCATTAAGACACCTTTTCCCAAGTCGCTTTCAACGACCTCAAGACTCATGAGTTTGTGCATAAAGTCTGTTTCCTTGCTGCCTTCAGGTGTCTCAAAAGGTTGTGGAAAAGTACTTTCCGGCGAGAATTGTGACTGCCAGTCCGCCTTGAAATAGATGGCGTTGATGAGATACATCACCACTGCAGGATCGATTTCATCCACGATCTGATCGATTGTCTCACGAGTGGCTTCACTCACCCAGTTGTTGATTGCTTTTGCAGCATCCGGATTATCGAAGTCGAGGCTGCGTACTGCTGCTCCAAAATAGTCCGCATTTTTCTGAAGAAAGTCCGGATCCGCTTCAAAGCCGTCTCTGAGCCAAATGCTGTTCGCAATGCTGAGGGTGAAGCCCTCACTTTCTGTCGTAATAAGCTTCAAATAATTGCCTGCGAAAGTATTGACGATTTCCGGTGACAAGTCAGAGGCTGACAGCGCTTCCAACATGGCGGTTCGAGTCTCCCCGTCCGCGCCATTCAAAGTCATGGCCAGCGCCAGATAAACGGAAACCGGTGAAATCATCCTGTTCTGTTGGTCCTCCGGCATAGCCTGGATTAACTTCCATGTAAAAGCGTTCAGGCTGTCGAGCACTGCCTGATCCTGCTCTGCCGTTTGACCCGCTGGTGTTTTAGGCACCACACCTTCCATCAAATCTGCGCCTGAAGACGTATTCACTGGCAAGCCACAGCCTGTCACAATCAGAGATAATCCTACCAGAGCCGCTGTGAGTTGCCCCAGCTTCCACTTATGTTGAATTCTCATGAGATGTCCCCTCCTCTATGCTAAGTCGCTTAGTTGTATGACTTATACCCTTAAGACGTCGTACAGAGGAAAAGGGTTCCGTGTGTCAATATTAAACCCTACAATATCTCATTCACAACTTGCATCATCTCATCCGCGCTGCTGACCGACTTTGAGCTGAGCTGATAAGCCCGCTGCGTCATCAGCAGCTGTGTCATTTCATCCAGCAAATCAACATTAGAACGTTCAAGGCTCTTAGGAAAGATCTTTCCAAATGCTTCCGGTCTATCACTGCTGTTAAAGATTTCTTCAGGGGCTATAGCTTTAAAAGAACTTTTTCCAGCTCCTAGCAGCCGATTATGATTCTGAATATCAAAAAGCTGAATCTTAGCCATCAGCGTTAACTCTCCAGAATCATCGTCTCGACTAAACACTTCTCCGTTTTCTGAAAGACTCAATTTCTCAATATCCCAAGTTGATGGATCAGAATGAAAGATCATATCCAATCTTCGACCACTAGCATCACTCATGACACCTTGATTTAAGGTAAATTCGCCTTGGCGAGTCAGAAATAATTGATCTGATTGATCTCTTACACCAAAAAAACCAGGACCTTCAATCGCCATATGAAAAAAATCATCCGAGTGCACAAGAGTGCCTTGACGAAAATCAGTGAAATTCCTAACTGTTTTAGTACCAAGAGAGATGCTCCTTCGATCCTCAGGAACTTCTGCAGAAAGACTCACTGAATCCGCAGACATAGAATGGCGCATTTGTTCTGAAAACGAAGTTGTCATTTTTTTGAAGCCCACTGTTTGAAGATTAGCTATGTTTCCAGAAAGAGTCCCTAATTTCTGTTGTTGAGCCAATAGGCCGCTTTTTCCGATCTGCAGCATTTTATTCAACAATGATCCCACCTTTTATAGTTTGCCAATCTCATTCGCTGCCCGATTCATTGTCTCATCAAGAGTGTTTAAAATGCGTTGCTGTGTTTGTAGTAATCTTCCCGTTGACATCATGTCTATTAAGGCTTCAGCAGCCTCAACATTAGATGTTTCAAGGGCGCCTTGATAGATTGTCGTCTTGTCAGAATCTTCCAAATTATCAATACCCGTACGGTAAAACCCACTATCCATAGTTTCAACTCGTTCGTTTTGAATTGGTCGAACAACTATCAATCTCCCAATTCGCTGCTGGTCTGCAAAAATGCTTCCATTAGCGGTCACTACTATGCTTTGTCCAGGTTCTGTCTGAATATACTCTAAATTACCAGAATCTCCGTTCTTCAGTAATTTCAAACCAGATTTATTTGTCCAGATACCATCGCTGTTTTGCTGAAGCTCGCCATCTCTAGACAACAACACTCCGAGCGGTGATTCAAACTTGAAGAAACCCTCTCCTTCAAGTGCGAAATCCATAGCATTACCCGTCTGAAGTATAACACCTTGTTCCCAGTCCGTATCATAGCCAGAGATACTCGTACCCAAGGGCAGTGAACCTAACTCAAATGCCGATTTCCCATTTCCTGATGCATGATTAGCCAGCACCTCAGAAAAAGAAGCTTCAGTTAATATTTCTTTAGACTTGAATCCAACAGTGGATATATTTGCCATATTGTTAGCATTGTTTTCTTGTTTTTTTTGTTGTACAAGCATACTCATTGCAGTTTTGTATACAGAGCGTATCAATTGACTCACCCCCCTAGATCCTTAGATCGTCACATGCTCAATTGCATAAGTAGTGCGCCGAGCCAAAGACCAGCGCCAAAAAAAACCATGGGGATCCCTGATTTATTTATGATTTTTTTGAAAGATTGAAGAGTAATTGGACTTCCCCCTTATGCATTTTCAGTTTTTTTGCAATTTCATCTAATGAGATGCCACGATCTGTCATTCTCGTGATCTGATCTATCTGAGACTGGTATCTATCGGAAAAAACTTTATCACGTTCAATGGTCGTTCCACTGGATGATAAATGTGAGGTGTCTTTAATGATCTGATCTGCTAACACTTCAAGAACGTGCTCAATTTTTAATAACCTTTGATCCATCTGCTTCCAGAGAATCTTTTCTATTGAGTCAATTTCATTATCTATAACATCTTTTTCAGGCAACACATTCTTTTTTGAATGGTTCCACAAAAGGAAACCCGATGTTATAAGTACAAATGACCCTGCAGAGATGTAGCCAAACATGCTCAATCACCTCCAAGCTTCCAGAACGTTTCTCAGTTCTGCTATAGCACGCGTATGCAATTGTGAGACTCTCGGTACAGAAACATCAAGAATTAATGCAATTTCTTTGAATGTTAATTCTTCAACATAGTATAACTGTAAAATCAATTGATCACGATCTGAAAGTTTGAAAATAGCTTTGCTCAGGGCATCACTTAAAGCCTCTTTCAATATGGTTTCCTCAGGTAAAGGTGAATCTTGAGAGGAAATTTTATCAAGCAAACTAAAATCTGAATCTTCGCTAAATAACAATTCATCTAACGATATGATTGGCAATAAAGCCATTGTCTGATATAGTACACCCAATTGCTGTACAGAGATTTCCATGTTATTGCAAAGTTCAAAATCACTTAAATGTCTCTGATACTGCTGCTCAAGCAATGATTTATGTTCATTGAATTTCTTCAATGAGGCTATCCGCTCTTTAGAAAGGGATCCATTTTTTCTTAACGCATCTAAAATACTACCTCTAATTCTTATCCCCGCATAATGCTCAAAGGGGACACCATGTTTTTCATCAAATTTATCAATTGCGTCCATTAACCCAATTATTCCTGTATTAACAAGATCATCCCGTTCAAACTCTAACTTGGATATTCTGATTCGATTGACTACTTTGTTGACCAGCGGAAGATGCTCCATGATCAATTGCTGTCGGTCAGTATATATCATAGCTTCCAATCACTAGCCTCCTCTGGTCACATCTATCACAGGTCATATTGTCGATTTTGTCTTATTTTTGCAAAGACATAACGAATAATCCTATCCTCGAAAGAAGGTTTCAATCCAGAAAAAGAGATCCCATAAGTGTATCCTGTCTTCCCTGATTGCATTCTTAATTCGCGATAACAAATATCACCAATAAGAGTCAGTGTATGATCCTCTAATTCAAATCTAAGAACAACAGATTGACCCGCATCAATTTTTTCCTCAATACTCAAACAAACACCACTTGCGCTTAAATTTAGAATCCAGCCATCACAAATATCACAGTCCTGTAGTTTAAACAAATCTAAGCTTTCTGAGTGAACCATTTGCTTTTCAATCTCTTTCACATCATTTAACATAGCAACATAATGCACAGGCAAATTCACAATGGCTCTAACATGCTGTCTGCGCTGCAATTCCCCCAAACATCTATTCACTCTCAAGGTATACATAGGGAGATCATCTTGTGTTCTATGAACGATCTCGGTCTCAAGTGTGTAGACCCGCTCCTCACCATATAGAAGTATTGTATATTTTGCCCCTTTCTCCAATAATCGTTCTATTCCATTTTGAACTGGTGGTCCTATCATGAGTTGATCTTCTTCAAAATCTTGTATAAAACTTCGAGAAGATGTCATATCTTGCAGAATAATATCTACTTTCTGATATATTTTTATGCTTGATTTCCACTTTTCCTTCACCTTGACCTCCTGACAGACCTCAATTAGGCCCCAAATACTTTAATGAATCTAAACACTAAATCACCCAATGAACTCCATGAAAATTCGCTGTTTCTTTCAAGCATTCGGTCACAAAGTGTCGTAATATTTCTGCTGGCCAAAGTGACGGGATATGCAATCAGAAATGGAATCTGTCTTGAAACAGCATCACGAACCTTCATATCTGTAGCGACATATCCTAACAGCTCGATTTTGGCATTTAAAAACGTACCAATCACCTTATCGAGTCTTTCATAGGTTTCTTGTGCTTGTTTTTGTCCGGACACTTGATTCACAATTAGATGAATACGGTGCTTAATTTCAAAAACAGATAATATTTTAACCAAGCTGTAGGCATCTGCCATTGCAGTCGGTTCAGGAACTGTTACCAAAATGACTTCATGAGCGACTGAAGCAAAAGAAATCAATTTAGCGTCAACGCCTGCGCCTGCGTCAATCATGATCACATCATATCTTCCACTTCCAATCAGGGAGGTAATAAACTCCTTAATGACTTCATCCTGGCTGTTCTGAAGGGAAAGCATTCCACTTCCTCCAGGCAGTATGTCAAGTCCATCCTGATAATGTATGAGTATATCATCAATAGGTTTTCCACTTTCAAAAAAATCCATTAAAGTACTGCGACTGGCAACACCCGCTAATATATCCAAATTAGCCATTCCGAGGTCGCCATCAATTAATAGGACTGATTTCCCTGACTGATTTAATGCTATCCCCAAATTAATAGTGATGTTTGATTTGCCAACACCACCCTTTCCACTCACAACAGCGTAAACTGTCACATTTTTTGAGGGCTGAAGCATTTTTTGTTTCAATTCATGCGCTTGGTCTTTCATCATGCTCTACACCCTCCCAGAGATATGACAGTAATGCTTTGCTGTCTGCACGCACTAAATCATCAGGTACGTTTTGTCCAGTTGTAATGTAGGCTAAAGGTTCTGACATACGGCGCACATAAGAAAATAAACGAGTTTGATTATCCATCTCATCCAGTTTTGTTAATATCGTACAATCAATGCCAATTTCGCGGTAAGTATCTAAGGTTTTTTCAAATATTTCCAAATCCAGCGTAGCGGGTACAACTGCGACTTTATTCAAGTGTTCAATTTCATTAAGATATCGGCATATGTCTTCAATTTGTTGTTGATTACGGTAACTCGTTCCAAGTGTGTCAATTAAAATCAAGTCACACGTCTTGGATAATTTTAAATAACTCGGCTTCATTTCAATTGGTGTCATGACAGTCATCATTGACAAATCCATAATATCAGCATAAATCTTTAACTGTTCGACCGCTCCAATTCTATAAGTGTCAATAGTGATTAATCCGACCTTTTTCGAATGCTTCAATTTGGCGTGTGCTGCAATTTTTGCTATAGTTGTAGTTTTACCTACACCTGTCGATCCAACAAAAGCAACACAGCCCGAATCTACAATATCGGAAAAAGTCAACTGATCTAATGTCTCTTGCAGAAAATGGCGAATCAGCATGTTTTTTAACTTTAAATCCTGCATGGTAGCTAGGCGATTCACAGAAGCAAACCGCCTGAATTCTTCAATACTTTCCAATTCTCTCGTCAGCATTGAATCTTTTGCTGCCGATCCCGCCCATAGATCCTCTTGAATCTGCGGCAAAGGCGTTTTAGCTGATAATCCGGCCGTTGAAACCGCACCCACGGATTTTTTATTTATTGGTCGCTGTTCAATTGCCATAGTAACTTCAAGTTGCTTTGGCTTAAAAAAACCCCAAAAACCTTTCTGTCGAATAATCCTTTGTGTCAGAAGAATGGCGTCATCTCCCAATGACGCTTTGCCGCGCTCAAACGCTTCAGCCATATCTCTTACTATGTATTTTTCAATTATCATGTATATCCACCATCCCAACCGATATCAAATCTACGCGGTGATGAATTTCTCCTAGTGACAGCACTGCCAATTTGGGTAGACTTCCCGAAATCAGGTTCTTAAGTGCTGCTCTTATTCGAGGGGCAGCAAGGACAACCACTTGATCTGTTGTCAGTGTTCCTATTTCCGCCTGAACCTGAATATCGGCAATCAATTGTGATGCCATTTCTGGATCTAATGCCGGAAATGATCCCTGCAACGATTTCTGTATGTGTGCATAAATCAAATCTTCAAGCCTGCCACTCAACGTAATCACATGCAGTTTTCCATCTGAAGATAACCAGCGACTTACTATTGAACGACTCAATGTATGCCTCACATATTCTGTTAATACTTCAATGTCTTTGGACATTGTGCCATAATCCGCGAGTGTCTCCAGGATTGTTCCTAAGTCATTAATCGCTACGCCTTCCCTGACAAGATTTTGAAGAATTTTTTGAACTTCGCCAAGTGACATGATTCCTGGGATTAGCTCATCTATGACAACGCTATACTGCTCTTTTACATCCTCCAGCAGCTTTTGTACTTCCTGTCTGCCAATCAACTCATCTGCATGCATCATAATGGTTTCTTTTAAGTGTGTCACCATTACAGTTGTCGCGTCCACCACCGTGTAGCCGTGCATCTCAGCATTTGACTTTTCCGCTGACTCGATCCATAATGCTTTGATCCCAAAGGTTGGTTCTATTGTTTCAATGCCTTCCACAAGAAAGGTACCATTGCCGGGATCCATAACCATAAGTTTATTCGCGTATATTTCACCATGCGCAATAGGATTTCCTCTAAGAAGAATATCATAGGCATTGGGCTGGAGACTTAAATTATCGCGTATCCTTATGGGTGCTACCACAAAACCCATTTCGGAGGCGCACTGCTTTCGGACCATCAGAATACGCTCCAATAGATCCCCGGAGTCTGCACCGCTGTCAACTAATGTTAAAAGCCCGTACCCAATCTCAATGGCCAGTACATCTTTCTGCTTTGCAATTACCTGATGATCTGGCTGTCGTTCCGAGTGAGTCATTGCTGACTCGCGTTCTGTGACCACGGCCTGTATCTTCCGTTCATTATCTCTTAGCTGCCATCCTACGATTGCGCTTAAAAATGACATAATTAAAAACGGAAACGTTGGGAATGCGGGCACAAGGCCAAACATGAAGAGTACAACAGAAGAAACCATCATGACTTTGGGCTTAGCAAACAACTGATTGCCTAAATCTTTTCCAAAACCATCACGACTGGCAGATCTCGTCACCAAAATACCTGCGGCTACCGAAACCAAAACGGCTGGCACCTGTGAAACCAGTCCGTCGCCGATTGTCAATTTTCCGAATTGATCAATTGCTTCACCAATGCCTAAACCCTTTTGACCAGCAAAAATTGCAATGCCACCTACAAAATTTATAAGGGTTATGATGATACCTGCGATCGCATCCCCTTTTACGAATTTCGACGATCCATCCATTGCTCCATAAAAATCAGCCTCACGTTGTAGGTTTAGTCTCCTTTGTCTTGCTTCCTCTTCTTGAATCATTCCTGCGTTTAGATCCGCATCAATTGCCATTTGTTTTCCCGGCATCGCGTCCAGTGTAAATCTCGCTCCAACTTCAGCTACGCGGGTTGCGCCGCTCGTGATGACAATCAACTGAATGATAATGATGATCACAAAGACAACTGCACCAACAATATAGCTGTCACCAGTTACAAATCCAGCAAAGGCATTTATGACTTGGCCAGCATTGCCCTGACCGAGAATCAGCTTTGTACTGGATAGGTTTAATCCAAGTCTATAAAGTGTTAGAAGCAGCAAAAGCGTGGGAAACGCTGAGAATTCAAGTACATCCCTGGTGAATAATGTTAAAAGCAGCACCGTCACAGAGAGTGAGATATTAACGACAAGCAAAAAATCAAGCAATCCAGGTGGTACAGGTAAAAGAATGATGCTAATAATGCCAACGACGGCGAAAGCCAATATGACATCCATATTTTTTCCAAAGAAACTTGACCATCTGTCATTTGGTATTTCCATCAGGCTTTGCCTCACTTCCTTTTAGAATTCTCGCGATATATCAGCGCCAGCACTTCCGCCATGGCTTGATATAGAACAGCAGGAACTTCCTGCCCAACTTCGATTTGCTTGTAAAGCTGTTGTGCCAATGGTTTATCCTCGACAAATGGGATCTGATGCTGATTAGCGATCCTTTTAATATTCTCCGCTACGAAATCCAACCCTTTCGCAATGACTATAGGTGCTTGATCCTTTTTGTCATCGTAGCGTATTGCAACGGCATAATGTGTCGGGTTGGTAATAATCACTGTAGCCTCAGGTACCTGCTGCATCATTCGCTGCTGTGCCAACTGCTTCTGCTTCTGACGTCTAAAGGATTTAACCAACGGATCGCCTTCAAGCGACTTATACTCCTCTTTAACTTCCTGTTTTGTCATACGCATGCTTTTTCGAAAGTCAAAGCGCTGATAAAAATAATCTGCACCTCCCAAAACAACCATCAAAATCGCTACGTTGATAAGAAGTCCGCCTAACAAACCAGTAAAGAGTCCGAATAGTTTACCTGTGTCCATCTGGGATGCTCTCATCAGGTCATCCAATTGGCTTATCAGTGTATTCCACATCACCAATCCAACCAATGTCAGTTTAAGCAAATTCTTTATTAATCCTACAAATGCCTTTTGAGAAAAAATATTTTTAAACCCTTGAATGGGATTTAATCGCTTAATATCAGGCTTTAACGGATCTGTGGTTATCAGAAATTGTGACTGAAACAAGCCGCCTATAACCCCTGCGGTCATCATAATGAGCGCTATGGGCGCAGTCATGAGAGCCGCTTCAGATAAATAAGATTTAAAAAGTACGCCAGATGCTTGACCTGCGAGTTCAGCGTATAGTCTGTTACTAAGTGCATTCCTGAACATAATAATTGATTGCTCATACAGCAATGTTAGTAGGACAGTGAGTAATACGGCCATTATTGCCAGTGAGATGGCAGCGCTTAGATCTTGACTTTTCGGAATCTGGCCCTTCTTTTTTGCATCCTCTAGCTTCTTATGAGAAGGTGCTTCGGTTCGGCTATCTTTTTCTGAAGCATCTGAAAACCAAAACATACCCGGTCGATCAATACTTCCCACGCCTGATAATACCAGCCGATTTGAAACTATTATTGGCAGTCCAAGCTTATTCATAAAACTTTGCGAAATCAGTCTCCAGTCATCATGATACACTTGCTTGCTCCTCTTCGACTTATTATGACGCCAACGAGATCCATTGCTCTAAGTATGGCATCATATCACCCACTACTTTGATCAAATTTCTAATTAGAATTGGCAGCGCCATGGCAGAAAAAAACAGTCCTGTGAGTGTTTTTAAAGGCATCCCAAGCATAAGCACATTTAGTGAGGGAATTGTGCGTGAGACCAAACCCATCACTAAATCTGTCATAATTAAAACCAGAACAATAGGGATTGCAAGTTGGAATGCCACTGCAAAAAAATAACTAAAGGTTTCAATAATCCAATTTAAACCGCTTGATAATGGAAACTGCTTTCCAAGGGGTATGATCTCGAATGACTTATAGAACGTCGCTAAAAGAAGGTGATGCGTATTTGTAATAAATATCAAAACCAATGCAGTCATTGCGTATAGTCGGCCCATAATGGCCTGGTTCATACCTGACATTGGATTATAAACAGCACTCATTGAAAAACCTATTTGGAAATCCACCAATTGACCTGCAATTTGAACAGAAGCAAAAACTAATTGCACAACAAAGCCCATGGCCAATCCCATGACTATTTCCCTGATCGCATACAGCAAATAAAGGGAATCCGATAGCTTTGGGTCTGCAGTTCCTGAAAATGCGTAAAAATAGATGCTAAGACTCAGAACAACTGACAGAAGTACTTTTAATGATAAAGGAATACCACGGTTAGAGAAAGGAGGCGCAGTAGCGACGAACGACCCTGTTCTTAGCAGAATAAGCATTATAATTAGAAGATTCCAGTCAGAGGGGATCATTTACTGAATCTCCGCGATCATCAGAATCACCTTCTGTGTGAAACTTAGCAGTAAATTCAACATATAACTTCCAAAAATTATCAATCCTACAAAAACAGCGATCATTTTGGGAACAAAGCTCAATGTCTGTTCCTGTATTTGTGTTGTTGCTTGCAAAACACTTATTATTAGACCAACCACCAATGCAATTAAAAGCACAGGCAATGAGACTTTTAGCATTGTCATCAGCGCTTCATTAAACACATCAAGTACCACAGATTCTGACATAACTACCTCCTATCTGAAGCCTTCAATTAACGAAGTCACCACCAAATGCCAACCATCTACCATTACAAATAAAAGTAATTTAAACGGCAGTGAAATCATCACAGGCGGAAGCATAAACATCCCCATAGACATTAAAATACTTGATACTACTAAATCAATGACAATAAACGGAAGAAATAGCAAAAATCCTATTTGGAAGGCAACCCTGAGTTCGCTGATAACAAAAGCCGGCGTCAATGTCACTAGAGAAACCTCCTCAGGCGTATCCGGATAGGTATCGGATAGTTTAATAAAAAGCGCTAAATCCTTTTCACGAGTGTTTGACAGCATAAATCTTTTAACTGGAATCACCGCTTTTTCAATAGCTTCTTCTTGTGTTATTGAGCCGGCAGTAAACGGTTTCAGCGCTTCCTCATTCACTTCAGTATATACAGGAGCCATCACAAAAAAAGTCAGGAATAAAGCCAATCCAATTACAACTTGATTTGGTGGTGCTTGCTGGGTGCCGAGAGCACTCCTCAAAAAAGACATGACCACCATAATTCTGGTAAAAGCACTGGTCAATATTAAGAAAGAGGGGGCCAGGCTCAGTATGGTGAGTAAAACCATAAGACCCAGTACTCCGGTAGGCCCTCCTCCTCCTTCAATTCGAAGTGCATTGCCAAGATCTACTTCCAACGTCGTAGCAAAGGCAATCCCCAATGACATTATAAAACATTGTATCAACATTATGAAAACAACTAATCGATAGATCCTGTCTTTCATGATGTTCTCCTTAATTTTTCTACCGCTCCAGATAAATATTTACTAAAAACATCATTTTTATCCATTTCCGAATCAATGAGTTCTGCCGGATCTATATCTCTTAGAATAGCAACACTTTTTTCACTCGATGCCAGCAGATGATGATGATCTCCAACTTTGACAATAAACAATAATTGGTTTTTTCCGATAGATATTTTTTCTATAATATGTATATTTTTGCTTTTCATATTCATCGCTGTCATTTTTGCTGTTAGTCGAAGACTTAGATACGCCAATAAAACAACCGCGGGCAAGGCTACGATTAATTTTAATGCGTTGATCCAGAAGGTTTGATCTGTCATTCCTTAACCTCTCTTTTGTGGTAATGTTCTATTCTTTTCATTGACTTCAATATCATTGAATTAAAAAATCAGTGAAATACAGGTTATATAGAATATCTTGTTCAAACAACTGATTAAGTTGATCCAACAGATCTAGCCTAATAATTTCTAACGTTTGAGCTTCTGAAATTTCGCTCTTCGACAGCCCTCTCAAATGCTGAATCACAACATCTCGAATCTGCGGCATGCGAAGATCAATGATGGCTTTTGATTCATCATCTAAAATTGAAAGTGTGATGCTTGTTTTAAGAAAGTGGGTGGTACGCTCATCTTTTAAGTTCACCAGAAAACTGTCCAATGGGATCATCTGCTCTATCTGAGGTTTCTCCAGGAATTTTTGCATCCCAAATGGCCATTGACCCGTTTTAAAGTATAGCCCGCCAATTATTGAAGCCAATATAATAAAAAGGAGAATTCCAACGACTGGAATCCATTTCATCCTTTTTCTCTTGACGGACTTGGAAAATTTTTTTTCTTCAGCATTAAGTCGTTCTTCCATTGGATCCTCCTGTTTCGTGATCAATTATGATCAGAAGATTGACTCGCCGATTTAAAGCACGATTCTCATATGTGGAATTTGGAACCAATGGCTGAAATTCTGCGAATCCTGCTGCTTTTAACCTATCAGGCTCAATCTGATGTCTTTGAACAAAGTATCGTGTCACTTGAACCGCGCGGTCCACTGATAATTCCCAGTTAGTTGGATACTTATCCGTTTGAATAGGCTGATTATCAGTGTGACCTTGAATTTCAATATCATTATCTATGGTGGTAAGAAGTTTAGAAATTGTATCAAGGAGCATTTGACCATCAGTTTTGATTTCCGCTTTACCAGACTCAAATAGGACAGCTTCACTGATATTAACTAAAACACCTTTTGCGTTATAAGTCACTTCAAGATCCGCACTCAGACCATTTTCTTTGATAAACGCCTGGATCATCTCGAACATCTCCACGATTTCTGAGTCCAGGGTGGTCTGATCCTTACTTTGGGGAACCTGCATCTGTACCATAGGGTCAAATGGCAATTGATCAGCACCTGAGGGTGTCTCATTGAAAATCATCGTAGATGGATTGCCTGACAGCACAGATTGAAGCGAGGCTGCTGCTTGTTTAAATTTGATGATGTCCAACGTGGAGAAAGAATAAAGAAGAATAAAGAAGGTCAACAACAAAGTCATTAAATCAGAAAAAGTAACAATCCATCCTTGCGACCCGCTGGATGCTTCATCGAAATTTTTTTTCCTCCTTCTCGCCATTAAGCAGCCTCATTCCGCTTCAGTTCCAAATAAGCCTTTCGCTCCTTTGGATTCAGGTAGGTCATGATGATTTCTTCAACGACCCGTGGATTTGTGCCTGCTTGAATTTCAAGTATGCCAACTACAATCATCTCACGTCTGTAAATCTCACTTTTTGTTTTGATTCTTAAGTTGGTGGCAATTGGCACCAGAACCAGATTCGCAAAAAAAGATCCATAAAAGGTAGTGATCAAAGCAACTGCCATACCGGAGCCAATGCTGGAAGCATCCTGAAGCTGACTAAGCATGACAATAAGACCTATCAATGTCCCAAGCATACCAAATGCCGGCGCCAGTTCTCCCCAGGTTTGAAAAATATCTTGAGAAACTTTATGACGGTTTTTGGTGGTCTCTATCTCTATTTCCATAACATCCCGGATGACTTCGGGATCCATCCCATCAATGACCATTCGTATGCACCTTACGATAAAATCATCATCAATGTCATCTAATTGATCTTCTAAAGCCAGTAACCCATCTTTTCGGGACTTTCTAGACATAGCAGTGAAAAGTTCGACCAAGTGAAGCAGGTTTTCTTCAGTATTCTCAGTGATTTTTTTAAGGGCAACCGGGATATTCTTCAAATCATCAAGCGGATAACTGATTGTCAGCGCACAGAATGAACCAAACAATGTAATGATGACAGAGGACAAACTCCAGAAACTCTTTAAATTGCCCGCGAGGGCAATTGAGACGATGATCAGCGTTACCCCCGCGAACATAGCTATTAATGGAATGTTGTTTTTTTTCATTTTCGATCCTCCGAATGAACGAGCCGCAGCACGCCCCCAATCGACCGCTGATAAACTCGGATCCGTTCGATAATTTCAGACGGCGTCTCCTGAACTCTGATTCTATTACCATCTGTTAAAGTTATAAGCGTGTCTGGAACCAAATCGATTCTGTAAACCAACATCTCATTCAGAAAAAAAATATCACCTTTAAGCGTAGTTAATTCAATCACGCACCATCAGCTACCTTTTCAAATTCAGTAGTTCTTGCAGCATTTCGTCAGAGGTTGTAATCGTTCTGGAGTTTGCTTGATAAGAGCGGCTGGTTATGATCATTTCAGTAAATTCATTAGCTAAGTCAACATTGGACATTTCGAGATAACCCTTCCGAATGATTCCAAAGCCATTCTGTCCTGAATTTCCAAAAGAAGCATTACCTGAATTTTGAGACTGTCCATAGGTATTGCCGCCTTGTTTTTCAAGACCGCCGGCATTTGCAAAACGAATAACCGGGACCTGTCCGAGTTCGCGGTTGACACCGTCAGAATATCTTACCATCACCTTTCCTGAGCCATCAATGGTAAAAGATACTAACGATCTGATCTCGCCTTCTATATTGATGCTGTCCGGAATGACGATTGGCTTAAGATCTTCAGCTTCGACCTCTTCCATATTGATATCAGCTCCAACTGCTAACGTCGCGCCGGAATCATCCAGCGTAACATTACTGATCCCCATTAAACGAAAACCACTGCCCATGATTAAATTACCTGTGCTGTCTCGCAGGAATGAGCCATCTCGTGTAAATCTAAGCTCGTCCAGAGCTTGGATCGATTCAGATTCACACACTGCAAAAAAACCATTGCCTTCCAGCGCAAAATCAAGCTCTCTGCCAGTCGGCTGCAGTGATCCGTTTGTCATATTAGTGGAAATTTTTCCGACACTGACACCAAGACCGATCTGCTGTGGATTAATGCCGCCAAGGCCACCCTGAATCGGAGATTGACCGCTGTTGATCATCTCGCTGAGCAAGTCTTGGAATTGAGCAGTCCCTGATTTAAATGCAGTTGTACCTACATTGGCTATGTTATTCCCTATAACGTCCATTTTCGTTTGATAACTTCTCATACCACTGACACCGGAATACATGGATCTTAACATTTACATAACCTCCTGGTTTAGTATGGCTGCTTCCGTCGATCGGCAGCCTGGGCTTCCTCAATGAGGTCCGGCCCTTGATTTAGGTTCACTTAATGGTTACCGCGCTGTCAATCTGTGTTAAAATATTAATCTCATCCTGGACGGGTATAGCTGTTATAATCGTTCTATTCCCGACATTGGCTATGAATGCCGTTTCTTTAAAAAACATCACAGTATTTCTGCCGCCCTTCTTCTCAAGTTCATTCAATGCATATTTCATTTTATCAACATCTTCCGGATTTAACTTGATATTGCGTTGCTCAAGCCTTTGTTGAGCGTGAGCTGAAAATTTTAGTTCACTGGTTTGGTTTAAAAGCTGCCTGTCAAGTAGAGCTTTAAACCCACCGTGTTCTTGAGCCGTCGCTTGTGTTTTAAGCCCTGAGGTCTGCGTCTTTTTCGTCTCTATAATAGGCGGCTGCTGCACTCGAATCGCCATTAAAAAACACTCCCTTCCCATGCAGCCTTGCTCACTCAATCACCTGAACCGGACTTCCAACGCTCAGCACTTTTGGATAAGCATAAGTCTCACCATTCACGACATATTTGATTCCCTGCTGAGATATTTCAACCCGTTCAAGAATGCCTGAAACAACTCCTGTTTCCAAAGTTTCCAGATCAACCTGTTTTCCAATCATTGACATAGCATGATTCGTGGAATTCAAATTGTAAAGTGTGTTGAGTTGATCTGCCAAATTCTCGAGCTTTTCAATCATTGCGAATTGAGACATCTGTGCGATATATTCGCTGTTGTCTCCACCTGACATTGGGTCTTGGTACTTCAATTGAGCAGATAAAATTTTAAAAAAATCGTTTTTACCAATAAAGCTGCTTTGATCTGTCAAACTTTGCTTCTGCTGTGTTGATGCTGCTGTATTGGCAAAAATGTTCGTATTCTGAATATCCATAAATTCACCTCCTGTACAGTTACGCCCACAGATCAAGTTGATTTCGAATCCTAAGCTGCGCAATCACTTCGCCAGGTTCAGCTGTCATGTCGGTTTCTCTGTTTCGAAAAAATTTTTCTTGTGGGAATCGTTGATTTTTTTGGTGGAAAGCTTGTTCTTCCCGCCCGCTCTGACCGAATTCGAATCCACTGGTAATATTCAATTGTGTCTCAAAATTTCCTGATGTGATTCTTTGCTCAGTTAGCGATGTCGTCAGATTTACCAATTGCTTCTGGAGGATCGTCCGGGCAGCCTCTGAATCGACTTTTACCAACCCGGAAATAATCCCATCTTTTAACCTGATGTGAATCTCGATCTTTCCAAGGGTCTCAGGATGCAAGGTCATTTTCAGCACTCTGGTTTCACCCTCTTTGATGAGCTTCGCGTGTTCAGTAACCTGTTGTGGAATTTCAACTGGCCTTATTCTATCGGGCAACGCTTGTGCTTGATAAGTTTTTGGCGGTGCATCACCTATAAGCAATCCTTTTGATGACTCCTGATCTGATTTCAATTGGCTGCGATGCTTTGCTGCATCTTCTGGCACCTCACCTTCCATTAGAACGTTCGAATCAATACTATTCGAATGGTCTAAGCGCCTGGTTTGTTTAAGCCCCTGAAGGTTCTCTCCAAAATTTGGCGGAATTATTGTTTCGCGCATTTCACTGTCAGAGAGCTCTGACAAAAATAGATGACTCAGAGCGCTTTTAGAGGATGGGACGGCCACATTCTCAGATATAGAGTTCTTAGATATATTTCCAGTAGTTACTTTTGGGTCAAAATCCGCAGCCGGCTTATACGCCTTCGATGAAAGTTCAATTGATTCACTTCTAACAAAAGCGTTTAATCTGCCTCTTTCATTTTCCGCGATTAATTGTGTGTCAGACTGTTTGGTCATTTCAATACCCTCATAGTTCTGAGCTTTGGCAGATGCCTTATTCCTCATCATCACCGTGTCAGCATTCATTTCAAGGGGCCTTCCCGGGGACATGTCAAGCGGCTCTTTAATAACCTCACACTGCACTTCTTTTAAATTCTTCAGTATTGTCTCCGGATTAATACTTTCCCCTTGTGAGTTTATCTTCGAACACTGGTTTTCATTTAAGATCTTCCTTTGATCCAAAACACCGAGCAAGCATTCAGAAAAGGACAGCGTCTCAGAAAAAGACACTTCATCATCTGATTTACATGTATTTCTACAAGAACTTGCAGTTTTATGGTGTTGAACCGTACTGTTTATTTCTGTTGCTGATATTTGTAACACCTTTATTTTCACCTCCTCTTCTCCAGAATTCTATAATCTTCACCACCTCCTTAACGTCTTCTATGATAAAGGTTCACTGCAATTTCATCCAATGTACTTTGTGTCAGACGATCCTGATGGTCAGAAAAAGACTTCTGCTCATTCTCCCTATGACGCTCCAGCATTCTTACTTCCAATTGACCTTCAATCCAGCGTTGCTTTGCTGCAGCCAAGTCCTTAGCAGCCTTCTCTTCTCTGCTAAGGACCTCGTTCAAGCTGCTTCTTAAAAAATCGCGGTATGCATAGGTTAATTGAATATCAGCAGGTTTCAAATAATTCTCTTGAGACCCTAATTTTAAGCTGTTCTGATATCGCTGTTTGTGATTTTCACTTTCAATGCGAGTATTCTCATAAACGTCAGTCAATTCAGCAAGTTCTTTTTTTAATTGGGTTGCTCTGAAGTTTTTATGTTCTAATACTTTAGCCAAGCTGTATGATGGCTTCTTCAAAGGTAACACCCTCTTAATCGAAATTTTGAAGTAATTGATCAATTTTTTCCCAAGTAGATTGACAATGACTAAACTCATCAATCCTCTGTTTTAAAAATTGATCCAACTTAGGCTTTGTCTCAATCGCACGATCAACGGCCTGACTTGAACCAGGCTTGTAGGCACCTATCTGAATCAGATCTTCCGCCTCTTTATAAATGCCCATCATATGTCTCAATTTAGAAATCTGTTCCTTTTGATCATGTGAAACCAAGTCATTCATCAATCGGCTAATACTTTGAGTCACATCAATAGCAGGATAATGATTTTTTGCCGCAAGTTCCCGGCTCAATACAATATGACCATCAAGTATGCCTCGAACCGCATCAGTAATTGGCTCGTTCATATCATCTCCCTCTACAAGAACTGTATAGAAAGCAGTGATGCTGCCTCGGTTTGAAGTGCCACTTCGCTCAAGGAGCTTTGGCAGTAACGCAAACACAGAAGGTGTATACCCTTTTGTTGCTGGTGCCTCCCCAGCTGCCAAGGCAACTTCCCTTTGAGCCATTGCAAACCGCGTTACAGAATCCATCATCAGGAGGACATGCTTGCCTTGATCCCTAAAATATTCTGCTATAGCTGTTGCAAGAAATGCCCCTTTCAATCTGACCAACGGTGGCTGTTCTGACGTCGCACAGATGATCACCGATTTCTTAAGACCCTCTTCTCCTAAATCCTTTTCCAAGAAAGCTTTTACTTCACGACCACGTTCTCCAATAAGAGCAATTACGTTGATGTCAGCATCACTGTAACGGCTGATCATGCCAAGAAGAGTGCTTTTTCCAACGCCGCTTCCAGCGAAAACGCCTAATCTTTGACCATGACCGCAAGTTAAAAATGCATCTATTGCTTTAATACCTGTATGCATGATTTGTGAAATAGCTTTTCGCTGCAATGGATTTGGCGGACTCCTATATAGTGGAATCTCAGTATGACAATGATTTAGATTTTGATTCAACAGCATTGGCTTTCCCAACCCATCCAAAACCATACCCAACATACTTTCTCCAACATTTATAGTCATCGCCTTTCCAGTTGGTATGACAGGGCATCCTGTCATTATGCCATCCAACTCTCCCAAGGGCATCAAAATAACACTGTCACCCCTAAAACCAATAACTTCTGCCGAAATTGAATGTTGACTTGGTAAAATGATGTTGCAGATTTCGCCTACAAAAGACTTCATGCTTTTTACTTCAATAGTCAGGCCAATAACTTGGTCGACTTTTCCCGAATACTCAAATGGCTGAAATCTTTCCAAAACGTTTTGAAACCGCGAATAAGGTATCATATCGGTATAGCCTCTTGACTTGCTTTATGTAATGATAAGATTTCCGCCATCAGTTTTTCAATCTGCCTGCCTGGATGAAAAGCGATGATCTTGGCTTCGGTCTCGCAATGAATAGCATTTTTATCAATTTCATTGTTTTCCACAAACACCAATTTGCTTTCCGGGCAAAGATCCTGAAAGTTTCTTATGGTTGCATCCATTATCTCATAATCTTCCGGATGGAAATTACATACAATCCTATTGGATTGTGACAGTTCCTTCAACATTTGCCTAAGAGGCACTTTTAGATTTTCGGCTGACATATGAGACTGAACGAAGGTAGAAGCGACTTGAAAAGCCAACTGTATCAAATGCTCTTCATGGGTTTTCTCCAATAAAGTCAATAAGCTGTGGGTTGACTTCAAAAGCTCAACGGATTGGGTGGAAATCTCAGTAAGCTTCTGTTCCAAGCTTGCTGCAGCCTGGTTTAAACCTTCATTATAGCCTTCTTCAAAACCGCTCTGCCTTGCCTGGAATCTTATGCTTTGAGCTTCTGCACGCGCTTGGTCCAAGACAGCTTTTTCATATAGCTCCAGTTCTTCTAAAAAAGAGTCCGTAAGAAGTTCAGAATCCCTTAATTCTTTGTGTGGCATTTTGATAGAAATTTGATCTGAATGCTTCAGAACGGGCTGCTTGATGACATTATAAGATGATGGCATCCTCATCCGCCCTTCCTAAAATAATTTCCCCACTTTCTTCCAGTCGTCTGATGTGACCAACAATCTTTTTCTGAGCATCTTCAACCATTGAAAGCCGAACCGGACCTAAAAATTCAATGTCGTCTTTGAGTGTCTCAGCAGCGCGTTTCGATACATTGTTGAAGATTATTGAAGCCACTTCTGTTGAGGCGCCTTTCATTGCCAGTGTTAAATCTTCATTGTTAACTTCTCTCAACACTCTTTGTATCGCGCTGCGATCCAGAGTAACGATATCCTCAAAGACAAAAAGATTTGCACGGATTTGCTCAACTAATTCAGGGTGATCAACACCGAGTTCATCTAAAATTCGCTTTTCAGTACCTCTGTCGGCGGCATTTAGAATGTCAACAAGGGATTTCACCCCACCTACAGATTCCATTTCATTATCCACCACATTTGAAAGTTTGCTTTCTAAGACTTCTTCAATTTTTTTGACAACTGCTGGTGAGGTACTATGAATTGAGGCAATACGATGTGCTACTTCCGTCTGAAGTTCATCCGGCAATTCGGAAAGAACTTGCGCGGACTTGTCTGGTTGTAAATAACAAAGAACAAGCGCTATTGTTTGAGGTTGTTCGTGTACAAGCAGTGTAGATAAGTGATGGGAATCTGCTTTTCGCGCGATTGAGAACGGCTTTTCATTATGTGCCATTTGGCTTAATGTTTCGATAATGCCTTGAGCACGTTGAGCTCCCAGTGCCTTGTTCAGAAGATTTTTCGCATAATCGAGTCCGCCATCCATATTAAACCTGCGTTTGGAAACAAGTTCCATGAATTCTTTTGTAACCTTATCACTTACACTCGGCTCAATCTGCTTGAGATTGGCAATTTCATATGTAATTCGCTGAATTGTATTTTCTGGCAAATGGCGCAAAACTGATGCTGAAGCCTCAGGGCCGAGGCTCATTAAAAGGATCGCGGCTTTCTTTATACCGTCATTCTGCTCTTTCAATATCTTGCTCAAAAGCCTCACCTCTTATAAATTTGCTTAAGATTCTCTAACCCAGTTTTTCAAAAGCTCTGCAATTTCCTGCGGACGCTCTGATGCAAATTCTTGAAGAGAATTCCCTGGTTTTTCAATGGCTCCAAAAAGATCATTCAAAGTTGGTGAAGCTGGTATCCCTTCCTCATCTGTCACATTAATAGTTCGGTATCCTTTTGGAGCAGATGCCAAAGCACCATTTTTTGAGTAAGTAGCCTCTGCCGTGATCCCTGCTACATCTCTCCTGCCTCTCAGCAAGACCGCAATCAGTATCGAACCGAAAACCAAAGCCGCTATACTTTTAAAAATGGTAATCAGAAGCTCTTTATCCATTCCCAGCAATTTACCTTCAGCTTCTTGAATCCGCTTTGCTTCCTCCAAATCCGCCACTAAGGATTCCTCATAACTTCTATCAAACACCAATCCTTCAATATTGATCTTGTCACCACGGTCACGATCGATTCCCGCAGCAGCCTCAACCATGCTCTGGATGCGGTTTTTCATATCATCACTCATTACCCCGTCATATACTACAGAAACGTTCAACCTGCTAATCACACCGACTGCTTTAACTGAAGAAATCTCGGTACGGTCGATCTCATACTCAGAATAGGCGTCAAAGGTTTGAAGGACCCCATTTTCATCTTGTAAAACTAAGTTCTGGGTATTGTTGTCTATCGGTCCAGCCGAGAGCGCTGCTTGAATTCCTTCTCCGCTGTAACTTTCCTGACGGCTTTTCACAACAGGTGTTTCCCCATAGATAACCTTATAAATTTCCTCATTGTCAAAATTGACTTCAGCAAAAACTGAGACGACCACCTTATCCCGTCCTAATGCTTTTTCAAGCATATCATTCACATTCGCTGCGATTTTCGATTCAATACCATTGCGCAGGTCCAACTGAGAGGATGTTGTGTTTTGGGTTTCAGTTGCAGTTTTTACCTGGAAAGCAGCACTTAACAAATTTGCTTTAGTATCCAGAACTGTGACATTTTCCTTTGGAAGATTTTTAACCGCGCCACTTACTAATGATAAAATGCCTCCTACCTGATCTTGTGTTAAGCTTCTACCTGGTTCAAACTCAATTACCACAGTGGCTGTTGATTTTTGTATTTCCTTTTCAAAAAGAGAACTTTCTGACATATTTAAATGTACCCGTGCGAAACGGACCTCTTCAAGGGCTCGGATTGTTCGTTCCAGTTCACCTTGAATTGCGCGTTGATACATGATTTTTCGATCTTGATCCGTCACCATAAGCCCTTGGTTGTCAAATAGCTCAAAGCCGGTTGTGGTATCCGGCAAGTTACCATTTATGGCCAGTTTTAACCTGAGATCGTTGACGACCTTTTCATCCACCAGAATAGTCGTTCCACCATCTTCTAACTTATACCGGATGTCGCCTGTACCTTCAATTTCCTCTACGATTGCGGCTGCGTGAGCTAACTCCAACCGGCTGAATAAAACCACATAATTGACTCTTCCAAGTACCAGATAATATAATGCAAAAAACAAAACAAAAGAAAACACTGCGGCTATCAGCATTTTCTTCACTCCATTGCTTAAATTGTTGTATTTTTCTTTAATTGTCGCAATCTGGTTATTGAGAGCCGCCATAAGTTATTCTCCTTTAAAGTTGCATATTCATCATCTCTTTATAAGCTTCCATCACTTTATTGCGAACCTGCATGGTTAATTCCAGCATGAGTCTAGCCTCTTCAGTCGCGATCAGTACCTCGTGAAGCTCCACTTTTCCACCTGTCATCATTTCTTGAGTGAGTGCATCTGCTTTGATTTGAGATTGTTCAACCTTTTGCAATTGCGATTTAAGCATGGCACTGAAGCTTTCTGTTCCAGCCTCTGGCTTTGTCGCTTGGTTTGACAGCGGAGTCAATAATGGAAGTCCGGGATTGATTTTCATTTGTCGCTCTCCTTTATTTATTTTCCAATTTCCAGCGTTTTTAGAAGCATGCCTTTGGTTGCATTGAGAGCTGTCACATTGGCTTCATAAGCGCGTCTCGAAATCATCATATCAATCATTTCCGTCAGCAGATTTACATTGGGCATCCTAACATTTCCATTTTCATCCGCATCCGGATGCCCAGGATTATAAACCAATGGCGTTTCCTCCGATGAATCTCTCACCGCGACGGCTTTAACGCCAGCACTTTGAATCTGAGGCCCTCCATTTTTTGAAATGGTTTTTTCCAAATGTTCCTGGAATACAGCGATTTTCCTTATATACGGCCCGCCATTTTCAGTCCGGGTGGTTTCAGCATTCGCAATATTGGCGGATATAGTATCCATCCTTAGCCTTTCAGCCGTCAATCCGCTTGTGTGAATGTTCATAGCGCTAAACATGCCCATGGCTAACGTCTCCCTTCATGGATCACATAACTCGCCATTCGGTATTTTTGATTAATTTGTTGGATCAACGACTGGTAAAGTATCTGATTAGCAGCCAATTGACTCATTTCAAGATCTAAATCCACATTGTTGCCGTCATTGTTCATACTTCCGGAATAATCTTTTCGCACTTTGGGTTCAACCGCAGAAATGTTTTTTTTCATTTCATCCAGTTCTCCCGCAGCCTTATTTCCTTCTATGACTTTTTTCAATTCGACTTCGAAATTTACTTTATTGGCTTTAAATCCTTTTGTATTCAAATTGGAAAGGTTTGAAGCAATTGCTTCCTGTCTTAGCTGAGTACCATCTATGGCCTTTTTCAGCAATAAATACGTCATATCATTCTGTATCATACGCACACTCCTGCAACCGAAAACGCGGCAGCCCGGACTCACCTGCCTTTCTCATGTCAGTTTGGCATATTCAGCCATTATACATTCTGTTTCTTAACTGTTTTTTCAAAATAACTACAAAAAACTTTTCCGGAGCTATTCAGCATCTTGCTGAATTAAATCAGTAAACACCCTGTTTCATTACAGGTGTTTGTTCAGATTCTCATCAGACTTGCCATTCGCAGAAAAGTAAAATTGTGGATTTGAATAGCTAACTTAACGGAGTCCAGTTTCGTTCATCAAAAATCGAAAATAATAAACTGGGATGCGTAATCAGCATTAAAATATCAAATCGAATATATAGTTTTCGAAATATGTAATAGAGCGATGAAAAAAATGACTAACACTTGCAATATGAAAGTTTCTCAACACTTGACATAATAAATATTATTTATTTAATGATACCATATCTAGTGAAGTAATCAAATGATAATCACTTATTTTCAGTATTATTTTTTGAATCAAAAATGCTCATTCTACAGTTTTAATTAATAACTATGGCCATTCTACGGATTACACCTTCTTATCAAAAATACCTGGTTCTGATCCACCAGTGCGTCTCATTTGAGCGGACAACTCTCTTGCTTTCTTTACCTCGCGCATTTCATCAATCAGAGCCTGCCTTTTGGCATTCAGCATCACCTGATATCCCTGATGCAGCGTCAAAATCTCTGCCATCAGTTTCAAATTGGCTTCTCTCAGCTCTGACAATACCGCTGAGGATGAACTGTCATTTTTCATCCAAGACAAATTAAACCTTTGATCCAAAGCATCTATCTGGCTCAAACACTCATCAATCTGATCCGATTTGCTTTCCTCAGCACTCTGATCAAGTCCATATATTAACCTCCAGGACTCGAGGAATACCAGTCTCTGTCTTAGGTAGTCTATTACACTATCCTGGTTCATCCCCTTCACTCCAATCAAAGATGCTGCCAGCTTGACCTAAGCTCCTCAAGGTATGTCCGAACTTCAGCCACAAGGACTGAATCCTTTTTCACATTAGCTTGGACCAGGCTCCAGTGAAAATAATCATATAACTGATACAATTGGCCAGCAATTTCTCCGCCTGCGTCGAAATTCAGAGTGGCCATCAGTTCTACCAGAATATCCTGGGTTTTTACCAATTTATGATGAACTGTTTCATAGTCTTTGCTTTCAATCGCTTTCTCAGCGACCATCAAATTGGTGACAGCACCGTCATATAACATCAGGAGAAGTTTTTTTTGAGGAGCTGTGCTGATCTGAGCACCGCCATAAGCATTGCTCGCCTGTTTCAGTGCTGCGCCGTAACTTGTCATTGGACTACACTCCCTTTAAACTATGTTGACTGCATACCGCCTAGCTGCGCGCTAAGCCAGTTCGCCTGGGCCTCAGACTTCTGGAGAGCTACGTCCAGCTTTGAAAACATATCCACATAATACGCTTCCTTTTTAAGCATTTTCTCTTCAAATGCCTCCATTCTTCGGTCCAAATCTCTGATCGCCCGTTCAATGGTTTGGTTCTTCCCAGCAATGGTGCCCTTGGATTTGTCAGTGAAAGCCAGGACCAGCGCTTCCAATTGGACGCCCATGCCCACCTTAGTAAGGACAGGACTTTCTGCCGATGGTTGTTCCACAGTGTCTGAGAAGAATTGATGTATACTTTGCGGATTCTCAGCGAAGGCTTTTCGAAACTTCGCGTCATCCAGTTTCAATGTTCCTTCTCGGTCTGCCGTGGTTAGACCTATTTCAGAAAGGTTTTTCATACCGGAAGCTGTTTCTGTCAGGTTGGAAGTGATGGCCTGGCGAAGCGCGTTTTGTAGACGGACCAATGCATTTTCACCATACAGCTTGCCCTGGCTGCCAGCCACTTCTTTGCTGCCCGCAGCGGTTTGAGTTTTCAGGAAGGATACTGTGGAATTGTATTGTTCAACAAAGGCTTTGAATGCCTCCACAGCCTTGTCCTGATCCTCCGTCACCGTTATTTCCAGGGACTCGCTTTCGCCTGTTGCCGACTTGAGCTGAAGGGTCATGCCCAGCACGGCATCTGTAATGGTATTGGTCTCACGAACCATTTCATGCCCATTGACGCTGAACTGTGATTGAAGTCCCAACGAGAGGCTACCCTCTTGAAGACCAAGATTCTCAAGAACGCCGATGTCCGTTGATTCAGCCGTGATCGCCTGGCTGCCATAACTCGCAGCGGAAAGTACCAGCCTCCCATCTATCACACTGGCTTCAACCCCGCTGGCCTGACTCTGTCGGTTGATGCTTCTGACAATGGTCCGGAGGGATTGATTCGCTTCGATTTGAATAGTGGCTGTCGAGGTTTCGGAGGTGCTGAGAGTCAGACTGCCTGACAGTCCCAAGGCCACATCTGGATTTTTCTCAGTCATGGACGTACCCGTCAGTGTTGAGCGTGTAGCCAACCGGGTAATTTTCACCTCATAGCTGCCTGCCGGTGCATCTGAGCCACCGCTGACGCTAAGCTTTGCAGAGTCTGAGGAGGAAAGCGTTCTTGAGTAATAGGTTTCCTCCTTTGACAAAGACTTAAGCTTTTCCATCAGATTATCAAGCCGGCTCATGACGTCCTTCCAGGCGCTTTTCTGACTTTCGATCGCGGACTTTTTCTGGGTCATCAGCGTCAGCGGTCTTTTTTCAACTGCTATCAGCTTATCTATGACGGACTGATCCATGCCTGAATACGATCCAATAAAATTAATGCCTGCCATACAGCACCTCCGACTCTCTTACGCGCGTTTATCCACCAGTACGCCCACCAGATCCCACAAACTGTCCATAATCTCAATAAGTTTCTCTGGTGGAATTTCTTTAACCACTTCTTTGGTCTCATTATTGACGAGTTTGATGACGACATCCCCGGTTTTCTCGTGGATTTCAAACTGAAAATGGGTGTCTTTTCCAAAGATGACGGCATTGGCTTCATCAATAATTTTTTCCAGCTGCTCCGCAGATTTTTTGTTAGAATCTCCTTTAGCCGGTTGGTGATGTGCCTGCCCAAATTCTTTGTCAATTTTCTTTTTACTGTCTTCAATTGGGGTCCGCTGCCCTTGCTCTTGTAATACCTTGAGCACGGGACTGGTGTGATGTAACCGATCAATCCGGTGATCCATCCGGGTTCCCTCCACTTCACTCACTTACTTATGGGATCCTGATCCATGTTCAAAACTAAGAAAAGAGCCGGCAGCAGCACCGGCTCTCTCAATCTCCATTCGTCTCTCAATTAGCGAAGAAGCTGGAGTACAGCCTGAGGCTGCTGATTTGCCTGAGCCAGCATGCTCGTGGAAGCTTGGGTCAGGATGTTGTTCTTTGTAAATTCCATCATTTCCTTGGCCATGTCCACGTCACGGATGCGTGATTCAGCAGCAGTGAGGTTTTCAGAAGCGGTGCCCAGGTTGTTGATGGTATGCTCGAGGCGGTTTTGGGTGGCGCCTAAATCAGCACGGTGAGTTGAAACATCATTAATAGCTGTATCAAGAGCAGTTAGATCTGATGCTGCAGTAACTGACAAACCTGTTGCTGTCATATTAGCCATTGTGATAGTCATAGTATCACCGGTATTTGCACCGATTTGCAAATCCACACCATTGGTATTATTAAGTAAATCGATTCCGTTGAATTTGGTTTGATTCCCAATTCTGTCCATTTCAGCAACAAGCTGCGTTTTTTCAGCAGTAATCGCAGCTAAATCCTCAGTGCTATTGGTTTCATTTCCCGACTGAACAGTTAATTCTCTCATTCTTTGCAAAATACTATGTGTCTCATTCAACGCACCTTCAGCTGTCTGAATCAAAGAAATGCCGTCTTGCGCGTTTCTTGAAGCCTGATTCAAACCTTTGATCTGGCCTCTCATCTTTTCTGAAATCGCGAGACCTGCTGCGTCATCACCGGCGCGGTTGATTCTCAGACCTGAGGAGAGCTTCTGGAGCGATTTGCCTTGTGCTTCTGTTGCTGCGGTGAGTCTGGAGTGTGTGTTGAGCGCGGATAAATTATTGTTGATTCTCATGATTTTTCCTCCCTGAAGGGTATATTTGGCATCCATGCCGTTGGGTTTGCGGACTTACGATCTGTACGGCCGTTACAGTTCTTCGCCCTTAATGTCTATATCGCCGTTTCCTGCGAAACGTTAAGACCTTTTTTCTATTTTTTTAAAAATTTTCTTGCGGCCTCCAAAGCTGCCTTGTTTTCCTGTGATACCGCCTCCAAAATTTCCTTCCGGTGTACTTTTACCTCAGGTGGCGCGGAAATGCCAATCCGCACCTTGCCCTCCTCCACACCAAGGATTACAACCTCAATCTTGCCGTCAATGATCAATGCCTCGTCCAGTTTTCTAGTCAAGACCAGCATCTTTGGCCTCCCCGCCTCGTCTCAGAGGCTCCCGGGTCGTGAAAACCGGATGGCTTAAAACCACTTGGCTGGCACTTCGTGTCTTAAGATTGATGACTAAAGGGGCGATAAGATTCATGGTCGAAGCTTCAACCGGATTCTGAAGGGTAACAACCGCAAGGACCTGGACATCCTCCTCAGTGCTCAGTTCAAGGCTATGGCAGACAGACTCCGGGATATCGATTTCATAGTCCTCTATCCAATTCCAGGGGCTGGTTAGAATGAAGCCGACATGCTCCTCTTCCAGCGACATCAGGCCAAGAAAAGAGGTCTCAGGGATGTAAACCAATTCGAAATTTCTCAGAGTCTCAAACCCAGGAAGTCCCTCAGAAAACACTACCCGGCCAACTTCATTATATCTGGAGGTCGGTTCAGAATGTATTTGAGCTTGCATGTTTTTATGCCTCCCTATGGGTTATAGATAGTCAAGCAGCGTCGGTTGAAGGATCTTAGCGCCTGTGGACAGCGATGCCTTATAGGTGTTTTCAAGCATAGCGAATTCCATGACCTTTTCAGCAAAGTCAATGTCTTCCGTTTTGGAGAGCAACTCCGTCAAACGCAGGGACTCCGAACTATTGAGCTCCATCATAGCCTCCAGACGGTTGGAGGTAGCGCCGTTGCTGGTTCTGAGACTGAGGAGGGTATCAATTTGCCCATCCAGCTGTTTTAGAATCTCGCCGCCTAGGTGCGAACGTTCCGGCGACACAGGATCCTTCAAACCTGTCACAAGTCGGTTCAGTGTACCTGCAAGGCTGGCAGGTGAGGCTGAATCCTCACTTCCCATTATTGATTTCCCGGTGATGTTCATCTTAATGGTGACTCCAGTGAGAATTTCTCGCTCAAGAACACCTTCATCCCCGTTAAATGTCAACAACCCGGAAGTCTGGTCCACCGAAAAAGGCGGGGTCGTGGTTTTCATGCCTCCAAAAATATATCGGCCATCAAAATTTGTATTCCCAATAGATGCGAGACCTTCAATGATCTGACCCACTTCTGCCTCAATAGCCTTGAATTCAGAGGCACCCATGGTGCCATTGGCTGCGGCGATAGTCAGCTCTCTGAGTCTGATCAGGCTGGTTCCCATCTGCCCTAAAGCGCCATCTGTGGTCTCAACCCAGCCATAAGCATCCTCCATGTTTCGGCGGTATTGTGTATTATTGCCAACGGCAGACTCAAGCATCATAGCTTTTGAAACCATGGCCGGCTGATCAGATGGCCTGGAATATAATTTGCCGGAAGCCAGCTGATTCTGGGCCTTTTGCATGTTTCTCATATTTCGTCGGAGGTGAATCAGAAAATCTTCTCCCATCATGCGGTTAGTGACTCTCATTATTCTTTTCCTCCCTATCTTCCCATGTTGATCAGGGTATCCAGCATGGTAACCAGCGTACTCATGACACGGGCATTGGCCTGATAGCCATTTTGAAACTTGATCAGCGCTGCGATTTCTTCATCTATAGATACCCCCATAACCGATTCCCGGCGTTGATGGAGCTGATTTAAAAGCGCTGTTTCATTGTCTTGCATGCTTCTGCTGTAGTTGGAAGAAACGCCCAGTTGTGTAACCAAAGCACGGTATCTGCCGTCTGCGGACTCTCCGTTTGATGCCGTGAAGCTCATCGTTTCCGGGTCATAGGTACTGAGTTCTGTGTTTAATCCCACGTTGCGCAGGGCCGCAACGGCCAGCGCTCTGGATCCATCCCCCGCAGGCCCGTCCAAATCCTTTCCGGCTTGAAGGCTCCAGGGATCATCTCTCAGTTCTTGGTTAACCCTGATATTATCTGCGCGAATCACTCCGCTGTCATCACCTGCAGTAAAGAATTCAGTGCCGGAATCCTCTCCGTAGACCTGATTGACCAGACCCGCTAATCCGGATGCCACTTCATCAAGCTGACGGGCGTAACCCGCCGTCTCATCCAACATGCTTTGAAGGCCTTGGATGCGTCCGATGCTGAATTCGACAGGACGATACTCCAAAAAATCACCTTGTGTTTCCCTTGATGTGACAACCGCTGATCCCACTTTCCATTCAGCACCCTCATATTCAGATGCTGGAATCATTAAAGTTCGAAGTTCGTTCGAGCTTCCGCCGGCTGCCAGAATTACAGAGACATAGGCCGGCTCGTCACCATCGGCAGGGATCATTTCTGTAGACTGCACTACACTGAAAACGTCATTGGCAGGTCTGCGAATCAATTCTATACCATTTGTTTTTAAGGAAATCCCACCATCCTGGTTTTCCTGTACCTCAAACGTCACAAACCCTGAGAGTTGATCCAGCATTAAATCCCGTTGGTCCATCAAGTCATTTGGCGCGATGCCTCTGTTGACGGATTCCATAATTTGCTCGTCAACGGCTTTCAACTGCTCCAGTCTGGTATTGACTTCAAAAACATTCTGTGAAATCTGGTTTAGAATATCAGATTCCAGCCCCTTAAGCTGAGAGGCAGTATGGTTGAATCGATCCGCCAACGTCACAGACTGTTCCAGTACTAACGTTCTGGAAGTAGTACTCTCCGGGGTCTTGCTCAGTTCCTGCCATGCGTTCCAGGTGTCTCTCATGGCGGCGCTGATGCCAGTACTGGATGGCTCTGAGAAAATGATTTCCAACTGGTCGTTGACCTCATTCTGAGAGGCAAAAGTTTCGTATCGGCTGGTTTCCAGTCTTACCTGTGTATCAATAAAGGCATCACGAATCCGCATAACACCCTCAGTTCTGACGCCGGTACTGATCTCTCCTATACCGGGAATCTGCTGGGGCACATTGGTCACCAGATTAACACGTTTTCTGGCGTAGCCCTCAGTCTGTGCATTGGCAATATTATTAGAGGCCGTGTTGACAGATTCCTGCATGGCGCGCATGCCACTATTGGCAATATTCATGGTGCTGTATATTCCTGACATGATCAAGCCCCTTTTCTGGCGGTTGTGAATCTTGCAACTTAAATGGATTTATCCAACCAGCCTGGCTGGTCGCTCAACGTCTGACGCTTTTCGCCTGATTCGGCATAAGTCGCCGGCACATCATTGTTTCTTATTGGAAGCAGGGCTTCCCTCAGAGCCGCTAAATAAGCTATAGACTGGCGGGCGAGCAACCCGTTGGTTTCCTGCAAAATACGAATCTGTTCCGCATACGTCCTTAACTCTTTTTTTACTTCTTTGTCCAAAGTTGACATTTGATTTGAATCCACCATTAACTGATTCAATGCTATGGTCAGGCGTGTTTTTTTTTCTACCAAAGGGTCTAACCGTTCATAATCCAATTGAGTCATACAGTCTTTTTCTTGTTCCATCACGTTCAAAAGTCCTTGAAGGCGTTCAACGAGCTGCATCTCGAAATTATTCATTCTTTCAATGACCTTTCCTGAAGAATTATATCCGCCAACCGACCCGCAAGACGGTCTACTGAAAAATCATACGTACCCGAACTCAACATATCTTTGATTTCAAGGGCACGCACTGAGATTTCTTCAACATCAGCACCGTCTTTTATCAATGCAGTGAGGGCCTTGGCGGCACCAGAAAGTTCTAATCCGTCTTTGCCTTGCAGAGTCGAACTTTCCGGTTTTGAAGCGATTTTCGATTCTGATTTACTTAAAGTCTTATAAGCCAGATGCACATTAGGTGTAGTTATTTTCATAGGAATCCCTCCTTATAGAGCACGAGCAAAGTTTTGCTGTTATCTATTATCGTCGAGTTTTTTCTTTTGTTAAGTGCTTTTCATTTTTATTTCTTCAAAACACGGATTGCACAAAAAAACCTCTTTCAAAATTGAAAAAGGTTTGATAGATCTTTGTATTATTTAAAATTTTCTACACGTTTCTGAACATCCAAAATATTTGTGATCCGTATACCAAAATTTTCATTAATCACAACCACTTCACCACGCGCAATCAGTTTGTCATTAACATAAACGTGAAGAGGCTCTTCAGCAAATTTATCAAGTTCCACAATGGATCCGCGGCTTAATGATAAAATCTCCTGAATGGTCTTTTTCGTCTTCCCCAAGACAACCGATACCTCCAGGGACACATCCATTATTAAATCGATATTGGATAGGCTGTTTTCTATTATGCCCGGTTCAAAGGATTCGTAAATAGGTTTTCGGATCCAAGGCGATGCATCTTCTGTTTTTGAAGATTGACCAACACCCAAGTTGCTGTCAGAAGCTGAAGCATCCTCCACCCGGGTCTGTTGCTCTTGAAATCCGCTGGAATCGGTTTCGTGATAATCCTTTTTTTCAAGCAACATGGTGATTTCCTCTTGGGTCAGTATCCTCTCATTCATGTTCAAGCCGCCTTTCTCTAATCTGCGATATTTTAACAGCGATTTTTTGTTTTCGCAATCCAAGATAACCCTTGAACTTCAGGCGATCTTCCACATAAACAGAAAGGGGTTCATCAATTCTATTATCAAGTATAACAACATCCCCAACACTTAGATTTACAAAATCCTTAATATAAAGCCTTGCTTTTCCCAGTTCAGCCACCACTTCCACATGGGCATCCTGTAAATTAGTTTGTATTTGCGCAGCATGGGCATCATCATCTGCAATAATATCATGTTGAAACCAGCTGTGAACGCTTAATTTATGAACCACCGACTCAATTGAAATGAAAGGAATGCAGAGGTTGATTTTCCCGTTTTTACCGGCAATTAATGTTTTTATTGAAATTATAGCCACTGATTCATTTGGCGCAATGGTTTGTTCCAAAGAAGGCAGTTTGTCGATCGCCTCAATTTCAGGATTGATGCTGACCACTTCATCCCAAGAAGTCTTCATAGTGCGTGTCAACGTTTCAACCACTTCATGCACGACGCAAAGCTCAATGTCTGTCAAGCCAACATTTTTTTCCATAATCTTTGCCATTCCACCACACAACAAATCCACCACTTGATAAGCAAACATAGGGTTAAGTTCCATAAAAATTTTTCCGGGACAACTCTTTAAATTTAAGGTGGTCAATACCGTTGGACTCCACAATGATTTCAAGTACTCTTCATATGTCCGCTGTTCGATGCTTTCAAAAATTAGAGATACCGAGGTTCTAAGCTGGCCTGACAAGTAGCTTGCGGAAACTCTCGCGTACTCCTCGTAAATCATTTGCAGCGTTGACATATGATCCTTGGAAAATTTATTTGGTCGCTTAAAATCATAAGTTTTGTATTTCGATTCATCCGCTGAAACATCAGCTTCGTTTTTCATACCACCCGTTTGGATGGCTTTGAGCAGAACATCGATATCTTTTTGGGTCAATAACTCCGCCAATTTTCCACCTCATCCAAACTTGCTTAGTTTCTCTGTGCCGACCATTTTAGTATAGCATGAACAAGGTAGACCATGAATATCTTTTTGCGACGTTGATATTTAATAATTCAAGCACGATATCCCCTGTTTTTTACCACTTATTAACAATTCGTGTCAACCTATGATTTTTGTCAAATCAATACCTGCAACCTTTGGAATCATGAAATATGATTGCGAATATCTTCTTCAGCCTCACCGACAGGAGGGATGGTAATTCGCTATTGCACCTCGACTTCTGTCGCGCTGACCTGCACCGGGTAACTTTCCCTGATGGCTGGCATAATCACCACTTTAACTTTGGTCTCTGGCTTCAAATCTTCAAGTGACAGCGGATTGCCTTGTCGGTCTAAAATACTTGCTCCAGGCATAAAATCCACCCAAGCTGTGTCAAAGAGATCATAGTCTATGGTTTCAATCAAAAGCCGGTTCCCTTCAACGGATTCAATAATGCCTTCAAACTCAAGGGTCGTTTCAGATTCCAGCACTGACAGCAAAGCCTCTCTTACAAACTGCTGTTGAGCTTCACCGGAAATCTCAGCCGTCAAGTCATCCTTCTGAGGACCATAACTTCCAAATTGGGCATGATTCCCGCCCGTTACCATGATCACTTTTGAATGCGCAGGCATCAGTGCTTGCCACTTTGAAATTTCATTACTATTTACCAGTCCGTCTCTGGTTGCGAAGAAAGCGAGCACCTCACCGCCGTAATCATTTAACGGCTTGCTGTCTTGAGGATAAGCCGCCATTAAGATCAGCGCAGAAATCAGATCCGGATGTTCATAGACAAAGTCTGCCGCCATAGCGCCACCCAGAGAATGACCCGCAAGCCACCAAGTGGTGATTTCTGGATGCTCATTTATGATCTTAAGGGCTGCATCCGGGTTAAAGACCGCCAGATTGAATGGCATGTCGGGCAAAAACAGGCTTATGCCATGATCCAGCAGGGGCAGAATCAAAGGGCCGTAAGCCTCCGCCTGTACCTTGCCGCCCTGGTAGAAGATCAGACCAACACCTGTCGGTTCGACGGGCTGCCAGTGGACGTAACCATCGGCAGACTGCTTTTGATTTTCGTAGCCCGCGTTGATCCCAAGGGCTTCCGGTGTTGGCTGTGAGCTTCCCGAAAGGTAAAGGCCTGCCGCAGCCACCGCGACCGCGAGCAGCGCCGCCAGGACCAATAATAAACGTCTGCCGGTTCGTGCGCGTCCCATAGGATCCTCCCTTTCAGATTACATCATTCGGATTGCGAAATGCGGGCAGGCTGAGATGCAGTAACCGCACTGGATACATTTTTCGGGATCAATCCAGGCCTTGCCGTCTTCCTCGAAGGAAATCGCGTCGCTGTGGCAGGCGTCAAAACAGGTGCCGCAGGCTTTGCAGACAAGTTTGAAGACAAAGATTTTTTTCTCCTGGAGTTCCAGCGGCACGTCCTTATAGGTTGGATCATTTTTGAAAAATTTGAGATTGTAGTTGACCTCGTCCATCCGGATCATGCCCAGGGCGACCGGATAATCTCCGAGACCGCGGGCGTAGGCCATGCTTCTTTCATATTCTGCGGACAGGGTGCCGCCGCCGAGGACTTTCATAAGGTAGACGCCTTTCCCATGGCTATGGCAAAGGGCAATGGCATCTTCCATTTCTTCCTGCGTGCCGTTGTAGATGCCTCGACCAGCGACGTTGATCAGGGCGAAGACCACATCAATGTCCTCTCTTAAAGCCGCTGCGGCGATCACCTTTGGATTATGGGTGGAGATGCCGGTCGCGCGGATTACGCCTTTTTTCTTATAATCTATCAAGCACTCCAGTGCCCCGCTTCTGAGTTCAAAGACATCCGTCTCGACCTTAGCCGCATGAAGGTGGAAAATGTCGATCCTACTGACGCCCATGGCTTCCAGGGCCTCGTGTATGGCTGCCTCCATGGCTTCATAAGTGCTAGCGCCTGATTTTGAAGCGATCACCGGCAACGTGTCTACTTTTTCCAGGGCTCTTTTGATGTGAGGATAGGTGCCGTACATTTGAGCTGTGTCTATGAAGTCGACCCCTTGTCGGAGGGCTTCCGCAATGATTTCGGACGCCTCTTCCACGGGTACGTTTTTCTGCAGCGGTCCAATAGGAAGAATACCGAGGCACAGCTCACCAACTTCGATGCCGCTGTTGCCAAGGGCCATGCGTTTGATCTGCATAGGTTAAACGCCTCCTCAACTAGTCTATCGTCTAATTGTGTCAATTGTTTAGTTTTTGTTTGTCACTGATCTGTTTAGTTAGCCACGGCATTTTTTGAGTTCTTGTGTACACTTCGCCGCGAACAAAGCGCTGTCCAGGGATATTGCCACATATTTGAAGCCCTGCTCAATCCGTTGTCTTGCAATTTCTCCGTTGCCAGCGATGGTTCCGCAGAGTTTGCCGTGGCGCCGGGTAATTTCAAGCGCCTTCTGAACTGCTGCCTCGACGCGCTCGTGGTTCACCTGTCCGGTGAGACCCAGGGATTGAGACATGTCGTAAGGTCCTACGAAGATGACGTCGATCTCCGGATTCTGACAAATTTCATCCAGATTTTCGAGGCATTCAATGTTCTCGCAGTGGATGACAATGAGGGTTTCCTCATTTGCCTTGGCGAAATATTGGTCC
Source organism: Acidaminobacter sp. (assembly GCA_009881125.1). Next base: position 7,676 of record WXFH01000015.1, on the reverse strand, counting down.
GGCTCTGTCATCCCATAGTTCGAAGACCTCATAAACGCCACACCGCGCCGCCCGACAGGATAGTACTTGGCGTTCCTGACAACAGCCGCCGCTGTCTCGGCGGTGTTGACCTGGGGCACTTGAATACCGTGTGCGCCAATGTCCAGAAAATGAAGGATGGTGCTTTCCATAGTGCTTGGCACCCTGACAATAGGCGTCAGGCCTCTGCGTTCAGCTGCCCGGATCAGGGTCAGAGCACTTTCCGGCCCCATGGGACCATGTTCACAGTCTATGATGGCAAAGTCAAAGCCCGCCAGACCCAATATTTCTATAACGTCCGGCGAATTCATGACGGCGAAAATCCCGACTGCCGCTTCTCCTTGCTTAAGTCGTGCCTTAAGTGTGTTGTGGAACATGTTTTGACATCCTCCTCTGACGCTCTGTTAAATGGACGCCTCCGAACCAATTGAAAGGAAGCGGTGACCCAGTACACTTGGATGACAGCAGGTTCGTGTTCAATTAGAAGTTTTAGGTTTTAGGCCTGCGCCATGCCTAGGCCAATCTCCTCAGCCACAGTTTTCATGCCTTCCAGCGTGTGCAGAATCACGTCGTCCAGCGTCCAGTTCATCATGACAGCGCCCTTTTCAATGACGTCTCTGGAGACGCCTGCCGCAAAGCTTGGGGTCTTGTATTTTTTCTTTATGGATTTGACCTCCATGTCCAGGACGCTCTTGGAGGGACGCATGAGGGCAGTGGCGTGGATCAAGCCTGTAAGCTCATCAATAGTGAACAGCACTTTTTCCATAGGATGCTCCGGGGCAATATCGACACACTGGCCATAACCATGGCTGGCAGCAGCGCGAATCAACCGCTCGTCGAAGCCGTGTTCTCTCATGATTTCCTGGGATTTGACACAGTGGGCCTCCGGATACTTTTCAAAATCCAGGTCGTGCAGCAGCCCGACAACGCCCCAGAATTCTACATCTTCTTCATTTAAGTGCTTAGCGAAATAACGCATGACCCCCTCCACTGCCATAGCATGTTTTTGGAGATAGGCGTCCTGATTATATTCTGTAAGTAGTGCCCAGGCTTCTTCCCGGGTTGGCATATGAGACATTCTGGTTTCCTCCTGCGAATCAACATTTTATTTATATTTAGTATCTTTTCTTTACAACATCACATTTTCAAAAAAATCCGACTCATGAGAAATCTCAAACCGGATCTTTGAGTTTTCCTGAATCGCGTCCGTAAAAACGGAAATCAGTTGAACCCCATAGGCCCCAAGACTTTGATACAGCGCCTCACTGTGGATCAGACGGATGATGAGCGGATCACTCCAGGTGCTGAGCAGATCCCAAAGCGCATCAAGATTATTGCCGTAATAGTCCGGAAAGTCGAATTGCTGCTTGAGATGCGCATGCGCCGTATCTCTCGACGTCATCAGCGCGCCATCCAAAACCACATGTTGAACCTCGTTTTCAGCATACATCCGGCAAACACTGCTCCTCTCAATAGAACTGGATAAAAGTCTCGTAGTGGTCATCCGTGTAGAAAATCAATCCGTCATTGGAATACACAAGTCGCTCAGCACCGCGGTAGCCGCCCTCGTAGCTGACGTCGCATTCATACCATCGGCGGCTATCCTGGTCAGGCAGGCGCCCCTCGCGGTTGCCAAAGTTGTCCCCGCCAATGCTCATTTCATCTGTGACGTCCCAAAGATTTCCCTTATTGCTTTCCCAGCCAAGATCTGCCGCTTTCCGCTTGGTGATAAAGTTTTCCGGCAGTTCATTGAAAAGGTGAAGGTAAGCCGCGACGTCCTCCGGCGCGGTATATCTGCCGCCTTCCTCAACATAGCTTTCAGCTTCTGCTAAAAGCGCTTCCAGTTCTGTCAGAGGCGCTGGCGTTTCTTCGACTGCTTCACCTTCGGTTTCTATTTCTGTTTCCGCCGGCTGCTCTACAGCTTCAGGGGCTTCACTCTCAGGCTCCGTAGTTAACGGTGCCCCGCCGCAGCCCGAAAGGACCAGCATAAACATCAGCAGCCATACAGCCAGCCAAGTCCATTTCATGCCGCGCAGTTTACTTAATTGTTCACTCAGAATAGTCACCTCATTTCAAAACTATAGAACCGACTAATCCGCTTCAAGGTTAGAATCCAAGTTCTTCTCCAACAATCAGCACTGTCATATCTGTCAGCGAAGGCTTCTTATTCAAAATAGTCGTCACATTGCAGATCCGGGTCGGACTGCTGCAATCCGTACAGACTCCCGTCTTTACACACGGATTCGGACGGTTCAGCCTTTTGTTGTTCAGCGGCGCCGCAATGGTCTTGATTCTGACTTCAGCTGCGTCGAGATTCTCCACCAGTTTGTTCACTCCTGCCACAATGATGACCTTCTTTGGTCCAAAGATCATAGCCGCAACACGGTTTCCAACCCCATCACGATTGACAATTTCACCCTTCATGGTAATGGCATTGGCACTGGTCAGAAAAACATCACAGGACAGCTGGCCATGTCTGTAGGCTGCGCTTTGCTCCGGTGTCAGACCTGGCTCATTGTGCCACAACACCGTATTGCCCCTGTCTTTCAGGAGCTCCGAAAGCCCAAGGGATTCAATAGTTTTAGAACCGCCTATGCCCACAACAGCACCTTCAGGGATCATGCTTAAAATCTGACGTACCGCTTCATGCCCGCCCGGCACGTAAGCCGCTTCAAAGCGATTGGATTTCAGCGCCTCAACCGCTGCTTCACCCATTTCCTCCGGTGTTTTCGTTATCATTTCAATCATGTCATTCGCCTCCTCACGGTCTTGATTACTAAATATAATCCTTCACATTGCATCGATCCCGGATCACGCCGCGAATCAATGGCTTTTTGCTGGTCATCAGGATCATTATACCCGGGCCATGACCCATTTTAACACAGTCGCTGTGAACGACAACACCGACGCTGACAGATCCCTTTAAATAGGCCCTTCCAAAAGTATTGTCGCAGTCCTGAAGCACGACAAAGTCTCCAAATCTGAGGGTATCAATGCCCAGTGTCCTGATGACCTCTTCATCCTGAGTCATGATGTCATAATCCCCGGTAAAGGCATGGGCTGAACCTATGCCGGAGCCCATCAGGTGTGCCGGTACAATAGCCGCCACCGGAAACTCAATGACGCCGCCTTCGGTTTTGAGATCCATGCGCTCGAGCAGTTCAGGATCCATATTCATGACGGTGACCTCAGGAAAATCCAGCAGTTTCAGTCCTTGTCCGCAGCCTTTGATCTGAATTTTATCGTCTATAGCGAGTTTCTCCATGGTCTCTTCTGAAAATTCGACAATGACGTGTTCAATCCCGCCGTGGGCGCCCAAAACGTAGCCGGTCTCCCCCTTCGCGTCCCCCGTCACGACTTTGGCCTGATTTCCCAGACAGGACAGCACCATCAGAGCATCATTTTCCGCTGTAATTTCATTGCGGATGGAGACGCTGGGTTCAATGTGATCCCCCGCCAGCCCAAAGGCCGGGTCCCCCACATGAATGCCATAAGTAATCGACCCTGTCGATGGCAAAATCATAGCCTCGCCATTCTGATTAATCCTAAAGGTCTTCGTATTGATGGGATGATGGATCTTCCCCATTACGGCCTGTGCAACGACGCTTTTTTTGTTGGTTTTAAGCATGCAGATCCTCCCTGGTTCGTCAGTTTGCCAGTGTCAGTGTCAGTATTGGATTCTGATTCCATTTTAAACAAAATTACCGTGAAAAAGAATAGGTCGGGATGAAATATATTCAAATGAGGAAGCGTTAATCAGGCATTATAATGGTTCGATTATGTGTTTTGAGGTGTGAAGAAATCAAATGACCATCGACAGAGACATTTGACACTTCATCGATACACAAATGAATCAGGGATCAAACCTCTTATTATTGAGAAATGATCCCTGTTTGATTTTTAATTTTTGATCAACTTCACCGTATGGATCTGATCATCTCAAGTGAAAATATAACCTTAACGACTTATTAATGTTATTGTCATATGCAAATCGCAGCTCTTAAATCAGATTGCACACAACCTAATTCACTTTCTCCATACACTGCCCTGACAACCCCTATCCTCCAAGCTTCGAAATAACCCCTTCCACAAATTTCTTTATGCTGACCTTCCCCCGCTCTTTGGTCAGTCCGTCAAGATATTTCATCTCCTGCCTGACCTGAGGGAAATCAAAAAGAAGGGTGCCGTATTCCGTAAACTTGGTGTTGTAAGGATCCTCCTGACCCAGCGCTGCCAAATTGGCCAGAGCCTTCTGAATGGTCCTGCGAATCCGCTGTTCAACTGCCCGGGTATTGACCGCGCTGCCTTCTGTTCCCAACTCTGCCTCAGCGATCTCCTTATAAATTTCCTGGAGTTGGTAGGTACCAGAGGCTGAAGACTGACTGATCCGCATGATGAGCCGCGTCAAGTCCTTGCAGCCGCTGTCGCCTACGATGCCTAAGTCAGAATAAATGGCTGTGAGCCTTGCGCTTGGATCCTGCGGCTGAGTTGCCGACTGGGCCTGAGCACGCCCCACAAACTGAAGGGCGTTCTGAATCAGGGACATGGAACGCTCGAGCTCGAGGTTGTGTGCTACGCCCCGGATGACGTTGATCACCTCGATCCGGTTGACGGGTTTCCCAATGAAGAAGACTATGCCGGCGGTGTAGGCTTTTGAGACCATCGGCTCATCCTCTACTTGAGAAATCATGATGAATTTGCCCTTATATCCCTGCCGCAGTGCGGCCTCCATCACGGCGACCCCATCCACGCCCGGGAGCAGATAGTCGATCAGCACCATGTCCGGGTGATAGAACGCAATCTCTTCCGCTGCATGGGTGCCGGAGGACAGATCTGCCACGACTCTGCCCAGCTGGTTTTTTTCGATGATCTGCCGGAGCATCACTCGAACGCTGGGATCGTCATCGATAATCATAAAGGTGTGGGGCACCTGGTTCTGGGCGCCCATCCCGGAAAACAACTCGTTTTGCGATTGCGACATGACCTATTCCTCCAGTGCCTGACGTGGGATCGTCAGAATAAATGCGGTGCCTTTACCCACTTCAGTTTCAATGTCAATGCGTCCGCCCAGTGTATCCAGCAAATTTTTCACATGGGAGAGCCCAATGCCCGTCGAGGCTGCCCCAGTCTCTTCGTTGTATTTCGTCGTGAAGCCAGGCGTAAAAAGCACCGGCAGCACGTAGTCCTCAATACCCTCACCTGTGTCCCGAACCATGAAACGCGCCACTTGTGCTTCCAAGTCGACATCCAGGGTCACCATAATGTCACCCTCTTTGCCGCAGGCGTCCATGGCGTTCACGATCAGGTTGTTGAGGATGGTGAACACGCTGTGATAGTGTTTGACCTGGATCGAGTTCCCTACCTCAAGCCTGAAAGTGATGGCACTGCCCATTTCCTCCAGAATCCGCCGGGCGTTGATCTCAATGATGGACGCAATGTCCTTCAGACTCATGGCCCCGTCCTTCTCGAAATTCTTGACCAGGCTCTCAAAACCCCGCAGCACCCGGTAGTAATCCTTCTTAATCTCGTGGACATCCCGGGCTATGGTCAGCGCCTCATCCCGCACGCCGGGATTGTCCTTGTGGGCCTCGTACAGGCCGTGACTGCGGCTCATGACGCTTTCGATCTCGCCCATGGACTTCTTCAGGTAAAACAATTCCGCCTGAATGTTGGCCATGACCGCGTTCAACTGGGCGTACCGCTTCTGGTGCTCCCGTTTCATAATCAGAAGCTCCTGGCTTCGGTACAGGAAGTAGACAAAATAGGCTAAAATACTGCGCGCTATGCCTATGCTCACAATAAGCACGCTCAGATTCACAATATTCGTTCCGCCTACAAGGGCTTCTATGAGGTTACAGGTTATGTCCACAACAGCCAGGGTTGCCATGGTCAAAAACGGCTGTTCTTTCCTGGACCTGAGGCGCAGCACCTTTGCCAGGATTCCAAAGGAAAGGTAGTACACGCCCGCAGGCAGGTTTTCTATGACCAAATCCAGAAACGGCAGTTCTGTCAGATACAGACGTATGGCAGTTCTGAGCACGACAATAGCGCCGGCGGATAAGGCAGCTGTCCCTATTTCAGAAGTATCCTCCCGTATAAGAAAAATCAGGCTCAGCGCCAAAACGCCCGCAGAAAACCTGAAGGTAGACTGAAACGGGTAGAAATAGATTTGGCCAAAGAAGGCAACGACCGCCATTAACAAGAGATAGGTTCTGAGCTTAGGTTTTCGGCTCGGGATCACGGCGAGGTCCTCCTTTGGCTCCTGATTTTGCATTTTCAAAATAAGCGGTTATTTAAGCTGCTTTATCACTTTTCTTCTGTTATTTACAAAATACACGAATCCTGAAGGAACTTCAATATTCGCAGGATGACTTGGCGGCTGGCTGGTCCATGGAGCAAGACATGGCCGGCCGGTTCGAAATATTCAAGGGTCACTTCAGGATTGGGATTAATGCTGCGAAGGCCTTTTTTGATCTGTTCTGCGCTTTTCCAGTGGACGGTGTCGTCATCCAGTCCCTGTAAAATGAGACTTGGGCAACTCAGCTGACCAAACCTGGACTTTGTCCTGATTTGAATGCGTTTAAACTCAAGCAGGGCTCTTAACGGGAATTTGACGGTACTTTTCATATAATAGCGCAAATGGTCAGCGCGGCTCCGCCTCCAGTCCTCTGTTAAATTGGCCATCACCCGCTTCAGATCCCAGTGTCTGACGGGAACGCTCATGAAGATGAGTGCCGCTGGTTTATAGTTCAGTGCGAGATGCACTGCGATCAGACCTCCCGTGGAAAACCCGGCCAGAACAATGTTGTCTGATTGTTTTCTGAGGGCCTTGTAGGCTTGCTCTGCGGCATTGATCCAGTCCTCATAGGAGTGGCGTCCCATCTCTCTTCGACTGCTTCCGGACAGACCGCGGATGGTCGGCGCTGCAACCAGACAGCCCTCGGCTCTGAGGGCTTCCGCCAAGGGTTCAACCTCCCAGGGGCCGCCGCCAAAGCCATGAAGGAGGAGAACGGCCGGCGCTTGTTGAGGTGATGCATTTTTGTGTGACATGCCAGACCGCTCCTTTCGATTTTTTCAGCTGTTACCATTCTACCACATTCCCCTCGAAATTCATCATCGCAGAACTCGCAGATCTGAAATTGACACAGTGATTTTGCCGAATTGAAGCCGGTGTCTGACACCAACTTCTTCTCATCATTTTCATCAGATTGCCGCGTCAACTGATTACAATTTGGCTATGCCACTTGATTCAGCCCACAGATGTGCTAGAATCTTGAAGGGAATTCATTTGACAGGAGATATGATATGGACCGTACTTGGATTGCACTTATATTATTCTCACCTTTTACAGCCTGGATCCCTGCCGTTGGCGCGGCCATGGCTGCCTACCGAAAGAAAATGACGATTTGGCTGACGCCAATGACCATCGGCATAGCACTTCTTTTTAATTGGGCTCTGTTGACCGGGATCTACAATCACTCCCTCAGGGAGATTCTGGTGTCCTTTGGCATCTTATTTTATCTGGGTTGGACCATTTTTCTGCAGAACAGCGTGACGCGTACCCACCAGGTTGAGGCGCTGCTGGAAAAAGTATGGCGGCTGGGGTTGATTGCGGCGGGGTTGGGACTGGTTGAGAAACTGCTGTCCTTCTTCATGGA
>WXFH01000014.1 GCA_009881125.1 Acidaminobacter sp. | reverse complement strand
TTACTTAAACAGCATAGTGGTAAACTAATTGAGTATCAAAGTGGCTTTACTGGTAAACTTATTGGCTATCGTAACTGGTAAACTAATTCATGATCGAGTGGTAAAGAAATTCATTGACGTTTACAAAAGTGCTTCGGCGTTCAAAATGATTATGAGAAAATGCCAGTACACCTGATCAGGTGTCATTTCCTTTACAGTAATATTTCAAATTGAAGTTGGACATCAAATTGCTTCAGAATGAGGTATAATCCAAGTGTAGGTCGGATTTACAGCACCGGCGATCTGCATGAGGGGGTACTTGTAAATGAGAAGAATTGTACAATTCGTTGTAATCTTTATTATAATATTTTCCACTTCCTCTTTGACCTATTCTCAAACAAAGACCTCAGGTGAGATTTTGAAATCCTATGGTCTTTTAACAGGGGATTATAACGGCGACTTGAATGAAGACCAATATCTTACCCGCGCAGAGATGATGGTCATTTTGTCGCGGATGATGGGCAGGTTTGATGAGGCTTCTACCTTTGACTGGGAATCTTCTTTTGACGACCGCAAAGGACATTGGTCTGAGCCCTTTGTCGCTTATGGTCAGACAAGAGGCTGGACCACTGGAATTGGGAATAATTTGTTTGGATATGACAATCGGCAGACGCTGAGGGAAGCTGCTGTTTTTATGCTCAAGGTGTTGGGATATACGCCGGATGTGGATTTTAGTTGGCGCTCAAGTTTTGAGTTTGCTGTTCAAATGGGGATTGTTGAGGATAACACACTTAAGCCTGAGGAGCCAATTCTTCGAGGGGATCTGTTCAGAATTATGCTAAAGACTCTGAATTCTGATCGAAAAGGCAGCAATATGCCATTGATTCAAACCATACCTATTGACGAAAATGCGCTTCATATTAAAACTATCCGTGCGGTGGATCGATCAGCGATTGAGTTGATTTTTAGCGAGCCGCTTAAGATCTATGGTGAAGTTATGGTTTCAGCGGTTGAAGGTGAAATAGGTATTCGCAGTATTCAAGCCAGCGGAGAGGACCGGGTCATAGTGCGAATGAATCGCGAAATGACTGAAGGCGTCATGTTGTCAGTAAAAGTAAGCGATTTTGTTAGTAATGATGAGGATGTCAGTGTGCTGTATCATAATTCTCTATTTTTTGTGCCGGATTTATTGCCAGCTAAGGCAAATGTACTATCAGCCTCTCACCTGACACTAGCGATTGAGTTTTCAAAGCCTGTAAGAGGACTTTCGACCGGACATATAGTCTATAATAGTGGAGATCACTCACCACTGGGGATCTATAAGGATAAAGAAATGAAGTATCCTGTGGATTCAGAGGATGGGGTGTCAAAAATTTATGTGCTGCTTGCACAGAAGCAGGATTCAACTTTTATAGGAAATCCATTGCCGGCAGGAGAATCTGAGATTAGGATCCGACCGCTTAATTCGACGGGGCGGTCTTTATTAGACACATGGGGCGTTCCTTTTGGTGGTGGAACGTACAAAGTCAGCATAGCTGGTGATGCGACGCCACCATCAGTTGTAAGATTCGAGTTATCATCGGATAAGACCCTAAGGATTGAGTTTAGTGAGAATGTCGTATTCTCGGCTACAAATATTGATGTTCGTTATACGACTGGGGCATTGGTTCCGAATCTTTGGCTCTCGACTTCGGGGATGGGGAAAGTATATTATATTCGGCTTAATGACGCTAATTTAGCTGGTAAAAGTATTCGAGTCAATGTCAGGAATGTTCAGGATCAGGCCTTTATTCCCAATACAATGTCATTGTTTACAGCAACAGCAGATATCCCTGATGTTGTGCTTCCATTTGTTAAAGAGGTAGTCAAAGATACCAGCGCCAAAACGCTTTATGTTGCGTTCAGCAAGTCGGTAGATTCTGAAAGCGCTACGTCAAGAACCCGGTACGCGATTACGCTGAACAACAGTACGCTGGTATTATCCAATACACCAGTTGAAATCAAAAATTCATTGTATAAACTCAGTCTGACCAACACGGAATATACGTTGGCGCAGTCAGCCGGGGCTCAGTTAACGGTATCCGGTGTAAGGGATCTAAGCGGAAATACAATGGCGACACAGAGCTTCAATTTTAATGGAATGAATGATGTATCACTTAATCCACCTCAGTTGGTCAGTGTTTATGCCACTGACAATCGCAGCATAACGGCAGTATTCGATCAAGTGTTGACTCGCGTGGACATTGGTGCGTTCAAGGTGAATTTCAGCAGCGCCAGCAATCTCACCTATGCTGTTTCCAACGGCCAAACATTCGTTAAGCTTCAGACAGCTGCGGCACTACCGGGTAGTTTGGCGGGGGTTTCATTGTTTGTCGATACCACGGGTCTTTCGAAGGTTCAAAACCTTTATGGCATTGATGTCAAAAATGTGTCGCGGTCCGTGGAGGACAGGAGATAGTCTAAAGCTTAATATCATCTCAACTTTTTTTAGAGTGTGACACATGTCACACTCTTTTCTTTTTAATAGGAATAAGATAGTAGGAGTAAGGACGCTGAGTTAAGCATAGGCGAGATAGCGTGGTAGTCCCTCCGCTTTGTCTATGTAGCTCAAGCGTCCTTTACTACAAATTCTGATGGGGTGAGGTTCATGAAACACATAAAGAAAGTTGCGTTGGTTGTGGGTTTAGTCGCTATTCTGGCAGTTATTGCTGGCCCTAAACTGATGAAGGTTGTTTTGGCGGAGGATACCACCAATGAAAAGGAAGCGAACCGGGGGATCGTCACTGAGTTGATGATGGTACAAGCCTCAACCTTATCTAAGGATCTGTTTTTCTTGGGAACTTTGGAGAGTGAAGCAACTTCGACGCTCAGCCCTAAAATTACGGCAGCAGTGCTTTCAACCCATGTGACGGAAGGACAGAGGGTGAAGCAAGGAAACTTATTGGTAACGCTAGATCAGGAATCCCTCGCAGCCAAGAAATCCATAATGCTGGCGCAGCGGCAGACGCTGTCCTATCAAATCTCTTATCTCTCCAGTGAGGTCGGATCTTTTTATTCGGACAGTCCAATGATCTATAAACTGTCCTCATTAAAGGACAGTCTTGAATTCCAAAAGCAGGAATATGAAAGCGCGCAGCTCCTATACGAAGCTGGCGCCATTTCTGAACTCGCCCTGGATCAGGCGGCCCTTCAGATCAATACCATGACTTATCAGGCACAGGAACTGGAAGCCACTTTGAACAGCACCTATGATCAGCTTAAAAATGAGCAGCAAACAGCACTTAGCAAGAGAAATGAAATTGACGCTGCTATTAGAGAACTGGAATTAACTTTATCCGAAGCTGAGATCAGAGCACCTTATGATGGTATTGTCAGGCAGCTCCACGTTGCTGCCGGAGATCTTGCCGCGCCGGGTAAGCCGGTGGTGACACTCGACAAAGACGGCGTCAGCAAAGTGGTACTGCAAGTCGGCGAAACGGATCTCATTCAGTTAAAATCCGGCATGAACGCAGAACTGACCTTCTCGGGCAATGAAGCCATCCAATATGGGATTGTGAACTCAGTCAGCCCGAGTATTCATCCGGTCACTCGAATAGGCCAGGTGGAGATCTCGGTGGATGAACTGACTCTCGAAGCGCCGGTGGGCGCCAGTGTGCAGGTGCGGGTTGTTCTTGAGGAGGAAGAGAATCAGGTGATGATCCCTCTGGAGGCCGTCAAGTCATTGAACACTCAGGATGTCGTTTATGTCAGTGAAGATGGCCTGCGTGTGGTGGAGAGGGAAGTGACCATCGGCAAGAAACAAAATGAAAGCTATCAAATTTTGGAGGGGCTGGAGCCGGGGGATGTGATTGCCGTTGACAACCTGGACGCTTTGTACGATGGCGCAGCGATATATAATTTCAGCGGTTCAACTGAAGTGGGGGCGGACGCTGAGCTTGACTTGGAGGTGAGACCGTGAGCTTTGGGAGATTTTCTGTAGAGAAACGTCATGTGGTCCTGTCGCTGATGATTGGGCTCATCCTCTTTGGGATTTACAGCTATTTGACCATGAATACCCAGCTGTCGCCGGATACGAATGCGCCTACGGCCACGGTGATGACGGCGTATCCGGGGGCATCGGCGGCTGATGTGGTCACGGAGGTGGCGGAGCCCCTGGAGCAGGCGTTTGCGAAGCTGGAGGGGATTACGGCCATTGAGTCCACGAGTCAGGATAATCTGGCGATGCTGCGGCTGACCTTTGACTACTCGACGGATATTGACGAGGCGACCATTGCCATTCTGAATGCGCTCAGCAGGGTGCGGGAGAGCTTGCCGGAGGGGATCAAGGAGCCTCAGGTGATGAAATTCAGTGCATCAGACATGCCCATCATGACGATTGGGCTCAGCAGTGAGACGCTGGACATGACGGTGCTGAGGCGTGTGGCAGAGGCGGAGCTCCTGACGCGTTTTCAGCTGACAGAAGGGGTGGCGTCGGCAGATCTGCTGGGGGGCTATGAGCTACAGGTGCGCGTGGCGCTGAACGCGGACCGGCTGCGGGCGTACAGATTGACGGAGGGCCAGGTGGTGGAGGCCATTTCCAAAGCTTATTTGAAAGCGCCTGGCGGGAGCATCCTCCATGAGGGTTCTGAGCTGTTGGTGCGTGTGGATGCCAATGTGAGCTCGGCGGAGGCGCTGGGGCAGTTGGAGGTGTCTTTGGCGGACGGAAATGCCATACGCCTGGAGGATGTGGCTGTGGTATCGCTGACAACGGGGGCGCGGGGGAGCAGTTACAGGCTGAACGGTGAGGAAATGCTGGCGGTGACCATCACCAAGAAAACTGGAGAGAATACCATTAAGGTCATTGAACGGCTCAAGGATGAGATGGCGCTGATGCGGACGGACTATCCCAACGTTGAGCTTAGTGTCGCTTATGACGACTCCGAGTTTACAGAGCAGATGGTGGACAACATGACCAGCAGCATTGCTCTGGCGATTTTGTTTACGGTTGTGGTTATTGTCTTGTTTATTGTCAATATTTCCAGATCCCTGGTTATAGCCGTGTCTATGCCTCTGGTTTTTCTTATTACATTGGGGTTGATGCGGCTCTTCGGGATGGATCTTGACCTGGTAACGCTCTCAGCTTTGATTTTGAGCATTGGCTTCGTGGTGGACGGCGCTATTGTTGTCGTAGAGAATATCAGCAGCCATGCGGCTTCCGGGAAGAGCATTGAAAGGGCGGCCATGGATGGGACAGATGAAATTGCTATGCCCAGCATTGCCGGGGCAACGACAACTCTGATTGTGCTGGTGCCCCTGCTCTTTATTGAGGGCTTTGTTGGGGAGATGTTCCGGCCTTTGTCTATGACGTTGATTTTTGCGATCAGCGCGTCACTGCTTGTGGCACTGGTGATGATTCCGCAGCTGTCGGTGCTCATGGCGCCTTTTGAGTTCAAGGGACTTGAAGGCTGGGTCAGGCGGATGGCGGATCCCTTCAACCGCTGGATGGACAAGCTGCTTGAGGGCTATATTCACGTGTTTAAGAAGGCGCTCTATCATAAAAAACGCACCTACTTGATGTTGGTGGTCGGATTGGTACTCAGCGCCGGGTTTCTCAGACTCAACGGTATGGAGATGCTGCCTAAGTTCGACAGTGGCGTCAGCTATGTGACGGTGGAAATGGAACCGGGGACGACCCTTGAGGAGACGGAGGCGACGCTTGGGCGGATTGAGTCTTACCTAGCTTCTGAAGCCAGTGTGGTAACTTTTGATACGCGCCTGGGATACGAAGCGGGCAGTGCCCAAATGGGAGACTTTGGCATGATGGGGACAGATCAGGGGATGATTACCGTGACATTGTCCTCGCGGCTGGAGCGGGAGGAAAGTATTTGGGAATTTCAGTCGCGTTTAAGAGAAGAAATAGAGACGCTGCCTGGGATTAACCGCTATGTCGTCAAGGAAAAGGGCGGCACGGCGGTCAGCGGCGCCTCTGCGCCGGTGGCGGTGAAGCTCAGCGGGGACGACCTTCCGGTGCTTTATCATTTGGCTTCTCAAATGGAAGAAAAGTTGGCTGGGGTTCCTGGAATTACGAATTTATACAAAAGCTATAACGATGGCTACAGTCAGATGAGTGTCCGGTTCGACCAGACGAAGCTGCAAGCACTCAGGCTCACAAGCCAGAGTGTCTCGTCCCAGCTCTATCTCGCTCTGGAGGGCATGGAAGCCAACACTATGACTTTGGGAACGGGTCAGACACTTGCTGTTCAGGTGGAGAACCGGTATGCCGGGGCGCAGTCCCTTGAGCAGCTGATGAATACGGAAATAATGACGCCCCAGGGAGCGGGCATCCGACTTAAGGAAATTGCTGTGGTGACACAGGAGCCCAGATCCAATCTCATTGAGAGTGAGAACATGAGGTATACGGTGGAAGTGCTGGGCTATATTGAGGGACGGACCTTCAGCCACGTCATGTCGGACGTGGAGAAGCAGATTGATACCATGGTGCTGCCTATGGGGTACGATATTGAACTAGCTGGTGAGCAGCAGACGCTGACCGAATCCATGGGGGATATGGTGTTCCTCATTTCTTTGGCAATTTTCTTTGTTTATTTGCTGCTTGTGCCGCAGTTTAAGTCCTTCCTGCACCCGTTGACCATAATGATGGCGATTCCGATGGTGGCCATTGGTGTCGCGCCGGCGCTTGGGCTGACCGGACGGGTTATTTCCATGCCGGTGCTGCTGGGGATCATCCTCCTCGCGGGGACGGTGGTCAACAACTCTATTTTGCTGGTGGATTCGATCAATGACCACTGGGCAAAAGGATTTGAAATGAGGGAAGCGATTGAGCTGGCCATTCGGGCGAGGTTCAGGCCAATTATGATGACGGCGCTGTCAGACGTGGTGGGGATGCTGCCGCTGGCTATGCAGCTGGCGCTGGGATCCGAGCGGTTCTCGCCGCTGGCGGTGACGGTCATTGGGGGCATCACGGCGGCGACGGGGCTGACGATTATTGTCATCCCGCTCATCTATGTGACACTGGAGAACGTGGTGATCCGGGAGGACCGGTTTATTGTGGAGGTTTTGCCGGAGGCGGGGGAAGCGTAGAGGTGCAGGATTGGGAAGTGAGGGTGGGAAGAAGGTGTCAGGCACCCACTTCAGATGAAACTGGGTGTCTGACACTCAGTTTCATCAAGAACTTGACGAATGGACTAGGCGTAGACTAAGAGCGTGCATCTGGAAGACTTGGAAACGCATTAGAATACGTTTCGAGTGCCTGTTCAAACTGGGAATCCCCAAAGACAAAGCATGGGAGTTTGCTAACACAAGAAAAGGCTACTGGAGAATCTCCGGTAGCCCTATCATGCAGCGAGCGGTGACCAATACTAGATTGGAAAACCGTGGTTTTATTAGTATGTCTGCATTGTATGAGAAAACAAGATTAGTTTAACGAATCGCCGTATACCGAACGGTACGTACGGTGGTGGAGAGGACGGCTACTCAACTAATGGATAGCCTCCTACTCGATTATAATCCAGGCGTTGCTGTGAAAACTTCTGAGTACGTTGACCAGTTACCTGCAGTATCCTTGGCTTTGAGTCTGATCTGGTATTCAATACCGTTTGTAAGGTAAGTCAGCGTGGCGGTAGTCGCAGTTTTAACTTGAGACTTGATGGTCCAGGTGGTTGCAGTGGAGGCCTTATACTCCAGCTGATAACCGCCTAAATCGACTTCAGGATTGGTATTCCATGTGACGAAGAGGCTTTTGTCTTTAGGGACAACAGACGTGAGGTTTGGTATTCCCGGTGGCACTAAATCCTTGGCCGTAGAATAGACCACTGCAGAATAGTTGGACCAGTTTCCAACGTGATCCTTGGCACGAAGCTTAAATCCATACTTGCCGTTATAGACCAGACCTTCCAAATGCGCTGAAGTTAAGCCTTCTTCAATGGAAACAGGTGCCCAGGTGGAGGTGCCGTACTTCTGGTAAACCAGCTCATAGGCTTCGAAATCATCTTCTGTGCTTCTGTTCCAAGTCAGATCAATATCGAGATTTGAGCCTGGCAGCGCTGTGAGCCCGGTTGGGATCGCAGGCGGAAGCTTATCGA
>WXFH01000013.1 GCA_009881125.1 Acidaminobacter sp. | reverse complement strand
CCCCGCTTGAATACAGGCAATATCTATCAAACATTGCAGCATAAAAAATACCGCCAACCATAAAAGGGTTAGCGGCATCAAATGCTTTTGTTTTTTGTACTGTCTACTTGACGGGGGGCACTTCACTTCATGACGTTGCCGATGGTCTCTAATAATTCTATTTAATTTCATTTCATTCTCATGCCTAAATATTTGTCCAACTGCTCTTCTTCAAGCACTGCAATCATATCTGCAAATTGGCTTAAGTCCTTTTCGACTGCATAGGCTTCAAGTGCGTTGAAATACTCAAGTCGCGTCTCCTTTTTTATTGAGACTGGCAAAAATCCATTTGCCATAAGCTGATAGTTCATAATGAGTCTGGAAGTTCTGCCGTTACCATCTACAAAAGGGTGAATCCTGACAAATTCAGCGTGTGTCCAAGCTGCCAGTTCAATGACACTTTCAAATTTTCGCTCAGTAAGCTCCAAGTAGAAATTTTTAATCTGGTTATACATATCAGAAGGAGATGGCGGTGTATGCGCCGCGCCTGAAATATAGACATCCACATTTCTATAAATACCGCCAATCATAATGCGGTCCATCAGTATAGAATGGAGATCCTTTATGATATTCTCGTTTAATGCCAGGCCATCAGAGATCCATTTCTTCAAATATTGATAGGCATTATTGTGATTGATTATTTCATAGATTTCATTTAATGGTTTGCCGCCTACAGATAAGCCATCTTCAAGTACAACTTTAGTTTCCAGAAGTGTGAGTGTATTGCCTTCGATGGCTGTTGAGTTGTGAGTATATTCAAGTTCAAAGGCTTGGGTATAGGATTTGATGCTTGCATCTGGAAGCGAAGCCTTAATTTGATTGTAGCTTTCTAGTTTGTTTAGGAGTACTTGATAGTTCAAAGGACTCACCTCTTCTTGATTTCATACGTTAAGATCATTATATTCTATTCTTAATAAGAATTCACTGGAATCAGACTGGATTTATTCTTAAATTTAGCTATAGTTACACTTGTTTTTATATCTAAATTAATTTGAAGGTGTTACAATTTCACTAAAGAATAAAATTGGAGGCGTTCAATGATAAAGATTATTGCAGACTCAACATGTGATTTATCGGATGAAGTCTTAGCTCGCTATCGCATTAGTATCGCGCCTCTCATTATTCAGATCAATGACAAAGAGTACAAGGATCGCATTGATATTCAGCCGGATGAGTTCTATCACATGATGATGGACCTGGAAAAAAATCCAACAACGGCTATGCCAAGCCCTGTTGAATTTTTGCGCTGCATGGAAGAGGGCATCGCTGAAGGGTGCAAAGAAATTTTGTGCATCTGCATGTCAAGCGGTACCAGTGGTTCTTATCAGTCCGCCATGCTGGCGAAGGAGCTCTTCTTTGAAAACTATGATCCCGGCGAGTATAAGCTGCATATTGTTGATTCCTTATGCATGAGTCACGGCAGCGGTTACTTGATTCTAAAGTCTGCACAACTTCGAGACATTGGGTACAGCTTTGAAGAATTGGTTTTGTTCAATGAAACCTTTAAGAAACACGTCAAGCATTACCTTTCCGTAGATGATCTGGACAATCTGATCAGAAGCGGCCGGCTGTCCAATACCAGTGCGTTTATAGGCAAAATTTTGAAGCTCAAGCCCATCATGACCATGAAAGGCGGCAAAGGCGCCATTGTTGCCAAAGAGCGCGGTCGCAAGCACGTGCTGGATCACTATGTCAGAGAATTCAATAAGCGCGTTGATGACGAGCTGACGACCTTTGTTATTATTGGTTATACCTCCGACCTGGCCTATGCTGAGAATCTGAAGCTGAAATTGCTTCAGGAAAGTCATTTCCAAGGTGAGGTGTACATCATGCAAATGGGGGTTTCAGTAGGCACTCATGTTGGTCTGGGCGGCGTCTCCATGTTTTTTATTGAAAAAGACAGACATCATGATGGTTTGCTTGCTAATGAATTGAACAATTTCGTAGCAAAAAGAGATGAATTTCTCGAAAAGTTCGGGAAAAGGCAGAGTAAATAGAGTTCAAATTAAAACAAGAAGTGTTGCTGAAATTCTGAGCAACACTTCTTGTTTTTTGACAAAAGCCGCTGAAATCAAGCGGCTTCATGTTAGTTTATACACGATTTGCTTATTGTGAGAAAAGGTCTTACTCAGCCCAGCGCCAGCTCAGACTGCTGCATTTTCTTCAGATAGTGTCCTGTATAGCTTCTCTGACATGCCATCAAATCCTCAGGCGTCCCTTCAAAAATGATCTCGCCGCCTCTAACCCCGCCTTCAGGCCCCAGATCAATGATCCAGTCAGCGTGGCCAATCACGTCCAGATTGTGCTCTATGACAATGACCGTGTTGTCATGGTCCACCAAATGCTTGATTATAGCGAGCAGCCTTTCAATATCCGCCATGTGCAGACCGGTGGTCGGCTCATCCATGACATAGATGTTGCCGCTTTTCTGAAGCTCTGAAGCCAGCTTGATCCGCTGGGCTTCCCCGCCGGACAGAGTACTGAGGGGCTGTCCAAGTTCCAGATATCCAAGGCCTACCTCGCATAGAACACCCAGTTTTCTATTGATCTCCGGATGCTCAAAGAAACCTCTCAGATCTTGAATAGTGGTAATCAGGACGTCGTGGATACTTTTATTCTTATATTTCAGCGACAGCACCTCATCCGTGTAGCGCTTGCCCTGACACTCCTCGCAGGTGACCTTGACGGCGTCCATAAAATGCATTTCATAGCTGATGACACCCAGACCATTGCATTTAGGACAGGCACCTGTCGAGTTGAAGCTGAAAAGAGAGGGATTCGATTTTGAGCCCTGAGCGAATTCCTTTCGAATCAGGTCGAAGATCCCGGTATAAGTCGCCGGATTCGATCGCGAGTTTTTCCCTATAGCGGACTGGTCTATGACAACCGCATCCTTGTACTGGTTGAGAAAGGTCTCCAAAATCAGGCTGCTCTTCCCTGATCCCGCGACCCCTGTGATACAGGTTAGAACTCCTTTAGGAATTTTTGTCGAGACGTTTTTGAGATTGTGAAGCGAGGCATTGTTTATTTCTATGTAACCTTGGTGCAGTTTTCTTTCGCCCTTATAGACCATCCGATTCCTTAAATATTCCCCGGTCAGACCTCCGGAGGTAAAGAGACCCGCCACCGGCCCGGCGTAGACAACTTCCCCGCCATGTGACCCTGCTTTAGGACCAATATCTATGGCATACTCCGCCATCCGGATCATGTCCGGATCATGCTCCACGAAAAATACACTGTTGCCCTTATCCCTCAGCTTGACCAGCATGCCCACCAGTTTGTCCGTATCTCTGGGGTGCAGTCCTATGGACGGCTCGTCCAAAATGTACATCAGATCCACGAGATCGCAGTCAAGCTGTCTGGCCATCTTGACCCTCTGGCTTTCCCCGCCTGACAGTGTCGCCACTGACCGGTTCAGCGACAGGTACCCGACGCCAATCTCAATCAGATGGGACAGAATCTGCTTCATCTTCTTGAGTATAGGCTGAGCGAGTGGATTGTCAATGGTTTCGAGGAATTCCAGGAGTGTCGTAAACTCCAGATGGATCAGATCCGGGATGGTCCTGCCGTTCACCACAACGCTTCGTGCTTGTTCATTAAGGCGTGAGCCGTGGCAAGCGTCACAATCCATATAAATGAAGTACTTTTCATAGGCGTCCTTCTTGGCCGCAGGCAGATCCTCAGGGGCTTTATTCAGATAATCCCGTTCGAGTCGCTCTGCAACGCCATTAAACGTCTTTGAATAGGTTCCAGCGCCGTGAGCCCTGCTGATTGGAATGTCCTTGGCAAACAGGAGCTTTTGGATCTCCTCTTCAGAGAATTCTCCCAGTTTTTTGTCCACGTCAAACAGGTCAATGGCCACCATCTCCCGCCAGTTCCAGCCCCCAACCTTGTGATCCGGATGGGTAATCCCGCCTTCCCGAATGGTTTTGTCCAGATCCAGAAGCTGGGTCACGTCCACTTTGATTCTTTTTCCGAGGCCGTGACACTGGGGACACATGCCGGCTGGGTGGTTGAAGCCAAAGACAAAAGAGGGACCTATAAAGGGTTCTCCGCAGCGGGAAAACAGCAGCCGGAGATAGGTATAGAGCTCTGTCGCCGTTCCCACTGTGCTCCTCATAGTTGTGCCCATGCGCTTCTGATCTATGACTATGGCCGTGGACAGGTTTTGAATGTCCTCCACATCCGGCCGGGTGAGCTTGGGCATTCTCTCCCGGGCGAAGGAGGAAAAGGTTTCTATCAGCTGGCGCTGGGCTTCGGTGTAGATCGTGTCAAACACCAGCGAGGATTTGCCGGATCCGGACACACCGGTAAACACGACCAGTTTGTTTTTGGGAATCGCCAGGGAAATGCTTCTCAGGTTGTGCGTTCTCGCGTTGCTGATCAGGATCTGATCGGGCTTCATGCGGTTGGGCCCCCTTCGTTAACTGCCAGATGACAATTTTCGGTCTCGGTAGTCGAGACGGATCACGTTCAACTAAGCAATATATACCCCTTTGAAATTGGGGTTCACGTTGAATGTAAAATGACCATCGGCAAACTAATTGTCCTAGAGCTTTTTAAAGCCCAAAGACTTCTGCCGATGGTCACATGCCCGCACCTCTTCTCCCACATGCCAAGCCTGGCTGGGCGCTTGATTTTAATCCTCTGCCAGCTTTTTCTCAAATGCCTCTTTTAGTTTCTCGTAATCACTCTTGAAAAATGCACATTCTTTGATGCAGATCGTGCATCCGTGTTGTTTGCTGAAGGGCACGGCACATTTTTTAAAATCTATGTGCTGTTCGCTTCCGTCTTCAAGAACTAATGGCTTTTCGTAAATCGCTTTTGCCGGGCATTTTCGTACACAGGCATTGCAGGTATCGCAGAAGTCCTTGATCCATGCCTTGTTTTGCGCGTTGGAAAACGGCAGATTATTTAGGTCTGTCAATACAGCGGCAATACGAACACTTGGCCCGAACTCATCCGTGATAAGAAGGCCGTGCTTCCCAAATCCGCCCAGACCTGCATCCCTTGCCATAACCGCTAGGTTCAAATTACTGCTGATTGCCGGAACAGCCTGGGCGTTGAATCCCCTTTCTCTAAGGAACTCAGCGATCAGATTTACAGCTCTTCCGAGCTCATAATAGGTTCTGAACACCTCAATATTGGTTTGTATGGATGGCGCTTGTTCAATGTCGCTTTTCTTCATTTCCATGGTGAAGACAATGGCGTTTTTGAAAAGAACAATGGAGTTCTTGAACATGTGTGATTCATTTACTGGTGTCACGCCTATGCCTGAGATGCCAAGGGACTTGGCGCAGTCCTCCAACTCCTTGAGAGCTTCAGGTGTGATAGTTTGGTTTCCTGTGTATGGATTATTTCTAATGGATTTAACTGTCTTTCTTAACTCTCTCAAGGAGCCAAACAGGTATTTTGCGTAGGACGGCATAGTTTTAACTTTGGAATACAGGCTGCCGTACTTGATGTTGATCTCCGGAACGATCAGACCCTCTTTATAGGTGGGTTGACCGTACCAAACATCATCTACCGGCCGGATATAGTTGTACTCTCTGGGCATTGGAAATCTCATGCTGTTCTTTGCCCTCCTTGGGCTCAATTCTTACAGATCTCGATCTGGTGGTCGCAACTTAGCAGTGAATTGGTGCTTGGTGAAGGAAAAATGACCATCGGCATAAGCCTTGTCATTTTCTTGAGGCTAAAAACTAGTCCTCTATTTCTTATCAGTCCTATTTCAGCGAATCTATAAGCTCTAGCATTTCAGCGGTCTCAGGGATATCACTCATGGAGTGCCCGTAGTGGACATATCTTAGGATCCCGGCTTGATCCACCAGCATCTGGGCCGGCATTCTGCCGAGTTTGAACAAGTTGACCTTCTGGCCGTATAATTTCAGGACGGAGAACTTGTCATCAGGAATCCCAATAAACTTCAGATCATGCGCCTCCCAATAACTCTCGAAAGCCTTAGCGTTTTCAGGTCCGATCACGACAATTTTCGTATTTTTTTCTACGAATTTTTCAAAGTTTTGACGCAACTGCATCATATGTTTTTGGCAGAACGCTCAGACAAAGCCTCTGTTCAGTACGATCAGGACATTGCTCTTCCCTTTGAGATCGGAAAGTTTGAAAAGATCACCTTTGTAGTCTTCTATTTCGAAATCCGGCGCTTCTCTGGTCAATTCAACACTTGCCATGGTGTCATCTCCTTATCATACTATTTGCTTGAAAGCTTACTCAGAAAGGTTGTCGTGTAAGAAAGGTTTTTCGTTTTACAAGCGTCCACACAATGACCGCAGCCCACACATCTTAATGAGGTCACCGGTTCCCCTTTCATGGCTTTGCTTTGAAGATCTATCGCCATAGGGCATGCTGAATTGCACGCCCCGCAGTTAATACACTTTGTGAGGTTTGTAATGATTTTCTGCCCGGAAAGTTTACTTATGAAACCCAGCACCGTGCCCAGAGGACAATAGTAACAATACCCTCTTCCAACAAATACGATCCAGAAGAACATCATCATGAGCAGTTCTGCGCTCAAATATTTGTAGATTTCTATTTTGCCTATCAGATTATAGTTTTCGAGGGTCTGAACACCGCTCAACAATAAAATCCAATACCCTGTAAAAAATATGGCAAGCGCGAACATGGCCCACTTAAGGAGCATGAGGAGACTTGTGGTTTTAGGCTGAATTTTTTTCTTTTTACCGATCAAAGGAAACGCAGGCGCAAAGACTTCAGAGGCAAATCCGTTAAAGAGGCATACAGTCGAACACTGCCAGCGCCTTCCGAATAGTAACGTGCCTATCAATATAATCGCGCTGATTACAGCATAAAAAATCATAGCTGCTGTGATCCCAGCCGCGCCCCATAGTGGAAACCGACTGGTGTAAAAGGAGGATCCCTCCACCAACAGCTGTAGAGGCGTTGTGGTCCAAGGCAGCGGCATGGCGAAGAAGTAGAGTTCATTATTATTTATGAGTAAGGGCGACAGGATATGTACAAAAAGGGCTGCAATTATGAAGCCCCTCAAATTCTTTCTTCTCATGGTCGTCCGTTTGGATTGCTTTGTGATCCTTAAGGTTAGAATACTCGCAGCAATGATAAATGCGGTTTTAATCCAGTTTTCATAGAAGTGCCAAAACCACGTGATGGCTTTGCCTACAGCTTCAGGTGCAGATTTGACATAACCGTAGTTTAAGCCTGCAAGGACAAAGCATAAAATGATGTAGATCCAAAGAATTGTTTTAAGCAGGGCTAAGTCTTTATCCGTCTTGTTGGGCATAAACGTCCACCTCATCTCCATCCCGCTGATTCCATTATACACTTTTAGATTACGTCAGGCTTTCAAACCTTCCAATCAGCACTTCGCTTTCAGTGAGGTTTTCGCAGTACTTGTCCAATGCGTCAAATTCTGCAGCAAATTTTATTTTGAGGTTTGATTAAATTACCGCGCACACCCGTGACTTCAGTCGTGGGTTATCGGTGCCTTATGTATAGTTATGAATTATATTGTAAGCCTTCAAATTACTTTGTTACAACATAACCATATGTTATAATAGTACTGAGGTGTTGTGGTATGTCAAAAGTAAAAAAAGGTCGAGGTTATGTCTACTCCATTCAGTATCATATTGTCTG
>WXFH01000012.1 GCA_009881125.1 Acidaminobacter sp. | reverse complement strand
ATAGAGAAAGGGCCACACCTGTTCCCATCTCGAACACAGAAGTTAAGCCTTTCATCGCTGATGGTACTTGGGGGGCAGCCCCCTGGGAGAGTAAGTCGTCGCCG
Source organism: Acidaminobacter sp. (assembly GCA_009881125.1). The sequence goes on along the minus strand of WXFH01000012.1, from coordinate 104,871 downwards.
GGTAAATAAAAACGGACATTTGCATTAAGCAGATGTCCGTTTTTTATTGTAGAGGGTAGTCTGTAAATAATTTGTGTTCACGGCCAACTAAAGTTGCTTAGGTTCCAAACAAATGTTAGAATTAAAACAAATGTACATACAATTAACGGGGGACCTTTTATGGATATATTTGATCAGAAAAAAGAGAACAAATCATTGACGACTATTATCTTTGATAGAGTCAGAGATGATATTTTGAGCGGTAAATATGTGACGGGCGAAAAAATTGTAGAGGCCAAGCTGGCTGATGAGCTTGGGGTCAGCAGAACACCTGTTAGAGAAGCTTTGAAACAACTGGAGTTGGATGGTTTGGTTGAGAACCTTCCAAACAGAGGTGTTATTGTAAAAGGCATCACTGACCAGGATATCAGCGATATTTATACAATCAGACTTGCTATTGAAGCGATTGCTGCTAAATGGTCTATTCATCGAATGGAGAAAGCAGAATTAGATCAATTGAGAGAAATCTTTGAACTAATGGAATTTTATGCAGCTAAACAAGATGTTGATAAATTTTTCGAGTTGAATACCATTTTTCATGAAACCATTTATCATGCGACGAAAAGCAGATATTTAGAACATTTATTAAAGGATTTTCAGCTCTTTATCAAGTCCACCAGGAATGCATCTCTTCGAATGGAAGGCAGAATGGATAAGGCCCTTACAGAACACAGAACCATTCTCGAGGCATTCATAAGCAGAGATGAGGAACGGGCTGTTGAATCCATTACCAAGCACATATCTAATTCTCGAGCAAATGTGGATCGAATTAGAAATATTCCTGAAGATCAGAAATAAAGTTAATATCGAGTTAAATATTATGTAAGGACCTCTGCAGCTGGATCTAATTTAGCTGCAGATTTTTTTTGTTATGGAGTAAAGGTCATTCATGGCAATAAGGCACAGACTTATCCAATAATTGCTTAATCACATATGATTTTTTATTAACGATCAAATAGACGAGATTATTAAAGTTGTTTTTGATATAATGGACTAAGTATGCAAATGATGTGAGGTGTTGTGATTGACGGAAGAAAGACGCAATAAAATTGCTGCCATACTTCATGAAAGTGAGGAGGCTGTCACGGGGTCAAGTCTTGCGAAGCTATTTAATGTAAGTCGACAGGTGATTGTTCAGGATATTGCAGTTCTTCGGGCTTCAGGACTTCAGATCGTGTCAACATCCAACGGCTATTTAATCCCAAAGCCTAGGATCAGATCCCACATAAGAACCCTGCAGTCATTCCACAGCGGCTTGGAGTCACTGGAAGAAGAACTGTCAATCATCGTGGATCTTGGAGGCAGGGTTATAGATGTGATGGTAGAGCACCCTGTCTATGGTGAGATCGTCGTCGCACTGATGATCAACAGCCGAACAGACCTCGAAGCGTTTATCAGAAAGGTTCGAAATTCTGACGCCATGCCATTGGCTTCTCTGACGGACGGGAAACACTATCATACTATTGAGGTTCCGAATAGTGGTGTATTTGACATGATTGAGGCAAAATTGAAAGAGCGTGGATTTATTCCCTTGTAAGTAGGGGAAAGTCCGCACATTTTTTTACCTAAGGGTGACAAGACACCTGATTATACAAGTGAAGGATGTGTACATGAAGTGTCATTAAATTTGATTGAAAGAATTCTGAAACTCAAAGAGGAAAAAAACGCACTGATTATGGCGCACAATTACCAAATCCCTGAGGTTCAAGAGATTGCAGATGTTGTTGGCGACTCCTACATGTTGGCTAAGTATGCCCAAAGTACAGATAAGGATTGTATAATTTTTTGTGGTGTTCATTTTATGGCGGAGAGTGCAAAAATACTTAATCCTTCCAAGAAGGTGATCCTTGCAAATCCTGATGCGGGATGCCCTATGGCGGACATGGTCGAACCAGCGGCATTGAGTGAGTTTAAGAAAAAGTATCCGGGGGTCCCTGTGGTGGCTTATGTCAACACATCGGCAGAAGTAAAAGCTTTGAGCGATTTGTGCTGTACATCTTCCAACGCAGTGTCGCTGATCAAGGCTATGAAGGAAGATAAGATTATCTTCCTTCCTGACAGAAACCTGGGGAGATTTGTGGCCCAGCAGATCCCTGAGAAGGAGGTCATTCTTTGGGATGGCTTCTGCATTACTCACGAACGCGTCGAGGAGGAAGACGTGATTAAGGCAATTGAGGCGCATCCGGAGTCCAAAGTTCTCATGCATCCGGAGTGCAATCCTGCTGTGTGGAAGTACGCGGATTATATGGGGAGTACGGCACAAATTATTGATTATGCAGCCCATTCGGAGGATCAAAGTTTCATTATAGGTACAGAAGCAGGCATTTTGCATTCATTGAAGAAGGTTGCACCGGAAAAGACATTCCATTTACTGTCAGGCTGTCTGGTATGCCAGAATATGAAAAAGACGACGCTGGCGGATGTGGAAAAAGCTCTAAATGGCGGCGTTCCTGAGATTGTCATGGAGGAGGACTTGAGGCAGCGCGCGGAAGGTGCACTTTTAAGGATGTTGAATCCCAATGGCTAGACGGTATTTGACGGAGGTTTGCCTGAATGCAGAAACCCCATATTATGATGTTGTGATTGTTGGTGCCGGTGTCAGCGGTTTATATTTGGCTGCAGCTCTGCCGCTGCATTATAAGGCTCTGGTTCTTTCAAAGGACAGTTTATCTGTTTGCAACAGCCAATTGGCACAGGGTGGTGTCGCTCTTACATTGAACGGGGAGCTAAACAGCCACATTGAGGATACCTTGGCGGCTGGCGCTTATATGAATGACTTGCGTGTGGTCAAAGCCATGGTCAGCGAGAGTGAAAAGGTCCTTGGCCGGTTGCTTGACTATGGCGTGGAATTTGATAAAGACGAGGGAAATAAGCTGAATATGACCATGGAGGGCGGCCATAGAAAGCGCAGGATTGTGCATTCGCGGGACACAACGGGGATGGCTTTAATGGAGGCGCTGATCCGGAGGGTACGAGGCTGTCCGAACATTGAAGTACTTGAGTATGCTTTTGCCATAGATTTGATCTCAGATCACAATGGCAGTCTTGGCGTCTCATACAGTATAAAAGGCCTCAACCAATGCGTGGCTTCAAATGCAGTTGTGTTGGCGACAGGAGGCATAGGCGGATGGTTTTCGAGAACGACCAATGCACCGGTTGTTACCGGAGATGGCTTGGCTATGGCATTGAGAGCGGGGGTTCCTTTAAGAGACGCGGCTTACATTCAATATCACCCGACAGCATTTAAACTTAAAGCGGGTGGCTATTTCCTAATTTCTGAGGCTGTAAGGGGAGAAGGCGGCCATCTGATCAATAGCGCCGGCGTGAGGTTTATGAAGGGTGTTCATCCTTTAATGGAACTGGCGCCTAGAGACGTGGTCTCCAAGGCGATTCATGACCAGTTCAGTACTGGGTCTGAAGTCTTTGTAGATGTCAGACATTTGGAACCTGTGTTCTTCCAGACAAGATTCCCGAATATTTATAAGGTTTGTGTTGAGAATGGCATTCATCCTGAAACTATGCCGATTCCGATCGAGCCTGTCGAACATTATCATATGGGTGGTGTCATGGCGGACAGTACCGGCGCTACACCGGTCAAAGGTCTTTATGTTACCGGTGAGGCGGCTGGAACAGGCTTTCATGGGGCAAATCGATTGGCGAGCAATTCGCTTTTGGAATGCATGGCACTGAGTGAGTGCATTGTCAGAGTCTTGGAAACCAAGAAGCCCCAAAAACCATTGGTCAAGGCGTACAAAGCGACCCCGCAATTGGTTCTGGATTCTGACAAACCTAATATCTCGAAGTACGCGCTCCGCGAGATTTTTGATACTGCGCTTCCTCTGGTCAAGCACAATGATATTCTTGAAAATGCACTTGAAAAAATAAAGATAGCTTTTGAGGACATTGAAAACACTGAACTGACAACAACAGAGGAATTTGAAGTCTTCAATGGTCTACAGATCGCGAAGGCGCTGATCCTGGATGCGCTTTCAATCAAAAAATCTGTTGGGAGCTTTGTGATTGAATAATTCTACTGGCATGAAGGGAGAGTATCCATTGATCAAGCTGATTTTAAAAGACATTGTCGATCAAGGACTGAAAGAGGATCTGCATTACATTGATTTGACAACGGATTTGCTTATTTCACCAGAGGATGTCAGCAAAGCGAGAATTGCATTCAAAGAAGACGGCGTTCTTTGTGGCACACCGGTGATTGAAGCCGTTTTCGAAGCACTGTCACCCGGACAGATGCGGTATACCTATTACAAGAGTGAGGGCGAGATGTTGTCAAAAGGTGATTCGGTCGCCGAAATAGAAGGACCGACACACGCTCTCCTAAAAGGTGAACGCCTGTGTTTGAACCTCTTGCAGCGTATGTCAGGCATTGCGACTGTTTCCAGACAGTATGCCGAGACGGTTCAACATACGAGCGTAAAAGTAGTAGACACCCGTAAGACGACGCCGGGACTCAGAGCCCTTGAGAAATATGCCGTCAGATGCGGTGGGTGCTTCAACCACAGGTTCAATCTATCGGAAGGGGTTCTGATCAAAGATAACCACATTCAAGCGTGTGGCGGCATCAGAGAGGCCCTTGAAGCCATCAAAGGCAAGGTTGGCCATACGGTAAAACTTGAGATCGAAGTTCAGGATTTAAAGGGTATGGAAGTGGCCATCAATGCAGGTGCGGATATTGTTATGCTGGACAACATGAGCGTCGAACAAGTACGTGAAGCGGTGGTGCTCAACGATCATCGCGTCGTGCTGGAGGCCTCAGGCGGCGTGACCCTTGAAACGCTCAAAGCACTTGCGGAGACTGGGGTTGATGTGATTTCCTCTGGTGCTTTGACACATTCTGCACGCGCACTTGACATCCACATGAAATTTATAGGCTGAGGGACGAAAACCATGGGAAAAAAAATTAGAGATTACTTGATTAAAACTTTAAATGGCATGGCACTTGGCCTGTTTGGCTCCTTGATTATTGGACTGATTCTGAAGCAAATAGGTGATTACGGCGGCATAGCGGCACTGACGACCTTTGGCAGGGTCGCGCAGTTTATGATGGGACCGGCTATAGGCGGCGCTGTAGCGTATAGTGTCGGCGCCAAGCCTTTGGGAATTTTCGCATCTATGGTCGCGGGTGCGGTCGGCGCCGGGACTGTGGGTCAGAACGCCGCCGGAGATTTTATCGTCAAGATTGGAGAGCCTATGGGTGCTTTTGTTTCGGCCTTGGCGGCGGCGGAATTTTCCAAACTGATCAGCGGAAAAACGAAGGTAGATATTGTCCTTGTGCCTGCATCGACCATCATAGTCGGTGGTATGGTAGGCCTCTTTGTGAGTCCGGTGATTGCGGCGCTTATGAAGTCCATCGGCCAGGTCATTAACCTTGCGACAGAGCTGCATCCGGTGCCAATGGGTGTTCTGGTTGCGGTCATAATGGGGATTGTCTTAACGCTCCCAATCAGCAGCGCTGCCCTCGCGATTTCTCTGGGACTGAGCGGTCTGGCGGGCGGGGCCTCACTTGTGGGCTGCTGCGCGCAAATGGTTGGCTTCGCTGTGGCGAGCTACAGGGAGAACGGGTTTGGGGGGCTGATCGCTCAAGGCCTCGGCACGAGCATGATTCAGATTCCAAACATCATACGAAATCCAAAGATATGGATTCCGCCCATCCTGACCAGTGCGCTATTGGGGCCTATTGCAACAGTTGTGTTCAAAATGGAAAGCAACTCAGTGGGTGCCGGCATGGGAACGAGCGGTCTGGTCGGTCAGTTTGGCACAGTAGCGGTTATGTCAGAAACGACAGTGTTCACAACCATTTTGATTAAAATGATCGTTCTTCATTTCCTTCTGCCGGCAGGATTGACCCTGATTTTTTCTGAATATATGAGAAAAAAGGGCTGGATCAAGAGCGGGGACATGAAACTATAGTTTGTTCATAGAGGAAAACTTGGGCGTGGAAGCGGGTGTCTGACATCCGCTTCCATATCTTTTTTGCAGTAATGAGAAATTAAGAATGTTGGTACCATCGGCATTTGTTTTTGGCAGCGACGTTCTTATTATTTCACTTTGTCCCCCTACATCTTGTGGTCGGGATCCCAAAACTTGTGTCAAGAATATGTAAATAAAAATTCCATTTTCGTTAATTTTACATGAATCTCATCGATATTATGACAACTGCGGGGAGGTTATCAACAAGCAAACTGTTGATAAGTTGATAAGAAGTTACAAATTTCGAGTTTTAGCAGTAAAGATTGCATTTTTTTTGGCATGTATTATAATAACTGTGGACAACAATGAGGGAGGAGGGAAATTCCAATGTCATTGTCTATGCTGGACAATCGCCCCATTGGAATCTTTGATTCCGGGATGGGGGGCATTTCCGTCCTTGGTGAAGCCATCCGACAGATGCCAAATGAAAAGTTTATCTATTACGGGGATTCTGCTAATGCGCCTTATGGTGAGAAGACGACGGCGCAGATCATCGACTTATCAGATCGTGTTTGTGAGAAGCTGATAGCCTATGACGTCAAAGCCATTGTGATTGCCTGCAATACTGCGACTTCAGCAGCAGCGGAATATCTCAGAGAGAAATTCGCCCAGATTCCAATCCTGGGCATGGAGCCTGCTTTAAAACCCGCAGTCCAAGAGCACCCCCATGGCACCATTGTGGTCATGGCGACTGAGGTGACACTGCGTGAAAAGAAATTCGCGGCGCTGATGCAGAGAACCGCTGCTCAGGCCAAGGTGATCAAGCTTCCTTGCCCAAGTCTCGTACGAATGGTCGAACGCAGCGTCGTGACCAGTCCCGAAGCTGAGCTAGAGATCACAAACTGCTTTCAGGGAATTGACACAGACAGCGTAAACGCCGTTGTACTTGGGTGCACCCATTTCGTCTTTCTGCGCAAAGCCATTAGGACTCTGTTTGGCGGCAGCCTTCAGATTTATGACGGCAATGCGGGCACAATCAATAATCTCAAGATGACCCTGGAGCAGAAGGGCATGCTGACACACTCGGAAAATGAAGGCGGAGTCACGCTGCTTAATTCAAAGAATGACGCATACAATCTTCAGATGCAGCAGCTCCTCGATCTTTACGAGCAGGTCGTCATCTGACAATAAGAAAATAGAAATTCTGGTAAGGTAGGTTGTGAAAAATTATGAAACAATGGATTAAATGGCTTTCCAAACTGATCTGGATCCAGGAGGAACCAACGCCGCCTCTTGAAAAAATGCTGATTGGCGGACACATTCATCAAACGACAATGAAATCCAAATTTCAGAGGTAGTGGCCCTTGGAGACTGAAAACAAGCTGCAAACCCCTGAAGCGTTGGAATCGAGAATACAGGTTTTATTGGACCGACAGCTCTTTGATGACACGGAGTCCAATCTGATCCGGCTCCGTTATGGGATTGGGATCGAGCAGCCTCTGCCGCCGTCAGAAATTGCCAGAGTCATGAAAATCAAGGCGAAAGTGCTGGAAGCTCTGGTGGACCAGGTAGACAGAAAGATCTTCAATCATCTGAAAAATGAACTTTAAGCTAAAGGCAATTTGGGTGGGATGTGGGGTTACCATGACCATCGGCAAAAGCAGGAAGCATTAAGCTTTGAATTTTGAGTTCTGTCTTGCAGAATCTGGCGTCTTGTGCTATGATATCTGCAATCAAAGCAGTGATGAGGAATAGTAAGCAGAGCATCCGTCAAAGAGAGCCGGTGGTGGTGGAAACCGGTACGAGATGAACGCTGAATCCGCCTCGGAGCCTCCGGGTAATGCCGGACGCGTGGCACACGTTACAGTGCTGTTGAGAGGACGTCGCGAAAACTGGCGGCGTCAATCAGGGTGGCAACGCGGAGAGCAGGCTCTTCGTCCCTAGGATCGGGACGAGGGGCTTTTTTATTTGCATCATTATCAACCCGGTCGAATCAAGCCTATCATGAAAAACAAACAGTTGAGGAGGTTTTATTATGTTGGATATTCGAAGAATCAGAGAGGATTTCGAAAACATCAAGAACAGAGTCGCATCCAGAGGGAACGGGGACTTTGAGATTGACCAAGTGATCGTACTCGACAATGAGCGTAAAGAAATTCTGGTAAAAGTCGAAAAGATGAAAAACGAGCAAAAGACGGCCTCCAAACAAATTCCGGTTCTTAAGAAGAACGGCGGCAATGTGGACGCCCTCATGGAAGAGATGAAGCAGCTCGCAGATGAAATCAAGGTCATGGACGAGCGCGTCTCCGTCATTGAAGCTGAGTTGAAAGACAGACTTCTCAACATTCCAAACGCGCCGCACGAAAGCAACCCGGTTGGCACGAGCGACGCTGACAACGCAGTCTACAGAGTGTGGGGAGAACCAACTGCATTTGATTTTGAAGCTAAAGCCCATTGGGATGTCGGCATGGACCTCGGTATTCTGGACTTTGAACGCGCGACCAAAATTGCCGGCACAAGATTCACAATCTACAAAGGACTTGGCGCAAAGCTGGAGCGGGCGCTGATCAACTTCATGCTGGATCTGCACACCGAACAGCACGGCTACACGGAAATCCTGCCGCCATTTATGGTCAACCGCGCGGCTATGACGGGCACCGGTCAGCTGCCTAAATTTGAGGACGACATGTTCCATGTACCGGCCAAAGACTTTTTCCTGATTCCAACAGCAGAGGTTCCTGTGACCAATATGTATCTGGATGAAATACTGGACGACAGCATGCTGCCGCTTTATCACACGGCTTACACGCCTTGCTTCCGCAAAGAGGCAGGCTCAGCCGGCAGAGACACCCGCGGCCTGATTCGTCAGCATCAGTTCAACAAAGTCGAGCTTGTCAAATTCGTCAAGCCTGAAACGTCTTATGATGAGCTTGAAAAGCTCCTCGGAGAAGCCCAGGAAGTCCTGAAGCTGCTCAAAATTCCTCATCGCGTCGTCCAGCTGTGTACGGGTGACCTCGGCTTCAGCTCCGCGAAAACTTACGACATTGAAGTCTGGATGCCAAGCTATGGCCGCTATGTGGAAATCAGCTCATGCTCCAACTTCGAGGATTACCAGGCACGCCGCGCCAACATCAGATACAGGGACAAAGACACCAAAAAGGTCAGCTTCGTCCACACACTGAACGGCTCAGGCCTTGCCATTGGCAGAACCAACGCAGCAATCCTCGAGAACTACCAGCAGGCGGACGGCAGTGTCGTCATTCCTGAAGTGCTCCGCCCTTACATGAGAGGCGTCGAAGTTATCAAGTAGGATTTGATCTGCTTCAAAGCTTAAAACGGGTGGCCGATGGTGACGTTCGCCAGTTCTCGCCTCCCGCTTAAAGAAAAGAAGACGGTGCCAATTGGCCAGTTTAACACAACCTGGCCACAGGTACCGTCTTTCTCTGTTATAGGAGTTTTCTTAACGGGTGAGCGGAATGGCTTTTTCCAGAAGCACTATTAAAGTGACGCCGCAAAAGCCGCCAGCTTCGCCATGCCTTCTCTCAAGGTCTCTTCGCTTGCAGCCGTAGATGCCCGAACGTAATTGTCCAGACCAAAGGCAATCCCCGGAACCAATGCGAGCTGGAACTTTTCAAGCAGAAGGTCGCAAACCTGGATGGATAGGCTTTCCGCTTCAGGCAGTTTTGACTTGAACGCGCTGACATCAATGAACACGTAGAACGCGCCCTGCGGTCGGACAAAGTCAATGCCCTCAATCTCGGACAGAAGGCCGCTGACGAGGTCTCTTCTCTTGGCGTAGGCGTTCTTCATGATGACCATGTCTTCTTTGCAGCTCAGGGATTCAAGGGCTGCGTACTGTGAAATGGTCGCCGGGTGTGACACCAGGTGCCCCTGAATGGTCGCCATTGCTTTGGCAATTTCTCGCGTGCTTGCAGTGTAGCCAATTCTCCAGCCGGTCATGGAGGTCGACTTGGACATGCCGTTGATGGTGATGGTCATAGCCTTAATGTCACTGGACAAAGATGCAACGGAAGTAAATTCCTGATCAAAGACTATTTTTTCATAGATTTCGTCCGCAATGATGTAGACGCCTTTACTGACGAGGTATTCCGCTATTGGCAGAAGCTCTTCACGGCTGTAAACAGCGCCGGTAGGGTTGGAAGGATTCGTGATGAAGACGGCCTTGGTGCGGTCGTTGATGCATCCAGCCAGGTCTTCCACGGTAACCTTGAAATCGTTGGATCTCTGGGTTTCGACGAAAACCGGTACGCCGCCGGTCAGCTTGACCATCTCCGGGTAACTGACCCAATAAGGCTTGGGAATGAGCACTTCATCTCCCGGATCGAGCAGCGCCATCAGCGCGTTGGTGATGGAATGCTTCGCGCCGCTGGACACGACGATCTCATCTGCTTTGTATTCGATTTGGTTTTCTTCTTTGAGTTTGAGGCAAATCGCTTCCCTGAAGTCGCGCACCCCTTCTGCGGCGTCATATTTGGTCTTGTTCATCTCAATGGCCTTGATTCCGGCAGCCTTGGCGCGGTCCGGCGTAAAGAAGTCAGGCTCCCCAATGCTCAGATTGGTGATGGCAATCCCGTTTTTCTTCATTTCGTTGACCTTAGTGCTGATGCCGATGGTAAAGGAAGGCGTAATGGCAGCAAGTTTTTTAGAAAGCAATTTAGTTCCTCCAATCATGTTTTGTGGATATGTTCATCATACCTACTTAATTTGTGATAAAATAGTACCGTTGATGAGCATTCATTATGGATGTCATTATATCAGAAAAATTCATCTGGGGGGAGTCATCAATGTCGCCAGTTCAAATAGTCACGCTAGTCGTCGTGAGCGCCATAGTTTTGAGCAGCCTGCTGGTTTTTCTGATAGATCTCTGGAAAATGAGAAAGGCTCTGGACCGCGCTCAGCCGGTTGAGCCAAAACCGCGCCCGAGCACTACATTGCGTAGGCGTCCCCGAGACAGTCGAAGTCCGAGCGCGAACAGGGACAGAAATAAGGATCGGTTTAAGGTCATCAAATAACAGGGGGCACCATGGGAACATTCGAAAGAGAAACGGTTAAGAGAAAACCGGTGGGAACGCTGAAATTACTAGTTGCCATTGGTCTTATTATGTTAGCGGTCAATGTATTGGTTCAATTATTAAACTTGCTGCCATCCGGTTTAAATAGAGCGGTTTCTGTCGTAGTGATCATTTTAAGTTTCGCCATTGTTTGGAAGATGATCGCTCATAATGGAGAATCTTTTACTTACAAGATTTCTGAGGAACAAGGGCTTTTAGTGATTGAGCGGCAAATGGGCCGGTCGAGCACCTCCTTTTTCAGTCTAAATCTAAGGGGAGTAATTGAAATAAGGGCTTATGATCCTGCTCAGGACAGAAAGATTTCCGCCAAAAGGCGCTTTACAGTGTCTCGTCATAAGTCGTCCTGGCAGGTGGTTTCCTTCAAGGCTGCAGAACTGGAAAAGCTGATTTTTGAACCCTCTGAGACTTTTCTTGACAACTTAAGCACGCATATTGCCCGGGAAAAGGTGAAGTCGTGATATGAAATCCACACAGAATTTGTTTGAGAAACTTTCGGAACTGAGACATCAAAACCAAGTCTCATTTCATGTTCCCGGACACAAGTTTGGAAGGGGTTTATCTGAGCTGCTGGCACAGCAGGCACTCAGTCTGGAAGCCCTGGACTACACTGAGATTCCCGGCACAGACAATTTGCACGCACCGGACGGCGTTATTTTTAGAGCGCAAAAGGAGGCAGCCAGAATCTTTGGCGCTTTGGAAACTCAGTTTCTGGTGGGGGGCACAACCTCAGGTCTTCTTGGTGCAATACTCGGAACAATTCCGCGAGGTGCAAAGCTCATTTTGCCCAGAGACGCCCACAAAAGCGTATTGTCCGCAGTCCTGCTGGGCGGCATTGAACCAGTGTTCATTATGCCGGAAATTGACAGCGCTGTGGGGATTGCCATGGGATTGACCACGGTTAAAGTTCTGGACACTGTCAGACAACATCCGGACGCGGCTGCCATACTTGTGACGTATCCAAATTATGAAGGTGTGGCATGTGATCTGGGATCCATTATTGAAGTGGCACATCAGCATGGACTGACCGTCATTGTTGATGAAGCCCACGGGTCGCATTTGGGGTTGTCGATGGATCTTCCGGAGACTGCATTGTCGCTGGGCGCGGATCTCGCAGTCCAGAGTACTCATAAGACCCTCACCTCATTGACCCAGAGCTCAATGCTGCATTATGGCACAGAGCGGGGGCGCCGCCTCAAACCCAGAATTTCTGCCTATCTTTCCATGCTCCAGAGCTCCAGCCCGTCCTATCCCTTGATGCTGTCTTTGGAACTCGCGGCGAGGCATTATGAAACAAAGGGACCGGAAGAAATGCAGCGACTGCTGGCGCTGATCGACGATTTTAACATTACTGCCGCTTCAATGGGCTATAAGTTCATGCACGGCCAGATGTCTTTGCCGGAGGGCTTCTGCTTTGACCGAACGCGGCTTGTCATCAGCGGGTGTGATCTTGGCATAAATGGGTATCAGCTATACGAGGCGCTGGAGCTGGATGGCGTGATTGGCGAGTATGCCACGCCCCTTTACGTCGTTTTAATCCCAAGCATTGTCAGTGACGCTTCGGATTTTGACCGGTTGACGTCTAGTCTGACCCGAATTGCTGAAATAGCGTCTCCACCCTCTAAGCCCATTAATTCTTTTGAAATTAATGTGCCAAAGCTGAGGGTCGCTGAGCTGCCAAAACGGGGCGTTTCACCAGAGCAGGCCCTCTGGGCTGAGCAGGAGCGTGTGCCGCTTTCAGAGGCCAAGGGACGCATAGCCGCAGATTTCTTGATCCCTTATCCCCCGGGAATTCCACTGCTGGTACCGGGTGAGATTATCTCTGAAGAAGTCCTCAGAATAGTTCTGTCAGATCTGGGTATTCAACATAAGGTAAATGGATTGACCGATGGTCTTTTTGCCGTTTTAAAAAGTTTTGGTAAATGAAGCCCGTTCAAAATATGAGTCGGTCGGTGAAGGAAAGGTTTTTAATGCGAAGCCGAAGAGGGCTTCAATCTTAATTTGACAGCAGCGCTGTCCTCAGGGAGAGATTCACAGTGAAAAACGAAATTTTTGAATGGCTGAAGTCGTTCGCCATAGCCATAATTATTGTTCTGGTTTTCAATATTTTCTTCGCCACAACGGTGGTCTACAGCACCTCTATGTACCCGACGCTTATTGAAAAGGACATCTTGCTCCTGAAACGCACTCAAGAAGTTAAGAGCGGAGACATTGTCTCTTTCAAAACGGATTTAATGCTTTCGGAGAATGACATTCAGTCCCTGAATCCTATTCAAAAGCTCTTCGCGAGTGTCAATCCGAGCAAAAACCTGATCAAGCGCGTCATAGGGCTTCCGGGGGACTCGGTGGATATTGTTAATGGAGATGTCTTTATCAACGGAGAGAAGCTCCAGGAAATCTACGTCAGTTCGAATACCAATGGGGATGTCCATATTGACTCGATCCCGAATGGGAAATATTTTTTGATGGGCGACAACAGGGCGGTGAGCCTGGACAGCAGAGACAGCCAGGTGGGGCTTATTGATGGTGAGAAGATCATCGGCAGAGCTATCTTCAGACTCTATCCCTTGACGAGATTTGGGAACATGTAGCGCTGTCAAACCAGAACTCAGACAGCAAAGAGAAAAAAAGGAGGCCGAAATCTATGAAATTAGTGATCGCGATCATTCACGACGAGGATGCTCAGGAGCTCATTGTCAAGCTGAATGAGTCCGGATTTGGCGTTACGAAACTGGCTTCAACAGGCGGCTTCCTGAAGGCGGGCAACACAACTGTGCTGATTGGCGTCAGCAAGGAGCATATCGATTCAGTTATGACGCTGATCGGGGAGACGTGCAAGACGCGCAAAGAGGTGACGACGACGACGTCGATCATCAGCGAGGCGGGCGGGTTTATGACGATGCCTATTGAAGTAACTGTAGGCGGGGCAACGGTGTTTGTCGTGGATGTTGAAAGCCATGTTAAGTTCTGATGAGGTGAACTATGGGGTATAATCAGATTGCGGGCCATGAAGATGTGATTGGTCTGCTGAGATTGGCCATGAACCGGCAGAGACTGGCGCATGGCTATATTTTTGAGGGCGTGCCCGGATGCGGCAAACGTCTGGTCGCACGGGAGCTCGCGAAGGCGCTGCTCTGTGAGGCCGGTCTGGACGAGGGCTGCGGGCACTGCCAGTCGTGTCTGAAATTTGAGACGCAGAACCACCCGGACTATCTGGAAGTAGAACCGGACGGGAAATCCGTCAAGGTTGAGCAGATTGAGGCGCTGCAGTCTTTCGTTATGGTCAAGCCCTACAGCGGGGCGCGAAAGGTTGTCGTCGTCGACGAAGCTCAGACCATGACGCCTTCTGCCCAGAACCGGCTGCTGAAGATGATCGAAGAGCCGCCCTCCTATGCAACGCTTATTTTTGTGACCGCCCAGGCTGACGCGCTTCTGCCAACCATTTTGTCGAGGTGCCAGATCGTCTCTTTTTCGAGGCTTAAGCCTGAGGTGATCGAATCCTGGCTTATTCAAACTCATGGCGTGGAGGCGGGGATTGCCCGGATAGCGTCTAATTTTGCCGATGGTTCCATCAGCAGAGCCCTGATGCTGGCGACTTCCGAGGTCTTCACCCAGACCAGGCAGGATGCCCTAGACATCATAGGTGCTCTGATGCGGCGGGATCCCCTGGACGGCCTCCTGAAGCTTCAAAAATACGGCGCAGACAAAGTTTTGGCTACCTCTTTGATCGAATTGATGATAATATGGTATCGAGATCTTTCTGCCCTTTGGGTAGATCCGAATAGTATTAAGATCTTTAGTCAGGACAAGCGTTCAGAGCTCGTCGATCTTTTGGGTCGAACCCAGAAGTCGCCTTGGCTGGACTGCCTTGAGATCCTTGAGCAAACGGCGCGCGCATTGGATGGAAATGCGAACACGTCTCTCGCCATGCACGCCATGGCTTTAAAAATACAGGAGGTTATACATGATAACAGTCGTAGGGGTCCGGTTTAAGAAGGCCGGCAAAATCTACTATTTTGATCCGGATGGACTTGACATAAAGCGGGGAGACGACGTCGTCGTGGAGACGGCACGCGGCATTGAGTATGGTTCGGCTGTCCTCGGACTGCGCGAAGTCGAAGAAACTGAAATTGTTTCACCGCTGAAAAAAGTAATCCGCATTGCTACGGAAGAGGACCAGTCGATTCAAAGGGAAAACCAGGAAAAGGCTAAGGAAGCCTTTGCTGCCTGCCAGGCAAAAATTATCGAGCACGAGCTCGAAATGAAGCTGGTGGAAGTGGAATACACCTTTGACAGCAATAAAGTCATCTTTTATTTTACTGCGGACGGCAGAATTGATTTTCGCGAGTTGGTCAAGGACCTCGCTTCAGTGTTCAGAACCCGCATTGAGCTGCGCCAGATTGGCGTGCGCGACGAGGCGAAGATTGTCAACGGCATTGGGCCTTGCGGTGTTGGTCTCTGCTGTGCCAACTGGCTGGGGGATTTTGCCCCTGTGTCAATCAAAATGGCGAAGGATCAGAATCTCTCTCTCAACCCAACCAAAATTTCCGGTATTTGCGGCCGGCTGATGTGCTGCCTCAAATACGAGCACGACACCTATCTTGATATTCGACGTGAGCTGCCTAACAAGGGCGAGAAGATCAAAACACCGGACGGCATGGGGATTGTATTGGACGCGGTTATTCTGACGGAATCCGTGAAAGTCCGCCATATCCTGGGTGAAAATGACGGACGCCTTGAGCTCAGCGAAGACATTGTCACTTATAAAAAGGATCAATTGGGCGACAATCCTGTGCGTCCTAAGCAAGTCGAGGAAGAGCCTGTGGATGATATGCGCTTTGACGGGCTGGATGACTATGCCGCGGGAGACCGGGCAGCAAGGCGCGAGGCAGCAGCGGCGGCATCGGCGACATCTCAGGATCGCGATCGCTCGGCAGATCGACGGGATAAAGGTAAAGGCGGAGCGAAGCCACAAGGCCAGGGCCAGCCTGCAGATCGAGATCAGCGTCGGCCACAGAAAGACCGGACAGAGCGACCGGAACGACCAGAACGAACAGATCGACCTGAGCGCCCGGAGCGACCGCAAAGACAAGACCGGGGTCAGGGCAAACCAGGCGCAGGTGCCAGTACGGTACCAGGCGCACCTGCAGTTTCCGGTCCGGGTACCGGCAGCAGCACAAGCCAGGAAAGGCCTTGGCGTTCGGAAAAGGGGCAGCAGACGCCGCCGCCCCAAAAGCTTGAGCCAGTGCAGTCAAGTGCCGAGCTGTCAGATGTTGAGGCAGAGGGTTCGGACGAAGACGTTCAAAAGCCGCGTAGACGCCGACCTAGAAGACGCAAGAAAAAATAATTCAACATTTATTCAGAGTCCTAAAGCCGCCTCCGGACCAGACCTTGCTCTGGCGGGCGGCTTTTTTAAAAGGAAAAAAGGGAGCGAGGAAGACGGTGTCTGCAGCTATTGCCTATCGATCCCGTTTTCCTCGCCCTCCTCATCTCGCTTTAAATTACTTTTTTACTATTGGAGGCTGTCATGGAAAGAGAAAAGCTCATATTACCGGGGGAGCGGGTAGATGACCTGCAGCTTGAGGGTCTCAGCATCATTCAGAATCCCAGCGGATTTTGCTTTGGAGTTGATGCAGTGCTGCTCAGCGATTTTGCAAAAGCCAAGCACGGCGCACATATAGTGGATTTGGGCACGGGCAACGGGATTCTGCCGCTGCTGCTCAGCGCCAAGACCAAGGCAACCCGGATCACAGCCTTTGAAATTCAGGATGAGGTTGCGGACATGGCACGCCGCAGTGTTGTTTACAATGCGCTTGAAGATCGCATTCAAATTATTGCGGATGATCTTCGGAACACCTTTAGTCACTTGAATAAATCTTCTGTGGATGTCGTCGTCACTAATCCGCCTTATGTATCAGGCGGCGGTGGTCTCGTGAATCCTAAGGACGCGAAGGCCATAGCCCGTCATGAGATTCATTGTACCCTGGAAGATGTCATTCGTACGGCCGCGCAGCTGCTTAAGCCGGGGGGCTCTTTTTATATGGTCCACAGACCATCCAGACTTCCGGATATGATTGAGCTGATGCGGCGCTTCAAGTTGGAGCCAAAAGCCCTCAGGTTTGTACACCCGAGGCGCGGACAAGCCCCCAATATCCTGCTGATCAAGGGCGTTCGGGGCGGTGGGGCTGAGATGCGCGTAGAGCCGCCGTTATATGTCTATGCCCAGGAGGGCGGGTACGATCCGGAAATCTTGGAGATTTACCGGCGGGCAGGTGTCGATCCGACGCCAAGGGACCCAGAGAAGAAGGGAGAGAACCAGTGATGTCGGGAACGTTATTTGTTTGTGGGACGCCCATCGGCAATCTCGGTGACATCTCCAGGCGGCTTGAAGAGGTCTTGGGACAAGTGGATCTTGTGGCGGCGGAAGACACGAGGCGCTCTTCTCAACTGCTCAACCATTTGGGGATCCGGAAGTCTCTGGTCAGTTATCATGAGCACAACCTAAGGAAGTCCGGGGAGGCGCTGCTCGAGAAACTGAAAAGCGGACTCAGCGTGGCGCTGGTATCTGACGCTGGCATGCCGGGGATTTCTGATCCCGGAGAGGTGCTGATTCAAAGCTGCATTCAGGAAGGGATTCGGGTGGAGCTGGTCGCGGGGCCGGTCGCGGGCATTCATGCCCTGATTCTTTCCGGGCTTCCAACAGAGCGATTTGCATTTGAAGGCTTTCCCGATCGAAACAAAAAGACGCGGAGGGCTCAGTTTGAGGCTCTGGCCAAGGATGAGCGGACGCTGATCTTTTATGAGGCCCCCCACCGGCTGGAGGCGACACTGAAGGATTTGCTGGAATGCTTCGGGAACCGGCGGGTTGCAGTGGCACGGGAGCTGACCAAGCGCTATGAGGAATTTGTCAGAGGCACGATCTCAGAGGCAATCCGGCATTTCGAGGTGGAGTCCCCAAAAGGCGAGTTTGTCATTGTCTTGGCGGGCCTTGATCCGGTTGAAGCTGCGGCGGCCAATGCTGCATTGGCGCTGGCTGAAACACCTGATGAGGAGACGATTCTTTTGGAAATCAGAAGTCGCGTGAATGAGGGCATGAGCCGGAAAGACGCTGCTGCTGAGGTTGCAGGTCTGTATAAACTTTCTAAAAAAGAAGTCTATAGGCTGTCGACGCTGGTTTAGTCAGGGACTAAGAGCAGTGAAATGGGTATGGGAACGATAGGAATCGCAATAGGAATAGCTATTGCGATAACGAAACAGGAAACAAAAAGAAAGAAGGCTGTGCCAAGTTACAGGCACAGCCTTCTTTGTCGTTTTAAGAAGTTTTCAAACTTACAGTTTAGAAATTTCGGAGATACATTCCGGGCAGATGTTCTTGCCTTTGACGTTCTTGACGCCTTTAGCCTGACCGCAGAACACACAAGCTGGCTCGTATTTCTTGAGGATGATCGTGTCTGCCTCTGTGAAGATTTCGAGCGCGTCTTTCTCACCGATGCTGAGGGTTCTTCTAAGTTCAATCGGAATAACTACGCGTCCGAGTTCGTCTACTTTTCTTACAATTCCTGTTGATTTCATATAAAAACCTCCTTTTTATAATACAAATTTCGACAATATTCGCTTAAGTTAAGAATACCAGCATTTACATTAATAGTCAACTGGAAAAATTATATCCAACAAAAAATAAAATCCAAGTCGCTTTTTTATGTGCCCAGACTTAGATGATATATTCATTTATACCACAAAATGGATTATAAGTAAATAAAAAAACGGATTTTCATCCGTTTTTTAGCAATTTGTCAGATATTGGTAGAATTCTTTTGGCGGAATTAACCTTTTTTCTCTGAATTGTCTGCAGCGTGTTTGCCTTTTTCCTGGTGCTGTTCTGTGTCTGCCTCTGCTTCGGTTTCTGTTTTAAAGATCCTGTCGTAGGAGCCTTTGACGATCCTCGCGGTATTGAAAACTGACGAAACATTGGCCACAATATCTTTATTGTCTTTGATGGTCGAGGTCACGTTTTCAGTGGTTTCAGCGACGTTCTGGATAGTGCCGTGAAAGGCTTTCAGAGTAGTGTTGACTTCATCAGAAATCTGATTGACGTTTTTGGTAATGCCTGGTGCTTCTTCAAGGACTTTATCAATATTAGCTCTGTGATCATCGACAATTTTCATGATGTCTTTGAACGAGCGGTAGAAACGGATCAAGACCAAAAGGATAAAAATTAGTATGGCGACGAGCAGCGCCCATAGTACGAGCATGCCAACGTCTTTGAGTGTGAAAACTAATTGTGAATTCAAAAATATACCCCCCCATATTCTCTGCTGCCGAATTGTCCGTGATGAGTACTGAGTACTGATTACCTTATTTGTACCCTATTTTCACATTTTACACGAAATTGTTGCCGACGGACATAAAAAAAGCCGCAGAAAGTTGCGGCGTTTTCTCAGCTCTGTTTAGTCAAGGTGTAACGGAGATCGTTGATAGTGATGCCCTCTGCTTCAATAAACAGGGTAGCGTCATCAAACTCGATGTTGAAGTTGGGGACTGATATGGAGGATTCGAGATTGTAAAATTCAATCTCTTCATCTTGATTCTGGACAACGGCGAACTCACCGAAGCCGTCGTGGAGATAAGAGACCGTTTTCATAGTGGACCGCTTGCCTGGAATGGTGGTGTCGGGTTGTCCCGGATCGCTGTAAAAAAACGCGTTGACGCCCTCAAAGACAAGGTCGAACCGCTTTTCCCGGTCGCCTGCTTCTGAGCCCTGGATTCGAATACATTCTTCCTTAAAGTCAATGTTCATAAGATCCAGCTCGATCTGCCGGATTTGATTGAGTTGGTCATTCAAATACTTGCTCATATCTACGCACCTCTTTACTGATTCCTTACGTCAGGGTATGCTAAGAGTTCTCTATGGTTTTATCATATTACGCTAAGGGAAGCAACTTGTTTTTACAGTCAAGTTTGTACTTTGTTATTTACCGCGTGGACAGAGGACGGTTTTCCAAATTTCGTGTCGGTGTCTGACACCAACTTCAGATGAGTGACTGTCACCAACTTCAATTTGGTGCCAGAGCTTCACACAATTCTCGCGCAATTCGATTTGAAAGCACAAAACTTGCACCCCAATACACGTTGTGCTATAATGTGGTACAATTGATATGAAAAGGTTATGACGGGAAGAGTAACACCTCGTAACTTGCCTTCAGAGAGCCGGGATTTGGTGTGAACCGGCGGCAGGCGGAGTGTGAAGATGGCCCCTGAACCGCGCAGCTGAAACGACAAACTTGTGTCGGTCAGGCAGCGCCGTCTGGCTGACGTTATAAAGCCGGCTACAGTCCTGCAAGCGTCAGGCCTGCAGCGCTGAGGCGCGATTCGTCGCGTAAAGCAAGGTGGTACCGCGAACAGAACCTTCGTCCTTGAGGAATCAGGACGGAGGTTTATCTTTTTTTAGGCAGCCCGAATTTTAAAATTTTGAAAGGAAGTGCGATATGACAGCAAAAGGCTCATTCTACATCACCACCCCCATCTACTACCCAAGCTCGAAACTCCACATAGGCCACACTTATACCACGGTCGCCGCAGACGTCATGGCCAGGTACAAGCGTGCCCAGGGCTTCGACGTCATGTTCCTGACCGGCACGGACGAACACGGACAAAAGATTGAGAACGTCGCGAAGGCCCAGGGCAAAGCACCAAAGGAATTCCTCGACAAAGTCGTCGCGGAAATCAAAGACCTCTGGAAAGTCATGGAGATCTCCTACGACAAATTCATCCGCACCACGGACGACTACCATGAGCGCCGCGTTCAGATGATGTTCGAGAAGCTCTACGAAAAAGGCGACATCTACAAAGGCACCTACGAGGGCATGTACTGCACCCCTTGCGAATCTTTCTGGACTGAATCCCAGCTCGTGGACCACAAGTGCCCGGACTGCGGCCGCGACGTCACCAAGACCAGCGAAGAAGCTTACTTCTTTAAAATGTCCAAATACCAGGACCGCCTCCTGGATCTCTTTGAAAACGTCGAAGGCTTCGCGGAGCCTAAGTCCCGCGTCAACGAAATGGTCAACAACTTCATCAAACCTGGCCTCGAGGACCTCTGCGTCACCCGGACCTCCTTTGACTGGGGCATCCCGGTACCGTTTGATCCCAAGCACGTCATCTACGTCTGGCTGGACGCCCTAAGCAACTACGTCACCGCCCTGGGCTACCCGGAAGAAGTGGACGGCGACTTCGCGAAGTTCTGGCCGGCGGACGTTCACCTCGTGGGCAAGGAAATTGTCCGCTTCCACACCATCATCTGGCCGGCCATGCTGATGGCGCTGGACGTGCCGGTGCCTAAGAAGGTCTTCGGCCACGGCTGGATCCTCCTCGAAGGCGGCAAAATGTCAAAATCCAAGGGCAACATTGTCGACCCTGTGGTCCTGATCGACCGTTACGGCGTCGACGCCCTCAAATACTTCCTCCTGCGCGAGTACTCCTTTGGCCAGGACGGTATCTTCACCAACGAAGTCCTGCTGAACCGACTGAACTCAGATCTGGCGAACGACCTGGGCAACCTGGTTTCCCGCACCATCGCCATGATCGAGAAGTACAACGACGGCCTCATAAGGAAGAGCAGCGCGGTGACGGCGTTTGACGCTTCCCTGTCAGAGCTGGCTGCCGAGACCATCGGCAAAGTGGAGGAGAAGCTCGACAAGCTGGACTTCTCAAACGCCCTGGACGAGATCTGGAAGCTGGTCCGCCGCACCAACAAATACATTGACGAGACTGCGCCATGGGTCCTCGCCAAGGACGAGCAGCAGAAGGATGTCCTCGACACCGTGCTTTACAACCTGGCGGAGGCCATCCGCGTTGTGTCCGCGCTCATTCAGCCGTTCATGGTCCACACCTCCCGCAAAATCTGGGACCAGCTTGGCCTCGAAGAAGGCGGCCTGACCCATTGGGACAGCGCCCGTACTTTTGGTCTGCTCCCTGTTGGCCTGAAGGTGCAGAAGGCGGACGCGCTCTTCCCGCGCATCGACATCCCTAAGGAGCTCGAAGCGCTGGCCGCGCTGGGCGCGCCTGCAGAGGAGCCTGTCGTGGAGGAGAAAAAGGAAGAGGCACCAGCCAAGGAAATTAAGGAAACCCCTAAAGACAAGGCTTCTGCCGATGGTCACACCACCCCAGAATCCTCCGAAATCACCATTGACGAGTTCGCCAAGGTTCAGCTCAAGGTCGCGGAGGTCGTAGCCTGCGAGCGTCATCCAAACGCGGACAAACTCCTGGTGCTCCAGCTCAAAGTGGGCGAAGAGACACGTCAGGTCGTCAGCGGCATCTCCAAATTCTTCGAACCGGAGGCGTTGGTGGGCCGAAAGGTCATCCTCGTCGCCAACCTGAAAGCAGTCAAGCTCCGCGGCGTCGAGTCCCACGGCATGATCCTGGCAGCCGCTGACGGAGAGGCCCTGGGTCTCCTGACGGTGGATATGCCATCCGGCTCGACCGTATCATAATTAAGATAAAGAAAAGAGGTAAGAAATGCTCTTTGATTCCCATACCCACTTGGATTCAAAAAAATTTGAGAACGACCGTGAGTTTGTCATCAACCGCGCCAAGAGCAACGGCGTCTCGCTGATGGTCAATCCCGGCGCGAGTCTGGAGAGTTCCATGGACGCCGTCAAGCTGAGCGAAACCTATGACTTCATCTATGCAGCGGTCGGGATTCACCCCCACGACGCGAAAACCATGGACGAGGCCATGCTGGCCATGATCGAAAGTTTGGCGAAAAAGGAAAAAGTCGTGGCCATCGGAGAAATTGGCCTCGATTTTCACTATAACTTCTCCGAGCCGGAGGTGCAGCGCAAGTGGTTTATCGAACAGCTCCACTTGGCGCGGCGTCTGGGCATGCCCGTCATCATTCACGACAGGGAAGCCCACGAAGAGATTTTTAAGACACTTAAAGCGGAGAAGGCGTTTGACCACGGCGTCCTGATGCACTGCTATTCCTCCAGCGCAGAGCTGGCGAAAGAGTATGTCAAGCTTGGTGCGTATATCTCCATTGCCGGACCGGTGACTTACAAGAATAACCACAAGACCGTCAGCGTGGTGGAACAGGTGCCCCTCGACCGCCTGCTGATCGAAACCGATGCCCCATACCTGACGCCCGAGCCACACCGGGGTAAGCGCAACGAGCCTATGTATGTCAGACACACCTGCGACATGGTGGCCAAAATCAGGGGCATTACCCTGGAAGAGGCCGCCGAGGCCACTTATCAGAACGGTCTGCGCTTTTTTGGCATCCGGGACCCGAGGTCTGTCAAATGATGCGGGTCAAGGAAGTCATAGTCGTCGAGGGCCGCAGCGACGAACGGGCGGTGAAGCGGGCGGTAGACGCCCAGATCATAGTCACCAGCGGCTACGGCATCAAAGAAACCACCTTTCGCGCCATTGAAGAGGCGGACCGCCGCTGCGGCGTCATCATCTTCACCGACCCCGACTTTATGGGTGAAAGGATCCGCGAACGCCTGAAGCTGCGGGTGCCGGGCGCGAAGCACGCCTACCTGTCCAGGGCGGATGCCACTTCAGAAGGGGATATTGGCATTGAAAACGCCAATCCCCAGGCTATTCTGGCTGCGCTTGAAAAGGTCAGAACCTGGGTGGAGAACCCCGTGGATGTTTTTACGAAGTCAGATTTAATTAAGAACGGCCTGGAGGGGGGCCCCGGCGCCCTCGAGCGCAGGGATAAAATGGGAAAGCTTCTGGGCATTGGCTATGGCAACGGCAAGCAATTCCTGCTCAGGCTCAACCGCTTTGGGGTTTCCCGGGAGGAATTCGATAAGGCACTGAACGCAATTGATCTTGAAAATGGAGGCCCGGAGACATGCTGAAGCTCACTTCACCATCCACCATACGCTATATTATGGACAAATACGGCTTCCGCTTTTCGAAAAGCCTGGGTCAGAACTTCCTGATCGACGAGGGCACCGTGAACCGGATCGTTGCCAATGCAGAGGTCGGTCCGGAGGACATGGTCCTGGAAATTGGGCCGGGGATTGGCGTCATGACCCAGGTTCTGGCAGCTCATGCCGAAAAGGTCGTGGCGGTGGAGATCGACTCCAGCCTCCTGCCCGTCCTGAATGAAACGCTGGAGGGGCTCGATAACGTCGAGGTCGTCCATGGGGACATTCTGGAGGTTGATGTCAAAGCACTCTTAACAGAGCACTTTGGTGATAGAAAGCCCAAGGTCGTCGCCAATCTGCCCTATTACGTTACAACGCCTATTCTGATGCGGTTTCTCGAGGAACGGCTGCCGGTGTCTGAGATTGTGGTTATGATCCAGAAGGAAGTCGCAGAGCGGATGACGGCATCCCCGTCCACAAAGGCCTATGGCTCGCTGTCCATAGCGGTGCAGTATTACTGCGAGGCTGCCGTGGTCCAAAAGGTGCCGCCGACGGTCTTCATGCCCCAGCCAAGCGTCGAAAGTCTCGTGATTCGCTTAAAGCTTCGTGAGAAGCCCTGCGTCGAACTGCTCAATCCGGACTTTTTCTTCAAAGTTGTCAAAGCTGCCTTCGGCCAGCGGCGCAAGACTTTGCTCAACGCCCTCAGTGCCGGGCTGACCATGCCAAAGGATAAGATTCTGGAAGTCCTGGAAGCTGTCGAGATCGCCCCGAACCTTCGCGGTGAGGCGCTGACGATCGAGGCTTTTGCAAGACTCGCGAATGCATTTGAGGAACTTAAATAAAACTGCTGAATATGAGAAAAGGTGCCGGATCCCGCTTTAAAAACTGGGGAGCCGGCACCTCTTTTTATTTTTCCTTTTGCTTCATCTTCTCCCTCACGTAGTTATTGAGGGCCGGAAGATAGTTCAGCACCCCCATGGCAGACAGCTCAATCTTGTACTGCTCGCTCATGGCGCTGTAGGGAATGGATTTGCGCGTCTTTCCATAATAGTAATGCCGCACGACCTCGTACGGAATAAGGAAGTAAGTATCATTGAATTTGAAATGCACAATGATAAAGGTCAGCCCGCCCTGGAGGTCAATGTCCCGCATGAACTCGACCTGATGCTCGTGAATATTGTAAAGGGGCAGATTCTTCTGGTGGGTCTCCTTGGCTTCAAACGCCACGCCCACACCCTGGATCACGCCCTGGAAGTCTATAGTGGACTTCTTCTCAAAATAGGCTTTGGTGATCATGCCGCGCTCGTCCAGCTCCACCACCTTGACGGGCACGTGAATTTTGTCGATCCGCGCCAGCTGCTTGGAGCGGTAATAGTCGTGGGTCTTCAGCAGCAGCGATTCGAGGGCGTCGCCGCGCAGACCGTGGGATTTCCAGACCGTCATGGTGTCACTTCCTTTCCGTTACCAGTATACACTATCCCTTGACGCTCTTAAATACATTAGCCGATGGTCTCCTAACCCAGCCATCCCACCAGCCATCCCACCCTCCTATTTCCAAGTGCATGACTTCGTTTCACGGAGTAATCTGAGAATGATAATCAGGAAAGTTCACACTTTTTGTGGACAAGGTTGTGGAAAACTGTGGATAACCTGTGGATCATGTGTATAAGCGAACGTATTAATCACTGAACATCCTAAAATAACCCTGTTTTTGGGGATGCGCGAATTTTGAAGCGAATGAAAATACGGTATTAAAGTATAAAGTTCGTCAGTGTTTAACTATAATCAATTCAGGGAATAAAGAAAACGAGGTCGACTTTGAGGATTCAAATGAGAAAGTGAAGGTCAAAGCGGAAGCGGTGTCTGCTTAAAATTTTGTGTTGACAAAATACCCCCCCATGGTTTATTATGAAGACAACCCCCCACCCAGGGGGATTTAAGGAGGGTATAACATGGTTTTTAAAGTGACTGAAGAAGCTAAGAAAGAACTCATAAATACGCTTGAAACCCGTAAGAACACCGCTATGAATTTCCGCGTCTTTGTCCGAGGCATTGGCTGAGGCGGCCCCGTTTTCGGCATTGCTCTGGATGAGCAAAAGGAGAATGACTACACAGAAGACTTTGGCAACGGAAAACTCATGGTTGAAAAAGACCTCAAAGACCAGTTCAAGACTTTTGAAATCGACTTCATGAAAAACTTTTTCTCAAAAGGCTTTGTGGTTCGCTCGCAGTATGGCGGATCCCGCTGCTAATCTGAAATTGGAGGGATATGGCATGGGCAAAAAAGTAGTGGTCTACACGAGCTCCACCTGCAGTTACTGCCACCTTGCTAAGAATTATTTGAAGGAAAACAATGTTGAGTTTGAAGAGAAGAATGTCTCAACGGATACGGTTGCAAGAAAAGAACTGATGTCCAAAGGCTTTATGGGCGTACCTGTCATTTATGTGGATGACGAAGTGGTTCAAGGCTTTGACAAAACCAGATTGGACGAGCTCCTTAAAGCCTAGTGTAATATAAAGTGAATCATGATAATGCGCCCTTTTTCCGGCTTGGAGAAAGGGTTTTTTTTGTGTGGAGGAAGTCGGTGTTGGAGGAAGTCGGTGTCAGACACCTTCTTCCAATGAGGAAAAAGGTGTCTGACACCGACTTCCTCACCAAAAAAAACAGCCACACCTGTGAGTGGGTGTGGCTGCGGTGACCATCGGCAAAACAAGGGTCTTATAAGATTTCGAGCTCGATGCCTTCCAAATCCAGGATTTCTATTGTGTGCTTGTCGAAGTCGATCAAACCTTCCTCGCGCATATTGATCAGCTCTCGAGAAAGGGAGGGGCGCTGAAGGGACATGAGTTCGGCCATTTCCTTTCGGGTAAAAGGGATATCGAGCTTCAGCTTTTTCTGTTTTTTGTACTCCTTCAGGATAAAGTCGCAGATCTTCTGACGGATAGTTTCCAGAGCCAGAACTTTGACTTTCTTATTCATCAGGAAGAGCTTGTCTGAAAGGAGTCCCAGAAAATTTTCCAAGAGGACGGGATGGTGGGTGAGAAGAAAGACGACTTCCTTTTTATCGATAAACATAATGGTGGAAGCGGTGGCGCTGAGAATGGTGATGGGATATTCGGTTTGCTTCGAGAAAATTAGTGCCTCGCCAAAGACTTCCCCAGGTCCAAACTGGATCAGCGTGACGACTTTGCCGGAGGGCAGGATGTTCTGGAGGTCGATCTTGCCGTCCAGGACAATCCCCAGACGGTCGCACTTGTCGCCTTCAATGGCAATGGTGGCATCCCGTTTATAGGCGATGGCCTTGGCGCCGAGGACATTGAGCAGGTGGGCAATCTGCCCCTCGTGGAGATTGGTGAAGAGGCGGCAGTCTTTCAATATAGTTAAATAATTGCTCATTTTTATCACCTTTTCTCATTTTGTAACGTGGGTTACATACATATTAGTTTAAGATTAATATAATCTAAGCATAAGTTCAAGGCGTTAAACTTGTTTGTAAGAATGCCTGAAATGAAAAAATTACAAAGTGCTGGACTGTATTCTGACGTGAAATTTACATAACGGTCATAGATAGAACGGAGAGATTAAGAATGAAAAGAAAAATCGTCGAAATCAATGAGGAGCTTTGCAACGGCTGCAGACTATGTGTGGACGCCTGCCATGAAGGCGCCATTGAGTTGGTAAATGGAAAAGCAAGACTGGTGAGCGACATGTATTGTGATGGTCTGGGGGACTGCCTACCGGCTTGTCCGACCGGTGCTATTGAGATCATCGAGCGTGAGGCGGACGAGTATTCTCAGGAAGCAGTGGACGCGAGACTCTCGGCCGCAAAAGCGCCATTTGGGTTTACGCCTCCACCAACGGGCTTCCATAGTGCGCCAAAGGCAAGCGCAGTAGTAAAAGCAGAGGATGACTGTGGCTGCCCGAGCTCAAAACCAATGACCATAGAACGTAAGGCTATGGATCAGGTGATGAAACCAGCGGCACCCGCTCAGACGGTGACGGAGGGGGTCAGACCATCCGAGCTGACAACTTGGCCGGTTCAGATCAATCTGGTCAATACGCGCGCTGAATTTCTGAAAAATGCGGACCTGTTGATCGCAGCGGACTGTACGGCCTTTGCCTACGGGGACTTCCACAAGGATTTCGTAAAAGGCAGAGTGGTGCTGATTGGATGTCCAAAGCTGGACGACAACCAGCACTACATCAACAAGCTGGCGGAGCTGTTCACGGTGAACGATTTGAAGTCGGTCACCGTGGTGCGCATGCAAGTGCCGTGCTGCTCCGGGATCACACATGCGGTCAAGAGCGCGATGCTCCAGTCCGGAAGGATCTTCCCGTACAGTGAAGTGACCATTAAACAAAATGGTGAGATTTTGTAGATAGACTAGAAGCGGAGGCCCCCTTATGAGGGCCGCCGCTTTGCTTTTGGTAAATGGGAGGGTGTGGGGTCGGGTGACCATCGGCAAAAAAATGTTTGTGAATATTTAAAATAAAAAGCCGATGTTTTTAAGATGTGTAACTTGAGTTACCGCTAAGTTGGATATAAAGAGCTATAGTGGGGTTAAGAAGTTTACATCAAACCCTTAACAACAGCTTGAAAGGAGATTGATTTATGTCCATGTTCTGTTATCAGTGCCAGGAAGCTTCCAAAGGCGTAGGCTGCACCGTCCGCGGTGTCTGCGGCAAGCCGGAGGACGTCGCTAACCTTCAGGACCTTCTCGTTTTCGTACTTAAAGGCATTTCAAAATTCGACCTGATCGCTCGTGAAAAGGGCCTCTCTCCAAAGAGAACGGACCGTTTCATCGTTGAAGGCCTCTTTACTACTATTACTAATGCTAACTTTGACAAAGCCGCTTTTGTTAAGCGCATCCAGGACGCACTTGCGCTCCGTGAGGAAATCAAAGCCGCTCTCGTTGCTAACGGCGTTGAAATTCCTGCTGATTTACATGAGTCCGCTACTTGGACAGCATCTACAGAGGCTGAGTTTGACGCCAAAGCGACAAGCGTTGGTGTCCTCGCGACTGAAAATGAAGATGTCCGCTCCCTCCGCGAGTTGATCATCTATGGCCTCAAGGGTATGGCAGCCTACGCTGAGCACGCTATGAACCTCGGCTACGAAGACTTGACGATCGCCGCTTTCGCTGAAGAAGCCCTCGTCGCAACGACGAATGACGCGCTTTCTGCGGACGAGCTCGTGGCTTTGGTCCTCAAGACGGGCGAATACGGTGTCAACGTGATGGCGCTTCTCGACAAAGCCAATACGTCCACATACGGCAATCCAGAGATCACAAAAGTCAACATTGGCGTTGGCAAGAATCCGGGCATCCTGATTTCAGGCCATGACCTCCGCGATATGGAAGAGCTCCTCAAGCAAACCGAAGGCACAGGCGTTGACGTCTATACGCACAGCGAGATGCTTCCTGCGAACTACTATCCTAAATTCAAAGCTTACAAGCACTTTGTCGGCAATTACGGCAATGCTTGGTGGAAGCAAAATGAGGAGTTCGAGTCCTTCAACGGCCCAATCCTCATGACGACCAACTGTATCGTCCCTCCTAAGGACAGCTACAAGCACAAGCTCTTCACAACGGGCGCAGCTGGCTTCCCGGGCTGCCCTCACATTGCGGATCGTCCTGAAGGCGGCGCTAAGGACTTCAGCGCAGTCATCGAGATGGCTAAGACTTGCGCAGCTCCGGTTGAGATCGAGACTGGCGAAATCGTTGGCGGCTTTGCCCACGCTCAGGTCTTTGAGCTTGCAGGTGCAGTGGTTGACGCGGTTAAATCCGGCGCAATCAAGAAGTTCTTCGTCATGGCAGGCTGCGACGGCCGCATGAAGGACCGCGACTACTATTCAGAATTTGCTGCGGCGCTTCCGAATGACACCATCATTTTGACAGCAGGCTGCGCGAAATACCGTTACAACAAGCTTCCGCTTGGCGACATAGGCGGCATTCCTAGAGTCCTCGACGCTGGTCAGTGCAACGACTCTTACTCTCTCGCCGTCATCGCCCTCAAGCTCAAAGAAGTCTTCGAGCTCAATGACATCAACGATCTTCCAATCGCTTACAACATCGCATGGTACGAGCAAAAGGCTGTCATCGTTCTTCTCGCCCTTCTGTACCTCGGCGTCAAGAACATCCACCTTGGACCAACACTTCCTGCGTTCTTGTCTCCTAACGTTGCAAATGTACTCGTGAATACGTTCGGCATCGCAGGCATCGGTTCCGTTGAGGACGACATCAAGCTGTTCATGGCTTAGTCTGAAGCTGAAACTAAAGTTAATTAAAGCGTTTTAGATTTCAATACTCCAATACTCCAATGAAACATAAGGCACCCTGCCGGGAACTCCCTCCTGGCGGGGTGTCTGTTTTTATTGTTTTTATCGTGTCACTTTATTGTGGAATTCATGCTGATAATCTATTGACAAACTAGTTAGGCAAGCGTATATTAAAACTATAGTCGCCCCCACAGGGGTGGGGGTAAGTGGAAAACTAAACATAATAACTAACTTAAACCTAATTGGAGGGTTCAAAGTGGGAAAAAAAGTATTGATTGTCGGCGGTGTCGCCGGTGGCGCAAGTGCGGCAGCACGTCTCAGACGTGTGGATGAAACCGCAGAAATTATTTTGTTTGAGAAAGGCGAATACATTTCATTTGCGAACTGCGGCCTGCCGTATTATATCGGCGAGACTATTGAAGAGCGATCGGCGCTGCTTGTACAGACACCGGAAGCCATGAAGGCGCGCTTTGAAATTGACGTGCGCGTTCAAAATGAAGTCCTCAGCATCAACCGCGAGAAGAAGACCATTGAAGTCATCAATCTTGCCAGCGGGCAAAAGTACGAAGAGAGCTACGACGTCCTGGTCCTGTCACCGGGCTCTACACCGCTCAAGCCGCCAATTCCGGGCATCAACAACCCGAACATTTTCACCCTTTGGAACATTCCGGATACAGATGCGATCAAGGGCTTTGTCGACAACCTCAAGCCAAAGCGCGCAGCGGTTATAGGCGGCGGCTTTATTGGTCTCGAGATGGCGGAAAACCTCTGGGACCGCGGCATTCAGGTCAGCGTGATCGAGATGCTGGACCAGGTCATGGCACCAATCGATTTCGAGATGGCGCAGCAGGTCCACGCACACCTAAGAAATAAAGGCGTCGACCTGAGACTCGGCGACGGCGTCAAGGAATTCAACTACAACAACGGCATCACTACAGTAACCTTAGCCAGCGGCGCTAAAGTGGACGCGGAAATTGTACTCCTTTCAATAGGCGTCCGTCCTCAGACGCAGCTCGCGAAGGATGCCGGCCTCGAGCTTAACGAGCGCGGCGGCATTGTGGTCGACGGCACGCTGAAGACCAGCGACCCGAACATCTATGCGATTGGCGACGCCATTGAAGTCACGGACTTCGTCCAGGGCATCAAGGCTATGGTGCCGCTCGCGGGCCCTGCCAACAAGCAAGGCCGAATCGCGGCCAACAACATCGCCGGCGCTAATGAAGTCTACAAGGGCACGCAAGGCACGTCCATTGCCAAGGTCTTCGACCTCACAGTCGCCAGCACAGGCGTCAACGAAAAATCCCTGAAACGCGCGGGCAAAGTCTACGGCGTCGACTTCTGGACCTCCATTATTCACTCCAAGTCCCATGCAGGCTACTACCCAGGTGCTCTGCCGATGGCGCTCAAGCTCATCTTCGACGTCAAGGGCAAAGTGCTGGGTTCCCAAATCGTAGGTTACGAGGGCGTCGACAAACGCATTGACGTCATTGCAACCGCCATCCGCTTTGGCGGAACTATAGAAGATCTGAAAGAACTCGAGTTGGCTTACGCACCGCCATACTCTTCCGCCAAGGATCCGGTCAACATGTCAGGCTTCACAGCAGAAAACATCCTTAAAGGCGATCTTAAAGTCATTCAGTGGCACGAACTGGATGCCCTCGATCCTGAAAAGAGTGTCGTCGTTGACGTTCGCGACGCTGTCGAGCGAGAGCTCGGCTATGTCGGCGGCTCGGTCAACATTCCTGTGGATGAACTCAGAGCACGTCACGGCGAACTCGACAAGAGCAAAACCATCGTGGTATACTGTGCTGTAGGTCTTCGCGGCTACATTGCGGCCCGTATTTTGAAGCAGCTTGGCTTTGAGGATGTCCGCAACCTCAGCGGGGGCTTTACGACTTTCCAAAATGTCTTTTGCCAAGACCCGGCCAATATTGACAAATGCGGCGGTTCTCTCTGCGGCGGCGCGGATGGCGGCAGCTGTGGCTTGCCGGCTGAGTCTGAGCTCACCGATTCTGGCGAGATCATCTCAAGGGCAGTCAAACAGACCGGCAATGTCATCAAACTCAATGCTTGCGGACTCCAGTGCCCAGGCCCGATCCTCCAGGTCTACAAACGCATGGAAGAAATGGCGCCAGGGGATGTCCTGGAAGTCACCGCGACAGATCCTGGTTTCGTCAATGATATTGCGACCTGGGCGAGGAAGACCGGCAACACGCTCCTCTCTTCCGGCAAAGGCGACAAGAAAAACGTTTTCGCCAACGTCATGAAAGGCACCAGCGAGCACAAACCGGCACATAACCTGTCGGAGCTTCCAAACGACAAAACCCTCGTCGTTTTCAGCGGCGATCTCGACAAGGCTTTGGCGGCCCTGATCATAGCCAACGGTTCAGCTGCTATGGGCAGAAAAGTCACCATGTTCTACACCTTCTGGGGTCTGAATATCCTGAAGAAGGCCAACCCGCCATCAGTACCAAAGGGCTTCATGGCCAAAATGTTCAGTGTTATGCTGCCAAAGGGCACCACTAAGCTTGGACTGTCCAAAATGCATATGTTCGGCATTGGTCCTGTGATGATGAAAAACATCATGAAGAGCAAGAATGTTGATACCCTTGAGACCTTGCTTCAACAAGCTCTTGAAAACGGCGTACGCATGATCGCCTGTACCATGTCCATGGATGTGCTCGGCGTTGAAAAAGAAGAGCTGATCGACGGCATTGAATACTCTGGTGTCGCAACCTACCTCGGCGCTGCGGAAGAGGCTGACGTGAACCTCTTTATCTAAAGGAGGCAGTTTTATGGAGCTGTATAACGAAAAATCAATGGAAAAAAACCGCAAGGACATCATCAACCGCCTCAGAACAGTCAAAGGCCACATTGCCGGCATCGAAAAGATGGTGGATGAAGGCAAGGGTTGCGAGGATGTTCTGACCCAGATCCTCGCCATTAAGTCCTCGGTGCACAAGATTGGCCTTATGGTTATGGAAAGCCATGCCCTGGAGTGCCTTCTGGATCCGGATGAGGACGGCAAGGTCGAAGCGGAGCGGATGGAGCACATTATTCACATGATCCTGCAGTTTTCGAAATAACATTATAAAGGGACAGCCTGACAAACCCAAGGGGCGCCGCAGAGAACTTCTGTGTGCGCCGGATCATGGGGGCGCCGGTCTGTCCCTTTTTCTTTTGTTTGGATAGTGCGGCAAAGGATATTTATAGGATAATTCGGTTGCTTTGCACTTTACGCGAGGAGGCGTTATGACTATGAAGAATATCTCAACTTTTTCCATTGTCGCCCGGGATCCGGTCACCCAAGAGCTGGGCGTTGCCGTCCAGTCCAAGTTTTTGGCTGTTGGGGCCGTGGTGCCCTGGGCTAAAGCCA
Source organism: Acidaminobacter sp. (assembly GCA_009881125.1). The sequence continues at coordinate 71,285 of WXFH01000012.1, read as the reverse complement.
ACGTGGGCGCTATTGCCACACAAGCCTACGCCAACCTGGATTACGGTGAGATTGGCCTGGCGCTTCTAAAGAAGGGCTACACTGCGGATGAGACTCTGAAGGCACTGCTGGCGCTGGATGAAGGCAGGGAAGACCGCCAGGTCGGCATTGTGGATGCTCAGGGCAACGCCGTTTCCTATACAGGAGAGCGCTGCCATCTGTGGGCAGGCGGACTCTACGGCGACAACTATGCCTGCCAGGGCAATATATTGGTCAGTGGGGACACCGTGACAGCCTTGGCGGATACTTTCGAAAGCACGGAGGGAACATTGGCCAGACGGTTGCTGGAGGCTTTGAAGGCAGCCCAGAACGCCGGGGGCGACAGCCGCGGCAGACAGTCCGCCGCTCTGCTGATTGTCCGGGAGAACGGCAGTTACGGAGGCTATAATGACCGTGCGATCGACCTGCGGGTAGATGATGATCCGCAGCCTATAGAAAAGCTCGAGCATCTGCTGACCCTCCACGAAATGTACTTTGAAGCACCTGCCAAGAAGGACCACCTTGATGTAACACCTGAGATTGCCGGGAAGCTCCGAAAGGCACTGGAGAACCTGGGCTATGCAGTGGAAAGCCACGAAGCAGCCCTTTTTTTTGAGGGGCCGCTGAAAGCTGCCTACGAGGCTTTTGCCGGCAATGAAAACTATGAAGTGAGACTTCTGCAGGGAGAGGTCATTGACCGGAGAACCTATCAGCATTTGTTGAAAAAGGCTGGTTTGGCGGAATAAGGATGGATGGATGAAAAAAAGAAACTGGGTGTCTGACACCGAGTTTCTATCGACCCCGAGTTTCAAAGAGGAACTGGGGGTTGATAGGCGCCAGCCGCAGCGGCTAGCGCCTATCGACACCCACTTCCACATCAAAAAAGTGAGAGACGAGAGAGGGAATTGGAGCTTTATCCAATTCCCTCTCTCGTCTCTTATTTCTCTATAACATCCTCTACCATTTGTGCCACACTGACGCCTTTGCCTATGGACTTCTGCATTACGCCTGACTTATTCAGGCTGCCCATTTGGATCCCGCCGACGTAGACCCCGTCTTCGAAGTAAAGTTTTTTATAGACACCGCTGTGTCTGTCGTAATCTGTGATGCTCCGGAGGCCTTTGGATTCAAAGGTCATGATGTCTCCGACTGAAAACACCTGCATATTCATGCTCTTGAAAATGCTGGACGGCACGGTCATTTTCCAGGCGGCATCCATTCCCGAGGCGCCTGTGCCGGCCACTTTGCCCATTTCCAGCGACATAGGCCAAAGTCCAAAGACAGTGCCACCCACCTCCGCGACGTCTCCAGCCGCATAGATGCCCTCAGCACTGGTTCTCATAGCCTCATCCACAATAACGCCGCGGCTGCAGGCAATACCGGCTGCTTCCGCCAGCTCCTTGTTGGGTTTGACCCCCGCGGAAACGAGGACCATCTGGGCATTTATAATTTCTCCGGCGCCCTCTCCAATAAGCACGCCCTCAACAGCATCTTTGCCAATCAGCTCCTGGATTTTGACTTCCTTTCGGACTTTGATGCCCGTTTTCAAAACGCCTTCCTCAAACAGCCGGGAACCTTCGTGGTCCAGCTGGCGAGGCAGCAGACGGTCCGCAATTTCCAGGACGGTGACGTCCAGGCCCAGGGTTTTCAGTCCCCAGGCAAACTCAAGTCCGAGAAGCCCGCCGCCAATAACCACGGCCTCCTGGACATTTTTCGCATAGTCCTTGATGTCGTCCGCGTCCTTTTTGGTCCGCACCGTAAAGACCCCGGCCTTGTCGATATTGCGGATGGGTGGCACGTTGTTTCTGCTGCCGCTTGCAAGGATCAGCCTGTCGTAATTGTACTGTGCCCCATCCTGGGTTTTAAGGCACTTTTCTGCCGGAAGAAGTTCGGTGACTGTAGTTCCGAGGCACAGGTCAATCCGGTTGTCCTCGTACCATTCCCTCGGGTGAAGATAGAAGTAATTGGGCTTGTGGGCGTCATAGAGGTAATAACTGACCATCGGCCTAAAATAGCCGAGTTCAGGCTCTGAAGTAATCATGAGCACCGACGCGTCGGGTCTGAGGCTGCGGATGCTTTCCACGGCGCCAGTACCTGCGGCGGCGTTGCCTATAATGATAATGTCATACGATTTTCTTTCCATGGGTGGGCCTCCTTCAAGTTCTTTGGTTGCAAAGTGCGGTACGACGTACTCTTACCCATTACTGAGGCCTAAAATCGCTTTGATGTGGAATGGGTCAGCACAAAAAAACAGATTTAAGTTTAGGCAGCCTGTTTTTAGGTATAATAATAAAGCATTATGCCGCTTAGCCGATAGTCATGTAAATTGAAACAATCAGAAAAGGGTTGACGGCGCAGAAATTAATATGTTAGTATAAAAATGTAATCATTACATTTTAGAGGGAGGCTTATTGGGATTGGATCTTAATCAAGAGGTTTTAAAAGCATTTGAGGACGCGGGCGACGCGGTCCGTCCCGGAGATATCGTTGAAAAGACAGGCGCTGACAAGAAAGATGTCGATAAGGCCATTAAGCAGCTTAAAGAAGAGGGCAAAATTTACTCGCCAAAGCGCTGCTTCTATGAAATCGTAAAATAGAGTGAAGTGTGGGCTGCCGGAACCATCGGCAAAAACGTCTTACTTTTTTAAAAACTCAGTTCGGTTTGAAGCCGGTGAAATTCCGGTTCAACAATAAAACAAACAGGGAGGATTACACATGAAATACGTTTGCACAGCTTGCGGCTATGAGTACGATCCAGCAATTGGCGACCCTGACAATGGCGTAGCGCCGGGCACTGCCTTCGAAGACATTCCGGATGATTGGGTCTGTCCTCTTTGCGGCGTTGGCAAGGACATGTTTGAGCCGGTCTAAACCGGTCATATTTGATGTTGAAGAGTCAGTGGCAAGGCGTTAAGGGCTTTTGTCAATGGCGAGCGAATCCCATTTTGAAAGGAGACTTTTTATGGAAAAATATGTTTGCACCGCATGTGGTTATGTTTATGATCCTGAACTCGGAGATCCAGATGGCGGCGTAGCGCCAGGCACGGCTTTCGCTGATATTCCTGATGATTGGGTTTGCCCGCTTTGCGGCGTTGGCAAGGATATGTTTGAGCCTGAATAAACCTATATAGTCAAGCAATCGAAGGGAGTCAGGGCATCATGCTCAGGAAGATCGAGAACATCAGCGAGTATTTGAAAGAAAGCGGTATCAAGCCCTCCTATCAGAGGATCCGGATTTTCGAGTATCTGATGCATACGAAGGAGCACCCTACCGTAGATACAATTTACCGCGCGCTTGTTCCCGAAATACCGACACTCTCCAAGACGACGGTCTACAACACTTTGAACCTCTTTGTTGAAAACCGGATCGCATACCTGATTTCCATTGAGGAAAATGAAGCCCGCTACGACGCGGATACTTCATTGCATGGGCACTTCAAATGTGTTTCCTGCCAGAAGGTGTTCGATTTTGACGTAGAAGCGGATCAATTGCGTTATGGCGGCCCAGAGGGATCGGAAGTTCGAGAGAAGCATGTGTATTACAAGGGACTGTGCTCTGGGTGCAATCAGGTCCAGTAGTATGACAATAGGAGGGAAATAATTTGGCTAAGCATCTTGGTGTATTTAAATGTGAACTTTGCGGAAACATAGTAGAGGTCTATAACGAGGGCGGCGGCGAGCTCGTATGCTGCGGTCAGCCTATGACGTTTATGGAAGAGAAAAAAGCGGACTCCTCTACTGAGAAGCACGTTCCGGTTATAGAAAAAGTCGAGGGCGGCTACAAGGTCACCGTCGGTTCCACACTTCACCCTATGACGGACGCTCACTACATTCAGTGGATTGAGCTTCTGACGGGCAAAGAAGTGCTGACGGCATTTCTCAAGCCAGGCGATGAGCCGGCTGCCTATTTCTGCACAGACGCTGAGACCGTCTCAGCCCGCGAGTACTGCAATCTTCACGGACACTGGAGCTCAGAAGCGTAATTTTTACTTACCGCATTTGAATACCACTAAAACACAGCGACTTTCAGAGGTAAGTCTGAAGGCAGTACAGGAGTGACGAAGCATGATCAACAAAAGAGTAGAAGAAGCTTTCAACATTCAAATCAACGCAGAGTTGTACTCAGCGTATCTGTATCTTTCTATGGCAGCGTATTTCGAAGCGCAAAACCTCCCTGGCTTCGCGAACTGGATGCGCGTTCAGTTTCAGGAAGAGCAGTTCCATGCAATGAAAATGTTTGACTTTGTCAACGAGCGCGGCGGTCGTGTCATCTTGACAAAAATTGACGGTCCAAAGGTTGAGTGGGAAAACGTCGTGGATGTGTATGAGGAAGTGCTTGCTCATGAGCAGCACGTCACCAGCCTGATCAACAACATCATGGACATCGCCATTGACGAGAGAGACCATGCGACTAAGAGCTTCCTGAACTGGTTCATTGATGAGCAGGTGGAAGAAGAGTCAAATGCAGAAGCAATTATTTCTGAACTCAAGCTTATTGACGGCAAGGGCAATGGCATTTTAATGATGGACCGCGAGTTCAGAGCGCGCGTGTTCAATCCGGCTGCTGAGTAAGGTTGCCAAGCAAAAAGAGATTTGATGGCCGGCCGGACAGTTTTGTCCGGCCGGAAGAATTTACATAATCAGGAGGGACATAATGTCAGCCATTAAGGGAACACAAACAGAAAAGAACCTTTTGAAATCCTTCGCTGGTGAATCACAGGCGAGAAATCGCTACCAAATGTTCGCAAAGAAGGCTATTGAAGAGGGTTACGAGCAAATCGCCGGCCTGTTCAACGAAACTGCCGACAACGAGCGCGTTCACGCAGAAATTTTCTTCAGCTTCCTGACTGCAGGTGAGGCCCTTGAAATCACAGCGGCTTATCCTGCGGGCACAGTGGGCTCAACTTATGAGAACCTTCTTGCGTCGGCTCATGGTGAAAACGAGGAGCACACCGTGCTGTATCCTATGTTTGCCAAGATCGCTGAGGAAGAAGGCTTCAAGGATGTCGCCACGGCTTACCGTATGATCTCCAAGGTTGAGTATGAGCATGAAATGCGCTATCTCAAACTGGCAGAGAATTGCGCAAATGAGGAAGTCTTTGCAAAGAAAGAAAAGACCCGCTGGAAATGCCGCGAGTGCGGTTATGTCCACGAAGGCGAAAAAGCGCCTGGCGTTTGCCCGACGTGCAAAAAGCCTCAGGGCTATTTTGAAGTCAAGGAAACCAATTATTAATCCCTTTGTGGGTGTTGAAGAGTTGAAGAAAGCGGCGCGAAGGCGCCGCTTTTTGTATGTTTGTGAAACGGGATTTGAAGTGTCATGAAGGTGGTATAATTAACTTAAGAAAACAATCAGCGCTTAAGGAGGTTATATTCTATGATGGTCACCAGAGATCAGGCCTGGGTGCTTCTAAAGGAATTTGTAGAGACGGACAGCCTGCGGAAGCACGCCCTCGCCGTTGAGGCTGCCATGCGCGGGTACGCCAAGCGCCTGGGAGAAAACGTAGAAGTTTGGTCGGCGCTCGGACTGCTTCACGACCTGGATTACGAAAAATTTCCGGACAAGCATCCTTATGTCGCCATAGATCTGCTCGAGCACAGGAATTTCCCGGATGAATTTGTGCTGGCTGTAAAAGGACACGCAGATTATACAGAGACGCCAAGGGAGACGCTGATGGCAAAAATGCTTTACGCCTGCGACGAGCTTGCCAGCTTTGTAGTCGCGGTGGCACTGGTGCGGCCGGATGGCTTTGAAGGCCTTGAGGCAAAATCCGTCAGGAAAAAGCTGAAGGATAAAGCTTTTGCACGGGCAGTGAACCGGGACGAAATTGCAAAAGGTGCCGAAGATCTTGGTTTTGAGTTAATGGAACACATTCAGACGGTCGTCGAAGCTCTTAAGGAAAGAGAAGCAGAGCTTCAGGCGGAGGGACTCAGTTTATTGTAGCGGCGTTTGTTGGCTATGAGATCAACATGAAACCTAAAAAAACCGCTGTCATTTGACGGCGGTTTTTTGGTGTGTGAAAATTAATGAGCGCAAAGTCTACATGGGCTGGTTCTTTAACTTCATCTCATCAATGCCTTGGTTGGCAAGGGCGTCAACTTTGGCATTCATTTCGAGCAGATGCTTGAAGGTGTCCTCAGAGTAAGTGCGTCCGTTGTAACGTTCGATCTTTTCCTTCCACTGGCGGACTTCTGTCGTTTTTTTCAGATTGAGATGGCCCTTGATTTTCAGGAATTCAACCTTGCTGAAACTTTCGACCAAGGGCAGCAGCGCTTCCCATAAGTCTCTGTTTTCGACCGGCTGCCGGGAAGAATTAATCCAGCCGTTCAAACGCCATTTATCATACCAGCGCTCCCGAAAGCAGTTGACCAGATAGGCGCTGTCCGAATAGATTTCAACGGACAGATCCCTGGATTTAAGAACGCGAAGGGCTTCCAGCACGGCAGTCAACTCCATGCGGTTGTTGGTGGTGTTGATCTCTCCACCATAGAGGGTTTTGACGTTGTCGTTGTATTCGAGGAGTGCTCCCCAACCGCCAAAGTTTTGATCAGATTGATTGCCGGCGCAACCGCCGTCTGCATGTATGGTCACGAGTTTCAAGCACGGAAGCCTCCTGTCTTTCAAGTGATTTTTAAATCTCATTGCATGATTTTCAGTTAAATTTAAGGGTTTATTGACTATTATTGCACAAAAGCAAAAAAAAGGCTATAATCGTTTCAATAAGACCACAGCCATTGTGGCGCAAGGAGCCAAAAGACGCGAGCAGCCGTAAGGCGCAATAGCCGAAAGGCGCGAGTAGCCGTCAGGCGCAATAGCCGTCAGGCGCAATAGCCGTCAGGCGCGATCGGGGGAGGAAAGTAAATCATGGACGCAACAGATAAGGAAATCCTAAGAATCCTTCAGGACGACGCCAAGCTGTCCATTTCTGAATTGGGACGAACCATTGGTCTGTCAACTACGGCGACCAAGGAGCGTGTGAAAAAGCTTGAGCAGGAAGGTGTCATCAAGGGGTATACAGCTGTATTGAATGCCTATGAGGTTGATGCCGGCCTACTGTCCTTTATTAGTATTCCACTCGGGGATGTCAGCATAGCGGAGATGGGCGAGAAGCTCATTGCCATGCCGGAAGTCCTGGAATGCCATAAAGTCACTGGAAATACGACCTTTTTAATCAAAGTCAGAACCTCCACGACTACGGAGCTCGAGAACGTCATTGAGCGGATCAACGACTTTGCCCGAAATACCTACACCTATGTTGCATTGTCTACTTTAAAAGAGACTTCCAAACTCAAGATTGATTAAACCTCTGCGCGAGGCTGTGATTTCGGTTATGGGAAGTTCAATAAACCGCAAACAATCGCATTTCGAGTACAACAATCCACTAAAAAGGCTGCTCCGGCGGCATGGTGAGCATATCACACCGTGTCCTGAAGCAGCCTTTATGTTATAAAGCCTTAAATGTGTCCTTACTCTTCGAGGGCTGTTTTGATCCCGTGCTCCGCCAGGGCGCTGCTCAGAATGGTCATGGTTTCCCGTACATTAGGCGTTCTGCCCTGATGCAGGAGTTTGCCCTCCAGTGCCATTGCCGGCATCATTTCAACTCCGGCTGCCTTGATGAGCCGGATGTCGCCTATGATTTCAACCTCCAGTGAAACTTTCAATTGTCGTATGGCCTCATCCACGATGGGCGCAATTTTCGAGTACCCTCAGCACACTTGATCATAAATAATCAATTTCATGGGCGTGACTCCTTTCAAAGTTCTCGGGGACCTATTTCTTTACCTGAAGTAAAAGGGCTTCGAGGCTGCTGCGCCCCGGTACCGCGTTCGCGGCGTAAACCACTGTGCCATCAATGCTCATGGCCGGTGTCGTCATGACACCCGCCTTGTAAATCTCCATTAGGGATTCGACTTTCTCAACCTCGGCATGGAGGTCGTATTCAGCCAAGATCTCGAGGACCAGTGCGTACATTTTTTCACATTTGTCACAGCCGTGGCCGTAAATTTTTATGTTCAAAATACATCCCTCCCAGATGACAAGCACTCATGTTTTCTACATTGTACACCCGCAGGACTTGTAGGGCAAGACTGGGGGCGGATGCGCGGCGAGTGGCAGCAGACCACGGGCTGAATTATAAGGTTTTCCACAGGAAAAAGCCCAATGCTGTGAATCTCTTGTGTAAAATCTGTGTAAAACGGTGGATAACCTGTGGACTATGTGTATAACCGAATCTGTGTTCGCATCGAAATTTGTCGAATAAACACCCTCAACACGACTTATCCACAGAAACTGTGGATGAACTGTGTAAAAGTTCGTTTTTCTTGGGGATGGGGTGTGTAAAAGCCCGCTGAAGGTGGGGAAAACAAAAACCACTCATCCAGAGGGTAAACTGTGGATTTGTTGGTGATTTTTAAAGTGATTCATTTAAGCCGATAGTCATTAAAACGGAACTTATGCAAGCGGGGTTGCATTTTTTCCTTTGATCGGGTATGATAGGTCTGAAATTAACATAAATCCTTGGTGTCTACGGACTTAATTGGGAAGCCGGTTTGAAGCCGGCACAGTCCCGCTACTGTGAGCGCAAGCTATTGAAAACGCGCGAGTCAGGAACCAGCCGAAGGATTTCTGGTACATCAACTCACGAGGATGAGGTTGACCGGCTACATAGGCGAACTCTATATATTAGAGAGTTTCCAGCTTATCCGTAACGGTCCTCACCTAAAAAAGGGAGGATTTTTTTAATGTTCAAAAAGAAGTTTTGGTCACTGCTCTTAATGCTCACGTTGGTTTTAACACTGGCGGCATGCCAGTCCCCTTCCCCGGAGGCGCCTGCAGAAACCCCTGCTGAAACGCCTGCAGAGGCACCTGCAGAAGCAGCTGCAACCGCTTATCCGCTCACTGTGACGGATGCCTCGGGCAAAACTGTTGTCATTGAACAAGAACCTATGAAGGTCGTTTCATTGTCGCCGGCTGCAACTGAAATTGTCTATGCCGTTGGCGCGGGCGAAAAATTGGTCGGCCGTACCGATTACTGCAAATTTCCTGCAGAGGCAGCGGATGTCCTCTCAGTAGGGACGATCACTGAACCCAACATTGAAACCATAGCCTCTGTCGAGCCGGACTTGATTCTCGTTTCCAACATGTTTAACGATGATGTCCGCACCAAGCTTGAATCACTGGGCTATAAGGTGCTCGACCTGTCTTCCCATGATACTTTTGAAGGCGTTTACAACGCCATTTCACAGACCGGCAGTGTCCTCAATAAACAGGATCAGGCAAATGTCATTGTCGAAGACATGAAGACAACCGTTGCTGAGGTCGAAGAAAAAGTAGCCGGTGTCGAGCCAAAGACCGTTTATTATGTTGTAGGCTATGGCGAAAGCGGCGATTACACTGCCGGTGCAGGTACTTTTATTGACCAGATGCTGACCATGGCAGGCGGCGCTAATGTCGCCAATGACACGGAAGGCTGGAAATACAGTATTGAGAAGCTCGTAGAGAAAGATCCGGAGTTTGTGATCTGCTCGCTGTACAACGACGACAAAGCAGGGATTGAAGCTACGAATGGATACAAAGAACTGACAGCGGTCAAAGAAGGCCGTCTTGTAGAAGTCGACAATAATCTCATCGATCTTCAGGGGCCAAGACTCGCACAGGGACTGCTTGAACTCGCGAAAATAATGCATCCGGAGTTGTTCTAATCCTAAACGGATGTTTCCTGTTACAGAAAAGGATGTGTGGCACGCATGAAAAAGCGAAATAAAAAGCTGATTCAAGGCCTTGTGGCGCTTGCTGCAGGACTCGTGCTCGCCGTTGTCGCCGCAAGCGCAATTGGCTCTGCAGACATTTCATTCGTGGACAGCGCCAGGATTCTGTTATCCAGAATTCCGCTGCTGGATACTGTGATTCAAATGGATGAAATAAAACCCACACACGAGGCGATTCTATTGAAGATCCGCCTGCCACGCATCTTTCTTGCCGCTTTGGTTGGCAGTGCCTTATCTGTATCCGGGGTAGCCTATCAGGGCATTTTCAAAAATCCAATGGCAGATCCCTTCGTCCTTGGGATCTCCTCAGGCGCGGCTTTAGGCGCCACCTTAGTCATTGTGACAGGCTTCAATGCAGGCGTCGCCGGACTCAGCTCCGTTTCGGTGGGTGCATTCACCGGCGCAATTCTGGCAGCTTACATAGTCTACAATGTCGGCAGAGTCGGAAACAGGACGCCGGTGGTGACGCTGCTGCTTGCGGGGATCGCGGTCAACTATCTGCTTTCCTCAATGATTTCACTGATTATGTCGCTCAACCGCGACGAAATGGAGCACATTATTTTCTGGACCATGGGCAGCTTTGCGACGGCAAACTGGATGCAGATCCTGGTGGCTGCGGTGCCAATCACCATCGGCACAGGGTACTTGCTGATGTATTCCAGGGATCTCAATGCCCTTGCCATTGGAGAGGAGAGCGCAAAGGGTGTCGGAGTGGACACCGAAAAGGTGAAGAAGAGTATTTTGGTGGTGGCCTCCATCGTCACAGCGGCGGCGGTTTCGGTCAGCGGGATCATAGGTTTTGTGGGGCTCGTCATACCCCACGTGGTTCGGATTATTTCGGGCCCGGATCACAGGACCCTTCTGCCGTTTTCGATTCTCGGGGGAGCAATGTTTCTGGTGATTTCGGACACGCTGGCCAGAACCCTGATCATGCCCGGAGAGCTGCCTATTGGCATCATAACGTCGGTCTTTGGCGCGCCGTATTTCCTGTATCTGTTGTACCGCAATAAAACGCGGTCGAGTGTGAGGTGAGTGTAATGGAATTTCCAATTCTCGTCGAAGGTCTTCACTTCGCGTATTCCAAAACGCCGGTGCTGAATGGCGTGGATATGCGCATCCGTAAAGGCTCGTTTACGACCATAGTCGGACCAAACGGTTCCGGGAAGTCCACGTTCGTCAAGAACCTGACCAGGATGGTGCATTCGGGCAAAGGGGTCGTAACGGTGAACGGCCGGGACTTGGCCTCCTACTCCCACAAGGAGCTCAGCAAGGTCATAGCTTCGGTGCCCCAGGTCACCGCAACTGAATTTGACTTTTCCTCTCACGAGATGGTCATGATGGGACGTTATCCGCATCTGAGACGCTTTCAGCCGGAGTCGGACCTGGACCACAAAATTGTCGAGGACGCCATGAGGGCAACAGGTGTCTGGGAAATGCGGGATTTTCCCATCAACAGCCTCAGCGGCGGCGAACAGCAGCGCGTGATCATTGCCCGGGCCATTGCTCAGGAGCCGGAGATTCTGGTGCTGGACGAGCCTATTGCCCATCTTGATCTGCATCATCAGATCGAGCTGATGCGGCTTACACGCAAACTGACGAAGGAGCGCGGCATCACGGTGGTGGCCATTCTCCACGACCTCAATTTCGCCATTGAGTTCAGCGACTACGTCTTCATGATGAAGGATGGCCGCGTTTACAAAGAGGGGCCACCCGCCAATGTTATTAAAGAGGAATACATCAAGGATGTCTACGCTGTAGATGTGACGCTGATTGTCAATCCGGTGACGGGAAATCCGCATGTGATTCCGAGGTGAAGTAATAAAAAAGAAAGTCTGCCGATGGTTTATAATACAAAACCATCGGCAGACTTTTTTTATGCTTTTTGCTCCGCCAAATTCTTAAACCTCTGGATGTCGCCCAAAATAACATCCAGTGACTTCAGCCAGAATTCTTTTGTGGTGACGTCAATCCCGACAGAGGCACAGACCGACTCAACAGAAGCTTTGCCTGATTCGGACAGGAGCTGGTCGTATCGAGGCAGGAAGGACGTCCCTTCTTCTCTGTAGAGTTGATACAGACCCTTGGCGAACAACAGCCCAAAGGCATAAGGGAAGTTGTAGAAATTGACCGAAGCGCTGTAGTAGTGGCCTTTGACCAGCCACATGTAAGGGTGACGGACTTCCGGATCCATCGCATCCCCATAGGCAGCTTCCTGGGCCTTCAGCATTTCTTCCTTCAGCTCATTCACCGACAGGGCGTGGTCCGTTCTCAGCTCGAAGAGGCGGGATTCAAAGAGGTAACGGGAATAGATGTCGACAATGGCCTGTCCGGCATCCTGAAGGCTGCTTTCCAGAACCGTCATGGACTCGGCGTCGGAGAGCGTCGCCAGTGCAGCATCGGCAATGACCGTCTCGCAGAAGGTCGACGCAGTTTCAGCGAGAGTCATAGGAACTTCAATGTTGAAGAGCTTTTGGGATTCAAGCCTGTAATCGTGGTAACCGTGACCGAGCTCGTGGGCGAGGGTCAGGACATCGCCAAGACTGCCCTGGAAATTTGTCAGGATACGGCACTGGCGAACCGGGTAAAGGCTTGAACAAAACGCGCCGCCGACTTTGCCTGCTCGCGGCTCGACATCGATCCACTGTTCGTCTCTGGCATGGGCTGCAAAGGCGCCCAGCTCCGGATTATACGTGCTGAAATGGCGGATGACAAAGTCCATTGCGGTCTCATAGGTATAAACCTCAGACAGAGTCCCGACAGGCGCGAAGAGGTTGTGGAATTTAAGGCCATTTTGATCCCCCAGCAGGACTGCTTTTGCCTTGTAGTAGCCTCTAAGCTCCGGCAGCTTTTCTTCTATGGCACTGATCAGCGCATCCAGGGTTTTTCTGGACATTCGGGCTTCCTTAAGCGTCGCTTCGAGAGGAGAGCCGTACCGGCGCTGCTCTGTCAGGGTCAGCACCTCGCCTTTGATTGAGTTCAGTGAGGCTGCAATGCTGTCATCAATTTTGGGCAGCGCTGCGAGCTCTGCCAGATAAGCCTGGCGTCGGACCTCGGGATCCGGGTCGTAGGCTAGAGCCCTGACCGCAGACAGCGGCATCTCGGTTATTTGGCCTTGAGCGTCAGAAACGGTGGCCATCAGCGTTGAGGTCAGTTTTGCATGCAGGGTCTCCCAGGCATCCGATCCTGTTATGCGAAGTTTGGCAATCAGGATTTCTTCCTCGTCGCTGAGAAGGTGGTGAGCTGATTCAGCCCGCTCCTCCAGGGCGAATTCAAGGTCTTTGAGATAGTCGGAGCGAGAGTTCTGCAGCCATTGAACCAGGTCCTCTATGCGGCCAACGGCACGCTTTAGTCTGACTTCGAACACAGTAAGCTCTGCCTGCAGCTTCCGGAGCTTTTCTTCCAGCGCCAGCGCAGGTTCGCAGGACGTATCCGCGGACAGGGTGAGGGAGGCAAAGGCGGAAAGCTTCCAGAGTTTTAAATAGAGCGCTTCTGAAGCCCTCAGCAGTATTTCGAGGTTTGCAGGTTCGGGTTGGCCTTCTATGAGGTTCTGGCTTTCCTGGATGAGTGTTTGGGCCTCTGTCAGGCATGCCTGATAGTCAGTTTGGAGATTTGGGTCGTCAAAGCTGAGATAAAGGGCGTCGAGACTCCAGTTATGGGACATTTTAATAACCTCCGTTCGGTTGTTTTAAGCGGTGTTATAAATCATACGAAAAAATTTATATGGTCTTTTTTACAGCGTACCACAACCGGAGGAAAAATTAAATGGGGAAGATGGCGGGGTTGGGGGAGAGAGGGAAGGCGGGGTCGATAGGCTTAAGGCGCCAGGGCCCTTTAGCCTATCGATCCCGCCTTTCTCACCTGAAAAAAGGGGATGTCGCGCTGACATCCCCTTTCCTCACGCCTTCATCTTTCGTGATTCAAAATTGCCTCAAGTTCCCCGGCTCCAGCCTCCTGAAGCTGACGCATCAAATTCGATTCGAATTGATCCGTGGAGATTTCACCAATGATATAGGCGTCTATGGTTTCAAACAAAATTGCATCTAAACGCTTAATGAGTTCGCTGACCCGGATCGTTTCTTTCATGGTCAGAGGCGGCGGTAAGGGCGATGGCTGCCCCATGCCGCTCTGAACGATTTGATCCATGACGTCCTCCAGCTGAGGCTGAATCTGGAACTGGAAGGTTTGATCCAAATAGGGCGTGAAAAAGCCTTGACCGGTGCCGCGTTCATACTGCATCAGCCTGAAGCTGAAGGGCTCCTCTTTATAGCGCATGAAATGCTCCGGCTGAATAATCGCGCGGCCATCCTCCAAGGTGTAGTCCGTTCCAAGGGTTCCATAATTGGCGACAGAGGCGCCCTCCTCGGAATACAGCCAGTCGAGGAGCCGTATGGCAGCTTCAATGTTTTTGGATTTGGAGGAGATCGCGTAATAGGTGTGCAGCCAGTGAGTGTCGTATTGCAGACTGATTCGGGCTTCTCCCGCGGTATTTTTGATGTTTAGAAGCGGTGCGAAGGCATAGGCGGCGTTCAGCTTTCTCAAAGGCACATTGAAGTTTTCGAGATTAATGGGCAGGTCAAAGAAGAACAACGCTTGGCCTGTACTGAGCTTTTGCTGCCATTCATCCACGGTGGTCAGGGCGTAGTAGGGATCTAAAACCCCGCTTTCATAAGCCTTGTTTAAGAAGACCAGCACCTCTTTGAAGCTGCTGTGGGCAGGGCCGTACAAGAATTCGCCATTCCCGGAGCGCGGCTCAAAGTAAAAGGAGGTGGACTGACTGAACCCTGAGCCCAACGGATAGGAAATGTTAGATATTAAATTTCGCGTCCCGCTGCGATTGATCCACAGATCTTGGTTTGGATGCGCCGCTTTAATCTGAATAAGAAGCTCAAGGAGCTCGTCGTAGGTCTTTGGTCTTGATAAGTCCTGACGGTCCCCAAGATTCAAGGCGGCAAGTATATCTGCACGAAGAATAGGAACAGCGGCGGTCGGGAGAGACTTCCAAACGATCATTGGAAAAGCATAGTAGTCGTCCTGAACCATTAAAGACTTAAGTTCAGGGCGATCCTCCAAAAGCTGACTAAAGTGGGGCGCATGTTCAGCGATCAAGTCGTTCAGGGGCGCGAGTCGGCCTGTGGAAACGGACTGAAGCATTTCAGGGTATGACATCTCAATTATATCCGGCAAATTTTCCGAGGCCAGTGACAGTTTGAGCTTACTTGGATAATTGCTGCTCGGTACAGCTTCAATTTGAAGATCTATGCCCGTGGCTGCCTGAACGCGGGTGCGGGTTTCCGGATTAATATTGATAGGCTGGAAGACAGACTCGCGGCGCATGATCCTCACTTTGAGAGGCGCTTCATCAGACGCCTGGGTTGTGGGCTCAAGCTTCTCTGTCTGTTGGCAAGCCGTCAGAGATAATCCGGCAACCAATATTAGGCTCAGCATGATCAGCAACAGGCCATGATGCCTTCTGTCCGCCGGGAAGAACAGCGCTGCCTGGACTTCGCTTCCTGGACGCTTAGCTGCTTTATTCATTTTCATCTGCATCCGCCTCCTGTCCCTGATCCAAGTCCTGGTCGGTACCTTTTCTATAGCTCCCCGGATTGGTGCCGACGTGTTTCTTAAAAAGTCGGTAAAACGTCACCCGGCTTTGCAGCCCCACCATGGGATAGATATCATCTATGGAGAGCGTGGTGGTGTTTAGCAGCGCCTTTGCCTTGAATATGCGCTTTTGACTGATGTAATCCGTCAGATTCTGGTTCGTTTGGGACTTGAAAAGCTTGGAGAGGTATTTGACAGAGATGCCTGCCTGACTGGCGATCAGCTCGGGGTGGATATCTTCGTGGAAGTGATCGTCAATGAAGGTGACGACGTTTTGAATCATTTGTGCCGATCGGTCTGAAGGCGGCTCAGCCAGAGCCATGAGAGATTTAAACATCTGAAGCAGCACAGCCTTATCCGGGTTAATCCCTGGCTCGACTTCCGCTCCGTGGGTCTGCGTGGTCCAGGACCAGACCTGCTGATCCAGGGCAGTGTAAAAATCCAGTCCGTGGGCGGCGGCGTAGCGTGCAGCGGTTCGGTGCAGATCGTGGAACAGCGCCTGCCGGCTAAAGCCTGTGCTGCCGATGGTCTCAGTCTGTCTCACCAGCCCATCGAGAATACTTTCTAGTCCGGCTTCATCCCGGGCTTGGAGGCAATTCATGATCTTTTCCTCATCTTTGAAGGTGTAGATATGATGGGGCTTGATTTCAAGGGTTGAGGCGTCCGCCACCTGATTCTGCGCTGACCCGGTTGCGGCTTCCAGGGCGTACTGGGCTTCGGAATAGGAGAGCCACAGCTTGTTCAGACCACCGTGGATTCTGCCAACACCGATGTAAATTCTGTAATGCTTCAATTCATAAGAAAAAGATAAGAGCAGTTGTTCGAGGGATTTCATCAGCGTCACCTGATCCTGATGGGTGTCCAGATTGGCTATACCCACAAAATGTCCCGGTTCGAGCTCAAGCAGATAAACTCTGTTTTGGGCTGCCAAGGCATCCAGAATAATGATTTTTATGCTTTCCAGGACATGGTGCCGCTCCTGGCTCTCAATCTTTGTAAAGAAGCGCTCGTTAAAGTCAAAGACTACGGAGAAACAGAGAAACGTCTCAGTTGTGAACCGGAGGTCGTCCCGAATCAATGTCCTGAATTTTTTGATGGGATCCAGGGAATGGCCGCGAAGCAGCTGGATAAACGCGTTGTCCAAATACTCGGAGGACAGCTCGTGGACTTTGTCAGAGTAGGCGGTTTTTTCGCTGAGCAGCTCATGAAGGGCTGACTGTATGAGTTCAAACTCATTCTGATGCTTTGGTGCAGGCCCGCCGGTGCCTTCACTGCCGCCGTTTTGCATAAGGATTTCCCGTATATTGTTGATGGGGCTGTAGAGTCTGACGCTGAATATCAAAGCTAGGCCTATGCCGAGCAAAATGATGGCAATGCTCGTCCAAAAGGTGACGGAAAGGACATTGTTGGCTTCTGCCCTGAAATAGTAGCTTGGCGTGATGGTGTAGTAGGTCCATTCAAGGCGCTCGGAAGACAGAGCTGAAACCAGGTAATTTTCACCTTGCCACTCCAGAGGAATGAGTTCGGAGGGACCGGCGGCACTGAGCGACTTGAGCCTTTCGACAGCGTCGCTGTTCCATAGGTCATCCCGGCTGCTGGTTATGATATTGTCCGCCGTGTCCAGTAAGATAAATTCCGTTTCGGGATAGATCATGTTGGATCGGATGGTCTCATGAATCGCGCTGGTGGAAAGGCACGCGACTACCGCTATATTGCCCTTGGGACTATGCTCTACGGCAACGGTGGGAATCACGGTTTTTGTGCTGCCGCTCGAGGTTTTGATCAAGGTTGGGGACAGATACTGAACCGCTGATGGCCTGGTCAGATAAGTTTTCCAAAAAGGCACCGGATACTTTTCGAACCAGTATAGCTCCCTGAAGAAGCGGTCAAAGGTTTCCGGACCGGCGCTCCGAAACACCCACTCACTGTCTCTGAAGACGAAAAGGTTGTCAATAAAATAGTTGGAGATGTTCTGACTTTTGACGATAGCTTGAATCATGCTCTCAAAGTGGCGTTTTTGCTCCGTGCTCATCTCAGGTGAGCTCATGACGGGCTCGAAGAAAGCGTCTTCCATCATCAGATTGAGGCTCGCGTCCACCGCCATTTGAACAGAATGGTCAATGAGTTCCATAGAAAACTCAAGATTCTTTGTAATGTTTTGGCTAAAGTCCTTCTTTGCTTCAGAAACCGAATAGTTATAGAAGAGGATGCCGATGAGGAGGACGGGAATCAACAGCGTGCTGAAGTACATCAGCATCTTAATAAACAGACGATTTGAAAAAAACGATCTCAGATGCATTATTTCGGTCCTCCTTTCCACTCCGTAGAAGGTAGTGTTGCTGGATATGATTATAACATGGATTGTACAGAATGCGAGGGTCTGATACAGCGTAGAAGACCAATAAGCAGAATATTGAAACAAAATGCTCTGAATTGAAACAGGTGAAAGGTCCATTTGATACATCTTTCGCTATCCTGGTGCTTATGCTGCGGCCGGGAATTCGCTAAGGTGTTGGTATCAGCAAGATCATTTCATACCTGGTTGAGCTGAGGCGTCAAGGTGAAACTCGGTGGCGTGGAACTCGGTGTCAGACACCAAGTTCCAAACCAAAACCGTTTGAGCTGAAGCGTCAAAGTGAAACTCGGTGTCAGACACCGAGTTTTCAAAACATAACTATCGGCGGAGGTGATCTTCATTGTCAGGAATAGGGACTACAGAGCTCATACTGATCTTTGCTGTGGCTTTGGTCATCTTTGGACCTTCAAAGCTGCCGGAGCTTGGTAAAATAGCCGGACGTTCCATTGGCTCTCTCAAGCGATATGCGACTACTATTGAGAAGGACTTGGAAAGCGGAGATTTATTCGGCGCGGAAGAGGCGGTTGAGCGGGAATCAACGTAATGAGATCAGAGAAGTGAGCGCTTGTTATAGGTGAAAAAACTTAGTGAGTCAGGAAGGGGTAAAGTCATGGGAAGATTTGGAACAACTGAGTTGATGGTCATCTTTGGTATTGCGGTGTTGATCTTTGGGCCCACCAAGCTGCCGCAGCTGGGGAAGGCGGTTGGACAGACTATAGGCAACTTCAAGAGGAGTATCTCCAAGGCGGAAGCTGAGCCTCTGACCGAGCGGGAAGAGGGCTGAAGAAGGCCATGCCAGCCAATAAAACAACGACGCTGATTTCTCATCTGAACGAGTTGAGAAAGCGGCTGGTGGTCAGCGCGATCTGCTTTGTCGCCGCCATGAGCGTGTGCCTGGCAAGATCGGAGTTCGTCATTAAGCATCTGGTGGGCAAAGCCAAGGATTTCGAGTTCATTTACGTCGCGCCGGCGGAGCTGCTGATCGCCTACATAAGAATCGCGATTATTTGCGGCGTTGTCGTGGCATTTCCAGTGATTGGCTTCCAGACCTGGCAGTTCATTCGACCGGGCTTGACGCGCCGGGAACGCACCGCGGCAGCTTTTGTGATGACCTTTGGCATGGCGCTCTTCCTGTTGGGCGGCGTTTTTGCCTATGAAGTCGTCCTGCCTTTCACGCTGAAATACTTCGCCGGGCTCAACGGGGGAAATTTTGGGGATGGCCAGACAATTCAAGCCATGGTTTCCATTCAGAACTACCTGAATTTTGTCGTGAATACAATTCTGACCTTTGGGCTTGTCTTTGAAATGCCTATAGTCATTATCCTGCTGACACAGCTGGGCATTCTCAATCCGAGGCTCCTGAGGAAAAATCGTAAATATGTGATTCTGGCGGTCTTTATTATAGCAGCCGTCATTACGCCGCCAGATGTAACCTCGCAAATCCTGATTGCTGTGCCGATGCTGGTGCTCTTCGAAATCAGCACCTGGATCAGCAGTGTGATGTTTAGACGCAAGTTGGCACTGAGAGAAGCAAGTTGACAAGGGCGCCCCACGCCGGACACTTGAAGGGTTGGGGAACGAAAGTACGTAAATCAAAGTTCTGTGTGGGGCGCTGAAGCGGCAACAAAGCGGCTTTGCAGCCGTTTTTATTTTAGGTCTGTGGTTAAGGACCATCAAGTACTGAGGAGGTAGGATTTGTGACTAAAGACAAGACAACCGATCAAAAAGAGAACAGAATGGAAACCCTCGGGCTTTCGGAAGAGGGACTCTCCAGAAGAAACTTCCTGAAGGGCATGGCTGTTGGTGCCGCAGGGATTGCCGTAACGAGCGCTATTCCGGGCTATACGGTGTTTGCGGACGTCGAGGCGCCTTTGGCTAATGGGGTGTCGCGTGCGGAATTCATCGGCAAAGTCTCTAATTATTTTGCATGGCCGCATCCGACGCAGTACAACGATATTTGGAAGGCGCCGCTGAAGCAATTCAAGGATGTCAAGACGGCAGACCGCTATGGCAAGCAAATCGAGACAGCTTATGAGGAAAGTGTGACCAGCGGTATTGGCAATGGCTATTTTGACCCGAACGCCCAGCTGGCCCGTCAGGATGCAGCCGTCATGATGGTGAAGGCATTCCATCTGCCGCTGACCACGAAAACGGGTTTCTTTAAGGATGAGGCCTCGATTTCTTCTTACGCCAGAGCCAGTGTCAACACGTTGGCGGCGCTTGGTTATTTGACTATTAATTCAGATCAGCTGTTCCAGCCAAAGAGAGCGCTGACCGTGGACGAAATGGAAGTTCTGTTCAGCAAAATCACAGGAACCATGGTCGCGCCGGTTCAAGCGCTGCCTAAAGCGAATTCTGTCGCGCCCAGACGTTATGTCAAGCTCTACTGTCCAACGCCTGGAGCGGCCATTCACTACACCACGGACGGCTCAGAGCCAACTGCGGACAGTGAAGTTTACACGGTCGAAACCAAAGGGCATATCATGGAAATGATTGGCACTCGCGGCGGCGGCCCGGATGAGCCGGTGCCGACGGACCGTGTCGTGACCTATAAAGCCGTAGCGTTCAAAGACGGCATGGCTGCCAGCCCGGTTCAGACCTTTGTCTGGAACCTCCACCGCCCGCTCATGGATGACTTCCAGGTGCTCCAGATGGAGAAGAAGACTTCTGTCAGCCCGGCGATCTTCAGAATTTGCAACGATTCTGAGTCTGTCCGGCCTCTGGCTTGGTACATAGAAGGGCCGACAAGCGGCATTGTTTTCGACGCCCTGCAGACCCCTGCGGATAAAAAGAACCTGAAGACCTTTGTCGATGGTTTCGCCACAAAACCGTACATCCTGATCATAGGCCATGAGCACGGTGACCACGATGCCCAGGCCATGAACTTCATGAACGCGGGCGTCGACGTTTACCTGAGTGAGCGGGGCTGGGCGTCTACGTCTTCCACTTCAGGCCCATTCAAGCCAATCTTCTCTACGCCGGAATCGCAGGCAAAAGTTAAGAACGTTGATGAGGGCATGAAGTTCGACCTTGGCGGCGGTATTGTCTTTGAGGTTGTTGCGCTGCCGGGTCATGCCAATGGCAATGTGGCAATCCACGACAAGAAAAACGGTCTCCTGTTTGCTTCAGACTTCTATGGCTGTACCCGTGCGGGATCTGCAGACAACGTCGGTGTGGCGGGTATGCCGCCGGACCTTCTCCTTTCCTTTGTCCAGCAGTCTTACTCGAAATACACCAAAGAGGGAGGCAAGTCAGACAAGCTCTTCACGGGTCATGACGAGTCGCCCCTCAGCGACAACAACCTGAAGCTCTATGAGGCAGCCTTACAACAGGTCGTCGACAAGGGTGAGGGCGGCTGCCGTCCATCCCTGCGCGGCGGTACAGACGCGCCGGGAGCGAGAACGACCATGATTGGCGACATGTGGAAAGACGGCACCAACTGGTGCGCCATCAAGCTGACAGGAGTTATGGGCGACAACGCGGAATTCTTGTCTTCAACCACGGACCTCAAGGTGCGCCCTTACATGGCAGACGCGGCTAATGTGGGGTTAAACTACAATTTTGGCGGTCACGTCAAATACTCTGTCCTGTCCAACATTGAATTTGCAGGCGGAGAATTGGTCGGAAAGACCGTGGAATACGCGGCGCCGGGTGCGCCATTCACTTGGGCGGGCAAGGAGATCGCGGTGAAGAACGCGCTTCAAAACCGCTTCAATCCTTGGGCTTACGACTATACGGTCAAAGTGCCTAAGGCAAACACAAGCATCACTGTAATCCCGACATCCATGTCCACGAAGGCGGCGTCTATTACGGTGGATGGCAAGGCCGTTGCCTACCGCTCCAGCAACAAGATCGCTGTCAAGGATGGCCAGGTCATCACGGTGAAAGTTGTCGCACCGGACAAAATCACGACGTCCACTTATACGTTTAAGGTGGCAATGGTTTAGAGTTTCAAAGGTAAAAGATTTTAAAAGAAAGACCAGGAGGAAGCGGCCGTCCAAAGAGCGACGGCCGCTTCTTCTATTGTTAGCAGCGGAAAGGGTGAAGAAGGCGCGCCGGCCTTCTTCACCCTTTTTAAGTTTCACCCGCCCGACACCCCGCGAAAAGGTTCAAAATGGCATCAATATTTGAAAGAATGCGCCAACATCAATGCTTTTTTAATGGTAATTTAAGAATTGTTGGGTAATATAGAGAGGTAGTGCATAAACCACCAGGCACAAAAGTTTCAACCAAGAGGAGCTGACCCGCTATGAATTTCTTAACCAGCCTGAGCCCATCTGTCATCTGGATCGCGCTCATCATCATTTTTGCAGTTCTAGAGGCACTGACCATGGGTCTTACCACCATCTGGTTTGCTGGCGCCGCGCTTATAGCACTTCTGGCGGCCATGATCGGATTGTCTGTGCCGGTTCAGATTGGCGTCTTTTTAGTATCGGCAGCAGTACTGATCTACTTCACCAAACCTCTGGCCAAGAATTTTCTTCATATCGGGAGCGAAAAAACCAATGTGGAGGCAGTGATTGGACAGAGCGGACCAGTGCTCAAAGACATTGAGCGCTATGCCACAGGTCAGGTCAAAATCAATGGCCAGATTTGGAGTGCTTTGTCTGAAGACGGAGAGCCCATTGAAGTCGGGGCGAAGGTTCAGGTCATAGCGGTGGAGGGTGTCAAGCTCATCGTCAAGAAAGCATGACCTGATGACCATTCAGGCATGTCGAAATCAGCATTTGCAGCACACTAAAAGGGAGGCTAACATTAATGAACATTTTAAGGCTCATCATTCCAGCACTGCTCTTTCTCTTTGCGATTTTGTTGATCATCACCAACATCAGGGTTGTACCGCAGGCTCAGGCTTATGTCATTGAGCGCCTTGGCGCCTTTCTGACAACCTGGAGCGTGGGTCTCCATTTTAAGATTCCATTTATTGACCGCGTGGCAAACCGCGTTTCATTGAAAGAAAATGTAGTCGACTTTCCTCCGCAGCCGGTCATCACCAAGGACAACGTCACCATGAAAATTGACACGGTCATTTATTATGCCGTTACAGATCCAAAGCTATACTCTTATGGTGTTGCACGTCCTATTGTCGCCCTTGAGAATCTTGCAGCGACGACGCTGAGAAACATTATTGGCCAACTGGAGCTGGACGAGACGCTGACTTCCAGAGACCTGATCAACACCCAGATGCGCGCGATCCTGGATGAAGCGACAGATCCGTGGGGCATCAAGGTCAACCGCGTTGAAGTCAAGAACATCATTCCGCCTGAAGACATTCAGAATGCCATGGAAAAACAGATGCGCGCTGAGCGTGAGAGACGTGAATCCATTATTCGTGCGGAAGGTGAAAAGAATTCCAAGATTCTCGTGGCACAAGGTACTAAGGAGTCTATGATTCTTGAGGCGGAAGGCGAAAAGCAATCCTCAATTCTTCGTGCTGAAGCTAAGAAGGAAGTTCAGATTCGCGAAGCAGAAGGTGAAGCGGAAGCGATTATTAAAGTCCAGGGCGCTAAGGCCAAAGGCATTGAAATGATTCGTGAAGCTGGCGCGGACCCTGCGGTTATTGCCATCAAGAGCTTTGAGGCCCTTGAAAAAATGGCGAACGGCCAGGCGACGAAAATTATTGTGCCTTCAGACCTTCAGGGTTTTGCCGGCACAGTTGCTGCTTTGAACGAGATTATTAAGAAATAGGTTGGTCGAGTAAACAGTTTAAGGGCTGAGAGAGTTTTCTTTCGAAAAGCGCTCGCTGAAAACATCAACAGCAATAAAAAGTTAAACGCCGCTTGATTCGGGATTCCGGGTTCAGCGGCGTTTTTGCTTTGTATTTGGTTTTTGATTGGTGTGGTTTAGTTTTCGATTTCGTTTCGAATTAGTCTGCAACAGGTTCAATTTCGCTGTGCGCCCAAGGGCGCACACTTCCAAGAGAAGGGGGACGCGGTGCTGGGGCAGGCTTGTTGGTGACGCGGGCGGGGGTGGTTGGGCTTGGGTGACTGGTGCGGGGGTGTAGTTGGGGCTTGGGACCGTGCTGAGGTATCATTTTGAGAAAGTGTGTGTTTCCAGTGGTTTTGAGGTTCAGCTCTGGTACAAAAATTGAGTTGGTGACAGTCACCAACTTAAAAGCTGTCCGCGTCACCAACTCAAAACTTGTCCGCGTCCCCATCCTGGTATTTAAGATTCTTTTAATACTTGCTACCTTGCATAAAAAGGTACCCTGTGATATGCTGTAACCATGAAAAAGCAGAAAAGAGGCGATCCTCTGTGAACATACAATTCAAGAAGGGTGTTCTGGAGCTGTGCGTACTATCTATACTGAGCCACAGGGACTGCTACGGCTATGAACTGGTTCAGGAAATTTCAAAAAATATCACTATTTCTGAAGGTACTATCTATCCTTTGCTGAGAAGGCTGATGGATGACGGCATGTTTACGACTTATCTGAAGGAGTCTTCAGAGGGGCCGCCGCGTAAGTACTACACGCTGACGGCGCGGGGGCGACAGGAGCAGGCCGCGCTGGCAGCGGAATGGCGGCGGTTTGTGACGGGTGTCAACTTAATTGTGGAAGGAGAGCACGGGGAATGAACAAGCAGACTTATTTGACTCAGCTTAAAAGCGCGCTTTCCGGCATGCCGGAGGCGGAGCGGAGTGATATATTGTACGATTATGAGGAGCACTTTGATGCAGCCCTCGAAAGTGGTGAGACAGAAGAAGCCATCCTTGAGCAGCTGGGCAGGCCGGAGGTGGTCGCGAAACAGTTCCGACTGAGTAAAGTGATTCAGCGGGCAGAGGAAAAGCCAAGCTCTGTGAATCTGTTTAGGGCGGTACTGGCGTCCATAGGCCTCGGACTTTTTAATATCATCTTTATTCTTGGACCTTACCTGGCGCTGGTGGGCATTCTGGTCGCGGTCTACGCGGTGGCAGTGTCGCTGATAGTAGCGGGCATTGGTCTGGTGTTCGGCGGGGTCGTCGCGGCGGTGACGGGTTCGGTGGCGTTCGCGCCTGCGCTGATCCCAGCCGGGATTGTTGGGGGCACTTTAATTGTGGCAATTCTCGGAGCGGGGGTTGCCCTCGCAGCCCTTGGCGGACTGATCTTCCTCGCGGCCATCAAACTGACTCAGCTGTTTTATCAAGTGACACTGAAATATCTGAAGCTTAACGTCAAGATCATCAAGCAAAACTGATTGGGTAGGATGACTTGGCGAAGAACGCCCTGTTTCTCCCTGTAAAATTAAAAAAGGAAGAAGGTAATCCAAGTGAGAAAAATTGCGCTTTGGTTGATTGCAGCGCTTCTGATTGGCGGCGGCATTGCTATGCTCGCACTGCGTGAAGCCGGACCGGATCTGATCGACAGACTGCAGGGCGAGGAATTAGCGCCCCTTGCCGGGAGCCAGCGTTTTGAGCTGGACGAGACCAGGACAGTGGAAGTCAGCAGCGAGAACGCGACTGAAGGACTGGCTGTTGAAACAGTGTTTGAGTCGGTTGAGGTGACCCGTGAAGCCAGAGAAGATATTGAAATTAAGCTGACGGGGACTTACATTGCGCCGCTGGATACGGATATGCCAAAAATACGAATTCACAAGTCGGAGGGTGGCCGGCTGGAGATCGACATCGATCGTGGGCTGACGCTCCCGCATTCCTTTACATCCACGAACCTGAGATTAATGGTGAAAATACCGGAGTCGTTGTCCGGCGATCTTGAGCTTCAAAGCGTCTCCGGAGCGGTCAAGCTGCGTTCGCCAGGGACAGCGCCTTTTGAGGGCAATGTCTCCGCCGGGTCGGTTTCTGGCAGAGTCTATGTGGAAGGGCTTGAGGCACGAAACCTTGAGCTTGGTTCCGTCAGCGGTGACGTGGAATTCCTGGGCAGCGCAGACCAGCTGGACGTGAAGACGGTGTCCGGCGCAGTGATGCTGAAGCTAACTGCACTTAGGGGGGACGGACGCATGGAGACGACTTCGGGGACGGTTGAACTGACCTGCGAGGCGCCCCTCAACCATGAGATTAAACTCACGTCCACCTCGGGGACCCTTGCGCTCGAACGCCCTGAGGCAAACGTAAAAGTCCTAGAGGACCGCCTCATTGAAGCGACGGCCGGCAGCGGTAAGTTTACGCTGGAGCTGTCCACAGTCAGCGGCAATGTGAGCGTTAAGTGACCGGGCAGAGATAGTGTCCTAGCTGCAATAGCGACAATCGGCAAAAGAAACATCCCTTTGGGGCATAGACGAAACGGTCTGGGCTTCAAGGGGATTTTTTGGTATTGAGTATAAGGGGGGATCAGCGGATGTGTAAAAGACCTATTACCGGCTTTTTTCCTCCGCGCTGGCGACACGGTAACGGGGGGTTATGCAGCTTCCGCTGCCCCCCCCCCTCTTCGTCATGCAATCACTCCAAAAATAGAATAAAAATTCTCAAAAAGTGTCGAAGACGAGATTAAACTGGGTAATAATACCCGCGAGGAGGGATCGCAAATGACCGCCAATTCAATCAATGGAAGACATGTGTATTATGCCATCTTGGCAGGAGCCAATGAGGTGATTCAAAATAAGAGCGAGCTGGACCGCATCAATGTATTTCCCGTCCCGGACGGGGACACGGGGGCCAATCTGACCTCGACCATGAAGGCGGTGATGGAGAATCTACGCCTTGAGAACGAGGTGGACCTGGTGCTTTCCAGTGCTGCAGACGGCGCGCTGATGGGCGCCCGGGGCAATTCCGGGCTGATTTTCGCCCAGCTGATCTACGGCTGGTACATGGAGGTCAAGAGCAAGGAGACGCTGACCCAGGATGAGCTGATTCACAGCCTTCAAGGGGCGCTGAAGCGGCTTTACGGCGTCATGCTCAATCCTGTGGAGGGCACCATTTTGACAGTAGTCCGGGAGTGGATCCATTCTTTGGAGAAGCACAAGGATAAGGCTGCCACAATACTGGAGTACGCCGAGCGTACGCTGTCAGACAGCGGTGTCGCGCTGAAGAAGACGACTGAAATGCTGGAGCAGTTAAGAAAAAGCAACGTGGTGGACGCCGGCGCCAAGGGCTTTTACCATTTCCTCGAAGGTATCAAGCGCTATATTGAGCATGGGGAGGCGGGGATTGAGAGGATTTCTGTGATTCCAACCGAGGCCCACCCAAGGAGCGCTGAAGCCCATGAGACTCTGGGCGAGTTCCGCTACTGCTGCGAGACCTTGCTGACGCGCCGGGAAAAGGGAAAAGACAAAGGCATGAATGTGGAAGAGATCCGGGAGATCGCGGCGCGTTATGGGGATTCCCTGGTCATTGCCGGGGGGGAGGACAAGCTCAGGGTGCATCTTCACACCAACAGCCCGGAGCCAATGTTTGACGCGCTGAGCCATGTTGGTCAGCTGGACGCCATCAAAGTCGACGACATGAAGATTCAGGTGGATATCCGCAACCACAGGAAATACCCGTTTGCCATTGTGACGGATACCATTGCGGACCTGCCGCAGTCCTTCATTGATGAGCACCAGATCTCGGTGATCCCGCTGCAGCTGGAAATTGGGGGCGTGGTGCACCTGGACCGTGTGACGGTGTCCGTGGGCCACTTCTACGAATTGAACAAGACTCTCAAGGATCAGCCTCAGAGCTCGCTGCCGGCTATTAAAAATGTCGAGAATCTATTGATGTTCCTCAGCGATTATTACGAAGCCATTCTGGTCCTCTCGGTGTCAGACAAGCTCAGCGGCACCTATGGCATGATCAAGGGCCTCGAACCCGTGGTCGAAAAGCGCGGCCGTAAGATCGAAGTCCTGAACACGCTGAAAAATTCAGGAGCTCAGGGTCTAATGGTCAAGAAGGCTGTGGACATGGCCAAAGAAGGGCGCAGCTTCGAAGAGGTCGTCGAGATCATGCGGGCAATGCGGGACCGGGTTAAGATCCTGGTTTCCGTAGATACGGTCAAATATCTGGAGCGCAGCGGCCGGGTGAGCCGAAGTGTCGGAAAAGTCGCCAAAGTCATAGGCCTTAAGCCGCTGATGACTTTGGACAGGGAAGGCCATGGCAAAGCTTATGGCGGCAAGCTGACCTTCAACGCGGTCATGAAAAAACTGGTGAAGTCCGTCAGCGCGGACATTGAGAAATATGGCCTGGAGGAATACGTCATTGTCCATGCCGCGTGCCTGGACCGGGCGATGGAACTGGCCAGAATCTTTGAGGAACTCACCGGCAAGCCGCCGGAATTTATCGCGGAAATCTCACCGGTAGTCGGCGCGACAGCAGGCGAGGGCGCGACGGCGATTGCCTACCTACAAGAGAAAGCAGGCTGGTAATATGTCAGGGTTGTTATGGTTTTCTTGGCTCGTGATTTTTCTCTATTTCATGGGATTCTTTATTCTGGGGACTGCAGTAAAGAATAATGCCGTGGTGGACTTTGGCTGGGGCCTGGGTTTTGTGGTCGTGGGCTGGGCGTCGCTGTTTTATTACGGCAACCTGGACGCGGTGTCCTTGCTGCTTGTGGCATTGGTCACTGTCTGGGGCGTCAGGCTGTTTTACCATCTGTACCGGCGAAACTGGGGCAAGCCCGAGGACTTCAGGTACGCCAACTGGCGCCGGGAGTGGGGCAAGTGGGTCATTCCAAGGGCGTTTCTGCAGGTTTACGTTCTTCAGGCGGTCTTTATGGCGGTGGTGTCCTATGCGTACCTCTACGCTATAACGGTGGCGGACAAGTCCGTCAACCTTTGGGTGGTCCTGGGCACGGCAGTCTGGCTCATAGGCTTTTATTTCGAGTCTGTGGGGGACAAGCAGCTGGAGGTCTTCAAGAAAGATCCCGCCAACAAGGGACACGTCATCAAGACGGGGCTGTGGCAGTATACCCGTCACCCGAACTACTTCGGCGAAGCCACCATGTGGTGGGGGATCTTCCTCATTGTTATTGGTACGACCGGTTTTTGGCCGACCATCATCAGCTCCGCGGTGATCACGTATCTGTTGATGTTCGTCTCCGGGGTGCCTATGCTTGAGAAAAAATATGAGAATAATCCCGAATTTCAGGCTTATGCGGCGGTCACGAGCAAGTTCTTTCCGTGGTTCCCTAAGAAGTCTTAGATGGAAAGGTTTGCTGAGGGTGACCATCGGCAGGGTCTTCAGCTTTTAAAGGCTCAAAGACCAAAGCTCTGCCGATGGTCCCGTTATTTTCCCCTCAACATCCGTGGGTGAAGTGGGCAGAAACACCGAAATATGTTATAATAATAACAACAGGAGACAGCATAGTTGTTTTGAGCATTATCAATAATCAGTCCTGCATCCTGCGGGACTTTTTTCTTTGACAAAAGCGTGTTATTTTATCAATCAAACGACAACGCTGGTCCGTTTTTTGGAACACCGTGCCGGAGGGAAAGTCGAATGGATAGGGTCATTCAATCAGAATTCCAAAATTTAAGTGCGGAAGAGACGGGGATGAGTTCGGTGCCCCAGAGTCCGGCCAAACTGGGACGAAGCCTCGGATCAAACACCAACAACGCTGACGTGGAGACCCTTGCGGCGCTTGGTTTTACGCGGATAGAAGTATGTCTTGGGCGCCACAGACCTTATAAGGACATGCTGGAGCGGATTTTTTTAGATCTGGACACGGCCAAAGCGCTGGGTCTGGATTATACAATCCATCTCCCGCTTTGTCTCTATGACTGGTTTCCCTTCGATTATCTGGACGGCTATTACCTGGATCCGGATCCGGAGAAACGGGCCCTGGCCTTCAGATTTCTGGAAGAGAACCTGCGCCAGCTGACCAGCCGCTATCAGCCGGATTATTACGTGATCCATTTCCCCGGGATCTATAGGAATGCCTATCACGACTTGGATTTCCATGCTATCCTCCATGAAGCCCTCGGAAAACTTCAGTCTATAGCGGAGAACTTTGGCACTGTCCTGGCTCTGGAATATTTTGGGTCAAACAAGGATTTCAATCGACCTGAGCAATGGATTGAAGCTTTGAATGGTTATTCGAGACTGGCGCCGCTGCTGGATACGGGTCATCTCTATTTTTCGTGTCTGATGAACGGTTTTGATTTTAACCAGGTTGTCGAGACCTTTGGCCCTTATTGCCTGGGCTTTCACGTCTGGACAGTCCGGGGGAATGATTATTATGGAAACTCGCCATTTTATAAGGAATTTCACCACGTGATCCCTCATCCCGGGCAACAAAGGTCGGAGGGATGGGCCTTCGACCCTGCTTCTGTCTACCGTCAACTGAAGGCCTTTGAGTCTCCGGTTGTGCTTGAGGCGTCCAGTTTCTATGGCGGGCGTGATTATTATTTGGAGGGCCTCAAATATGCGGCGGACTGCTATTTGGGAGGGGCCTGCGAATGAGGGAGAGAAGTGAGACCGTGACTGGTACTGTGACTGCAACTGGAGCTGGGTCTGCGACATTCAGGGATCCGGACCTCGACGCCCGGTGGAGAGCGGCGTTTGATCAAGCCTGGGAAAACGGCTTGTTTGAGCGCCTTTCAGAGGTCTATGCCAGGGTGCCTGGAGGGCGCTGCAGAGGCTGTACCGCGTGCTGCGCCGAATCCGTCAGCACTTTTTTTGTGGAGTGGCTTCGAATCCGGGACTTTTTAGAGGCGTCTGGCCGATGGTCGGAGGCCCTCAATCGGGCGGAAGACTATGCCCGATTTGAACTCGCCCGTCCTATGAAATGCCCCATGCTGGAGGCGGATGGACGCTGCATG
The DNA here is from genome assembly GCA_009881125.1 of Acidaminobacter sp. The sequence continues at coordinate 40,877 of WXFH01000012.1, read as the reverse complement.
ATCTATGAGGTCCGCCCTTTGACCTGCCGAATCTTCGGGCATCTTAAAGCCGCGGATTACGGACGGAATCTCAAGGCGGTGCTGAAGGCCAACCAAAGGGCGGCGGAGGAGATTTTCAAGCACTATGGGGTGAGACTTCCTGCTGCTGTCGTGGAGCGGTCTATACCTTTTTGCGAGTCCTTCGTGTCTGAGGCGCCTATGACGTCCGGGGATCGGGATGAGTTGTTTGATGACTTGTTTTCGATTGATTCTCGTTTTTTGATGACGGGGCTTTTGGAGCCGGATCAGATTCAGCTGGGCTTGGTAGATTGGTTCGCCATGGTCAGGCTGGAGGGTGATGCGTTGGCTGAGGAGCGGGTGAAGCATGCGGCTGAGATGGCTGAGGCTGGGGAAAAAGCTGATAAATAGAGTAATTTGAGTTTAACGAGGAAAACGTAAGATAAAAATAAGTAAGAAAAAGAGAAGACAAAGCCAAAAGGTTAAAATTTGGTTAATTTATATTAATATCGAGCGATCAAAGGTTAGAACAGAGGTAAAATATGCGGATCAGTTGGCAAAAGATGCATTCGAATCGTCTGTAAAAAGTTGCTTAAATGCAGCAATTTGAGGCTTTTGAGAACATTTTGTACTTGACATAAAACTAACAGACATTTTTCGACAAAACCTAGTTGACAGATTAAATACTACTATTGTATAATATTTGACTTTTCTCTGACTGTATGGTAATATTTATACAGTGTGATAGAGAATGGGATGGTGGTCAACTTGGCGACAAAAGCGACACTTGCAGAGATTCGAAAGTCGGTCGAAGGTCTGATTGGGGAACGCGTAATTCTCAAGACGAATAAGGGCAAGCGCAAGGCGAATGTCCGTGAGGGCATTCTCGAAGTAGCTTATCCAAGTGTTTTCACTGTACGTATCAACGCCGGCCTCGATACAGAGCGCCGTGTATCGTTCAGTTATTCAGACATTTTGACGGACACAGTAGAAGTGACGCTGTGCCAAAGGGTTAATGTTTCATAGAGACTGATTTATTCTGTATTTATTTATGCCAGTGACTAGCCGTGAACGCGGCTGGGTCGCTGGCTTTGTTCTTTTTTGGGGGTTGATGTTTAACTTGATGTCAGGTTCACGTTCGCTGCGAGACGTGCACCTCGCTCCGCCTTGTTGCGAAATGAACACTTTACGCTACAGACGTGCACCTCGCTCCGCCTATCGCGGAAGTTACGTTTATACGCTATGAGACATGCACCTCGCTTCGCCAATCGCCTCGCTGTGCTCGGTGACAGGCTGCGCTTCGGTAACGGGCTGCGCCCTATATAAAGTGAAGAAGCACTGCCCCTCCGTGAGCAAGCTCCCGGCGAGACAGCGCTTCTTCACTTTATGCATGTCTCTAGCTATCGTAAGAATATCTTAAGAATTATCAGAGGTTTTTCGACGTTTTTTTCTGTTAAGATGAAATTATTCGAGCTTGAATACAGATTCCCAAAAACCAAGGCCAACGCCCGCAGTGCACGGAAGGCAGATTTTATCAGCGACAACCGCACAGGGCCATCATATTAACTTAGGAGCTAGCTTATGAAAATCTTAGTCTGCGATGACGATCGCGCCATAACTGATGCCATTGAAATCTATCTGAATCACGAAGGCTACCAGGTCGTCAAGGCCTACAATGGCCTCGAAGCCCTGGAAGCCCTCAAAAACCACGATATCCAGCTCATCCTCCTCGATATTATGATGCCTGAGCTGGACGGCCTGCGGGCGACTCTCCAGATCCGCGAACACTCCAACCTGCCTATCATCCTGCTGTCCGCCAAAACCGAGGACACCGACAAAATCCTAGGCCTCAACCTGGGCGCGGACGACTACATAGCTAAACCCTTCAATCCCCTTGAGCTCCTGGCACGGGTTAAATCCCAGCTTCGCCGCTTTACAAGCCTGGGTGCGTACACTGAGAAGCCGTCCACCTTCCGCAGCGGCGGCCTTCTTCTCGACGACGAAACCAAAGAGGTGTTTGCCGATGGTGACCCTATCAAACTCACCCGCTACGAATATCACATCGTGCGCCTCCTGCTTTCAAATGCCGGCAAAGTCTTTTCCTCTGACCAAATCTACGAGCAGGTCTGGTCCGAAACGCCCATCAACTCGGAAAATACAGTCTCGGTCCACATCCGGCGGATCCGTGAAAAAATCGAAATCAACCCGAAAGACCCAAAATACTTAAAGGTGGTGTGGGGCATTGGATACAAAATCGAAAAACTGGACTAATCTCTTCAGACACTGGCTGACGAAAACCGCAGTCATTCTATTGATCCTGGCGGCAGGCCTGGTCTTCTCAAATACCCTTTACGACGAGGCAGAAGGCACCCTGTTCGACTTTGACTACCGCAGCAGCCAGGCTTATGAGGAGCTTCAGGACCCTAACGACTGGCACGAAGCCTGGCTCGCGGACAATACCCCGACCCTGATCCTTCTCGCCGCCTGCGTCATGATTATGCTTACCGGTCTCATTTTCCTGGCCGCGGTGTCCGGCCGCCGTCCTGACTCAGACGACGTCCACTTCCTTAAAACCGACCGAATCTTCGTTGACTTTGGCCTCGCGCTATGGATTGGAATCCAGGTCGCCCTGGTTGGCCTCGCCGGTGAACTCCTGCGATTCGCCGAAAGCGAGTGGCAGCTCCTGATGAAACCCGTCGCCGCACTCTTTCTCGTCCTAAGCGGTGCCTTAGCCCTCTACGCCTGGACTTTGACCTGGAAGCGACTTAAAACCGGCACGCTGCTCAGCCACACTTTTGTGGTCTGGTGCGCTTCAAAGTGCTTTGGCGCCGTTTCAAGGCCTATTCGCAAGGCGCTGCGCAGACTAAGGAGCGGCCCGGTGGACCGCATGCCTCTCCTCATTGCGACTGGCTTCCTCGCCCTCAACGCCTTCACCATAATCTTCGGCGGCCTTCTGACTGCGACCCTGGGCGTCTTAGGCTTTCTGGTCGGCGGCGTGGTGTACCTCTCCGGCATTGCGCTTCTTGCACTCTATCTGATCCGTCAGGATCAGGTCCTGGCACGGATTGAGACCAGCCTGGCCGCCGTTGACGCCGGTGACTTAGGCTTGCCGATGGTCCCGGAAGGCCCCGCCCGACTCAAAAGCATCTCCACCAAAGTCAACGGGATCGCCGTGGGCTACCAAACCGCCCTGGAAACTGCCCTCAAATCCGAGCGCATGAAAACCGAGCTCATCACCAACGTCTCCCACGACCTGAAGACCCCGCTGACCTCCATCCTCAACTACATTGATCTCCTCAAACGCTCCGGCCTAAGCGCCCCCGAGGCAGCTGACTATCTGGCCGTTTTGGACCAGAAGTCCCAGCGCCTGAAGACCCTGACTGAGGATCTCTTCGAGGCCGCCAAGGCCTCCTCCGGCAATCTCAACGTCCAGGCCGAGCCTCTCAGCCTCCAGGAATTCCTCCATCAGTCCGCCGGTGAAGTCCGCGACCGCATGGAGCAAGCCAGCCTGGAGCTCAAATTGACGATGCCCCCTCAGGACCAGCCCCTCACCATCCATGCTGATGGCCGCCACCTCTGGCGCATCATGGAGAACCTGTTCCTCAACGTCCTGAAGTACGCCATGCCCGGCTCCAGAGTCTACCTCGATCTCCAGCGCAGCGAGCAAAACGCCGTCATCACCTTGAAAAACATTTCTGCCCTGCCGCTGGATGACGTGGATGACAGTCTGACCGAACGCTTTGTACGAGGCGATGCTGCCCGTACCACCGACGGCTCCGGCCTGGGCCTTGCCATTGCCAAAAGCCTCGCCGAACTCCAAAAGGGCTGCTTTAAAATCGAAACCGACGGCGACCTCTTTAAAGCCATCCTGACCTTGCCGCTCATAGACGCTTGAACGACACTTCCAAAAGAAAGGTGACGCGGACAACTTTGGATTTGGTGACGCGGACAACTTTTGGATTGGGGACGCGGACGGAAATAGTATAGAAATAGAACTGTTCACTTTTGAGCGAGATGAGAATCATTCTCTCAAACTCTGGTACAAAAAATATTTCCTTCCGCGCGGCTTGTGGCCTATTGTCCCCAACTTCGTTTTTGTCCGCGTCACCCACCTTCAAACTACAATCAAAAAAAACCGCCAAGCGTCAGCCGTGGCGGTTTTCTCCTTTTTATTCACTAAATCTTTTAATCATTTTCTTACAGCAGCCATCCTCCAAGAAGGGAATCCATCAAGGCGACAGCGGTTTCTGCGGTTTCATTCTTGTTGTCGATCAGCGGGTTGACCTCGACGAACTCAGCGCTGGTCATGATGCCTGCCTGGGCGATCAGCTCGAGGGCGAGGTGTGACTCGCGGTAAGAGAGGCCGCCGGCGACGCGGGTACCGGTGCCTGTGGCGTAGAACGGATCCATAGCGTCCATATCGAAGCTGACGTGAACGCCGTCAGTGCCGTCTGATGCGACGCGGATCGCTTCTTCCATGACCTTTGGCATACCAATGAGGTCAACCTCGTGCATGGTGAAGACCGTGACGCCCAGCTCCTTGAGCAGCTTGCGTTCGCCAGAGTCGAGGTCGCGGGAGCCAATCAGGACGATATTCTTAGGATTCAGCTTGTTCTCAGCGCCGCCAATCCCTATGAGGCGTTCATGACCAAGGCCCAGCGCCACCGCCACCGGCATCCCGTGAATGTTGCCGGAAGGCGAAGTCTCCGCCGTATTGATGTCGCCATGGGCGTCGAACCAGATCACGCCGAGGTTCTTCTTGTGCTGCAGGACACCTGCAATGGTGCCGATGGCGATGCTATGGTCACCGCCCAGAACCAGCGGAAATCTCCCTTCAGACATAATGTCCGCAACCGAGTTGCAAAGCTCTGTATTGACGCGGACGACTTCGTCCAGGTATTTCAGATTGCTCTTAGCATCTCTCGCGTTTTCAGGACGGACCACCTGGATGTCGCCGCGGTCCTCGAAATCGTAGCCAAGTCGCTCAAGTCGGCCTTTGACGCCCGCATAACGGATCGCGACAGGGCCGAGGTCGACGCCTAAGCGGTCCGCGCCCAGGTTCATAGGGACACCAACTATGGAAATGCGTTTTTCTTTGAGTGCTGTCATAAAAAATCTCCTTTCAAGCATGTAGGATCCGGGCTGTGACCCACTAATAGGACCGTACGGAATCCAAATCGTTGCCGGTTGACTTTGTGCTACCATCATACTCGATCCAAGCTGAACCTGTCAATCTGTAGTCAAATCGCCTTAAAGTACCCCAAAATGGGGTAAATATCGCTTAAAAATTACTTGTGATTAATCAATATGCATAACGCCCGGAAGCGGAGGAAATTCAGCGTTATGTTAACTGAAAGAAATGTGACCATCGGCAGAGAATTTTAGGTCTTGAGGGAAACCTAAAAAAGACGCGCCCGCCACAGCACAAAACACCTTCTGGCTGAGCCTCCGGGCCAACTATAAAAATATGCAAAAATTCAGAAAAATCTTTATGATCTTTTTTTAATGATTATACAGATTTTCACTGCCTGCAATTTGTTCATAAAGTTCAGAGACAAGTCATAGCAAACGGTGACGCCAACGAATACCATAAAATAACAATTTATACACTCGATGAATATCCACAGTCAGTTAAATTATTCAAAAAAATTTTTATTATCTCGTAAACCTTAAAATTACTAAACTTGAATAAAATATTTCTGGAGTGGTATACTAAAATCAAAGGAGAAACGGATGAATAAATTGCCAATTAAAGCCAATTACCACAACTATAGATGTGTATTGGAGAGGTGGAGCCCATGTTGATCACACCGGCAATCAACGTTTACTCGGAAATCGGAAAACTTAAGCGGGTGCTGCTGCACAGACCCGGCAGCGAAATTGAGAACATTACGCCTGAGCTCATGGACAGGCTGCTCTTTGACGACATCCCCTATCTGGATGTGGCAAGGCAGGAACATGACGCTTTCGCTGAAATCTTCAGGGGCAATGACATAGAGGTGGTCTACCTTGAGGATTTGGCGGCCCAGAGCATTCAAACGGAGGAAATACGGGAGCTCTTTATGGAGGAGTTCATCGAGGAAGCGGGACTTCAGGGGGATATGAAGCAAGAGGCCGTTCGGGAGTACTTCCGGTCCTTCAAAGATACCCGGGCCCTCATCGACAAAATGATGGCGGGTATTCGCAAGGAAGAGGTCTATATTGCGAACCCTAAAACGCTGACCGACTTTCTGGACAGCGACTATCCCTTCCTGATCGATCCCATGCCGAACCTCTACTTTACGCGGGATCCCTTCGCGGCGGTGGGCACGGGCATTTCCCTCCATCACATGCGGACGGTCACCCGTCAGCGGGAAACCCTCTTCAGCAAATACATCTTCCGGCATCATCCCGACTTTAAAGACGCCGGAATCAAGCTGTGGTACGACCGCCGGGAGCCTTACTGCATCGAGGGCGGGGACATTCTGGTGCTGACGGACAAGGTCATAGCCATTGGAATTTCACAGAGGACGGACGCTTCCGCCATTGACCTCTTTGCCCGGCGGCTGTTTGACGACGGCCAGAGCTTCGAGGTCATCCTGGCCTTCGACATTCCAAAATCAAGGGCTTACATGCACCTGGACACGGTGTTCACCATGGTGGATCACGCGACCTTTACCATTCACCCGGAAATTGAGGGCCCGCTGACGGTCTATTCCATCCAGCGGCCCGCAGGGAAGAGCCGCGACCTCCGGATTGAGAAGGAGACCATGGATCTGAAGCGCATTCTCGAAAAATACCTGGACCTCGAACACGTCTCCCTGATCCGCTGCGGCGGCAAGCGCGGCATTGACGCGGGCAGGGAGCAGTGGAATGACGGGTCCAACACGTTGGCTATAGCGCCGGGCGAGGTGATCGTGTACGCCAGGAACCACATCACCAACCATCTCCTTGAGGAGCAAGGCATCCGGCTTCACGTCATGCCGTCCAGCGAGCTGTCCCGGGGACGGGGCGGACCGCGGTGCATGTCCATGCCGCTGATCCGGGACCCGCTGTAAGTCACGCCGTTCAAAAGATAAGTGCTTTTTGCCGATGGTGACTTCAAAGGGCGACATCCCTTCCCAAGTCGCTTCTGAGGCCACTGGACTGAATAAATTCAAAAAAATAAGCATAAATAATCAAAAAAGTATTGATTTCTGGCGCAAATGTGAGAAAATGAAATTCAGAATTGTGAAAATCAAGGTTTGGCGCAGGAGCGGCGAAGTGGGACTGGAGGCGACCATCGGCAGGATGGAGACTGTAGGACTTTAGACTTGTCCCCCGGGCCAGCAGAATGTATAAGGGGGTTTATCCATGCCAGTCAGTCTCAAAGGTAGGCACTTTCTCACACTGAAACACTTCACTCCGCAGGAAATCCGTTATTTGCTCGATTTATCCAGAGATCTCAAATGCAAAAAGAGGGCTGGCGTCCGGTCGAATCTTCTGGTCGGCAAAAACATTGTCCTGCTTTTCGAAAAGACCTCCACGCGCACGCGCTGCGCTTTTGAAGTCGCTGCTTATGACGAGGGCGCTCACGTGACCTTCCTCACCAACAGCCAGATGGGCAAAAAAGAATCCATTGAAGACACCGCCAAGGTCCTGGGCCGTTTCTATGACGGCATTGAGTTCAGGGGCTATGAGCAGTCCACTGTGGAAGCCCTTGCCCAGCACGCCGGCGTTCCTGTTTGGAACGGCCTCACGGACATGTACCACCCAACGCAGATTTTGGCGGATTTCCTGACCATTATGGAGCACGTGGACAAGCCGCTGAACAAAGTGAAATTTGTCTATGCCGGCGATGCCCGCAACAACATGTGCAACTCGTTGATGATTGGCGCGGCCAAGATGGGGATGCATTTTGTCGCCTTCGCACCTAAGGAGCTTTGGCCGGCGGAGGACCTCGTGGCAGAGATGCAGGAGGTCGCGAAGGAGACGCGCGCGGTCCTCGAGTTCTCCGAGGATCCGGACTGCGTCAAGGGCGCGGACGTCATCTACACGGACGTCTGGGTATCCATGGGCGAGGAGCATCTCTTCGAGGAGCGCATTGCGCAGCTGTCGAAATATCAGGTCAATATGGATCTCATTAATCGCACGGAGAATCCGGATATGATCTTTATGCACTGTCTGCCGGCGTACCACGACCTGGAAACGCAGGTTGGTAAAGAAGTTTTTGAGAAATTTGGCATCACCGCCATGGAAGTCACGGATGAGGTCTTCAGAAGCCGTCATTCCGTGGTTTTCGACGAGGCAGAGAACCGCATGCACACCATCAAGGCGATCATGGTCGCGACGATTGGGAACGTGTAGACGGATTCAAGGGCTACATTTTAGAGAAAGAAAAGCTGAAGAGCTGGGCGGTGGGGCGTGGGTTGGATGACCATCGGCAGAAGTCTTAGGGTTTTAGCTGTATAATGACAGGTGAAATGTACTTAATAGTGGGCCGGGGATCAGGTTGAGATCTCCGGCCCGCTTTTTTGTCCCCGGAAGGCAGCGACGGCGCCAGATGAACAAATCGCGTGCTTTTCCCGGCTTTTACCGCCAATTCGAAGCCGCGGCGAACTTCCCCTTTTAAGCGCGTCTTTTTTGGATATAATAGAGAAATGACGTTTGTGATGAAACGGACAGAAGCAGGAGGAATTGCCCATGACTATAAATAAGACGGACGATCTTGAAAATAGAATTAATGATTATGACGTGCTGGTGATCGGCGGCGGGCCAAGCGGCCTCAGCGCGGCCTATTACCTGGATCAGATGGGAATGGACTACTGCGTCATTGAACGCGGTACTCTCCTGAGGACCTGGCGCCACGAGCGCTGGGACTCCTTTACGCTGGTCACGCCGAACTGGATGACCCGCCTTCCGGGCATGGAAGACATGGCGCCCAGCGACAACCGGTTCATGACCCTGGAGGAGATCAACCAGCACCTCACGGACTGGGTCGAACATTTCAAGCCAAAGGTCATGGAGGGCGTGGAGGCGACGCGCCTCAGGCAGCTCACCCAGGAGGAGATCGATGCCATCCCGGTGGCGCCTTACGACCGTCCGCTGAGATATCTCATCGAAACCTCGGCAGGCATTTTCAGAGCCCATGATGTCGTGGCAGCGACCGGCCAGTATAATCAGCCGTTCATTCCGGCGGCCTCGCAGGCAATCCCGAAAGAAGTACAGCAGATGCACTCGGTGACCTATAAGAACCCCGGCCAACTGGCGCCAGGCGGCGTCCTTGTGGTGGGCGGCGGCCGCTCGGGCATTCAGATTGCCCTGGAGCTGCGCCGGGAAGGCCGGGACGTGTGGCTGTCCCTTGGTACTCAGCGGCCCATCCCGGATGCCTATGACAACATCAACGGCGTATACTGGCTCAACCGCCTCTCCGGCTTCGCGAAGCTGGACCGGGGTGTGGAATATGCACCGGATGACCTGGAGCGCCTCGAAATTGTGGAGAAGCTCCGCCAAAACCTCGCTACCTGTCAGCAGGAGGGCGTGACGCTGGTCGGCCGTCTCAGCGGCTTTGAGGGCGGCGCCCTGATCGTCCGGCCAAACCTGATCGAAACCCTGAAGGACGCCGAGACGTACCTTCAGCGCTTTATGGATGAGATTGAGTCCCACATTGGAAAAGCGGGGCTTGGAAAGCCTAAGTCCAATCTGGACCTGAAGCTGCCGCGGCTGAGCTGGGGCACTCTTCAGGAGACGGAGCGCCTTGAGCTGACGCAGACCGGGATCACCAGCGTCATCTGGGCTACAGGCTTTCGCCCGAACTACCGCTGGATTGACGTCCCGGTTTTCGCCCAGGACGGACAGCTGATCCACGAGGCAGGAAAAACTTCTGCCGATGGTCTTTATTTCACCGGAGTCGAGCTGAACCCGGGCTTCGGCGGGCCATCACCCTATGGCATTGGTTTCTACAGCTTCGGAGAGGACGCCCGCAGGGTCGTCGACCAAATCTGTGAGGATTCTGGCTCAATGTTCTGGGCAGATTCCATAATTGAGGAGCTGGATTAATGAGCGTGCTGCATGTGGTGAAAAAGACGGCCCCCGGAGAACGGGATCGCTCTCTCGCCCTTGATCTGCTGAAAATAGTGGCCTGCGTACTCGTGGTGGTCATACATGTCACGGCTTCCGGGGTCACGGGTTACCTGCCGGGCTCGCTGCTGCAGCGGCTGACGGTGGGCGTCAACAGCTTCAGCCAGTTTGCGGTGCCTGCCTTCATCTTCGCCAGCGGCTTTGGTCTGGCGGCACGATTTCGCAGTGATGACCGCGTGGCAGGCCTCCTCCGCTTTTGGGGCCGCCGCCTTGAAACGGTGGTCCTTCCCTACCTGATCTGGTCCCTGATTTATCTGATTCTGCAGCAGCGCTTCATGGGCATTTGCTATGGCGCCTCGGGTATGCTGAAGCTGGTGCTGACCGGCGGGGCCTTCTACCATCTCTATTTCATGGTCATCCTGATCCAGCTCTACCTGGTGTTTCCGCTGCTGCTGGTTTTCAGGAGACGCTTTTCCAAACTTGGCGTGGATCTTGTGGTTGTGACCATTCTCTACCTGGTTTACGCCCTGTGGCTGAAGCAATATGTGCCGCTGAGCGACCGCTTTTTTATGAGTTATCTCCCGTTTTTCTACGCGGGCATAGTGGTTTATGAGCGGCCGCCCAAAGCGACGCTGCTGACGGCGTTTGGCATTGTGGGCGCGGTTGCCTTCGCAGATTATCTGGTTTCCCGCCTGGCCGGCTTTGGAGCGATCACCCCAATCAGCATGCTTTCCCTGCCGTTCGCCTGGGAGCTGTACGCGCTCTCCATAGTCATCCTGCTCCTTTCCTGGTTCAAGCTGGTCAACATTGACGAGAAGCAGAGCGACTGGGTGAGGCGTCTGTCTGGCGTCACCTTTGATGTTTATCTGGCTCACCCGCTGGTGCTCGTTATTGTCGACTGGTGGCTGCGGACTGTCGGTGTGCAGTCGCTGAGCCTCAAGATTTTGCTGGGATTCCTACTGGGCGTGTCACTGCCGGCGTTGGTGCGGCTGGGGTACAATAAGGCAGAGTCTGGGTTTAAGGAGAGGCAGAGGGAGAGGCAGAGGGAGAAGGAAAAGAGGGACGAAGTGAAGGATAATGATAAGGATAAGGAAGAATAGGATAGGAGATTGGAAGAAGCATTAGAGGGACAAGGAAATAATGAGATCAGGCAATAATGAGATAAAAATAAAAAGCTAAAGAGATCAGGACAAACACAAGGACAACGCCTCTCCGGCCGCCAACGATGCGGCTGAGGGGGCGTTTTTACGTATAATCGCAGCTTTCCCTGTTTCACTGAGTAGGTCTTTACAAAAGAATCTGCTTAAAAAAGAATAAATTGTTCTGATTCTTGTGCAAGATGACACTAGTATCTTGCATGATTTTTATGTATAATACTTTTAATGTATTTTGTATAATGTATAAATTTTGCACAATCTGGATTTTCAGTTTGGGGTGACGCCATGGAGCACAATAGAATCATAGAATTTGCTTACGCTAAGGTCAATTTGTCCTTAGACGTTCTGGGTGTACTCGAAAATGGCTACCACGAAGTTGAAATGATTCTGCAGGAAATTGATCTTGCAGATGATATCATTCTCGAGCCCCTCGAGTCAGGCATTGAATTGCATTGTGATGTGGACTATCTGCCGCTGGACGCCTCCAACCTGGCTTGGCGTGCAGCAGACCTGGTGTTGAAGGAAACGGGACTCGATAAGGGCGTCAGGATCACAATAGTCAAGCGAATCCCCGTGGCAGCCGGCCTGGCCGGTGGCAGCGCAGATGCCGCGGCTGTGATCCGGGGATTGAACCGCCTCTATGATCTCAATCTGGATCTGGAGACCCAGCAGCGCATTGGGCTGTCTCTTGGCGCGGACGTTCCGTTCTGCATTACAGGCGGCTGCGCAGTCGCGAGGGGCATTGGCGAGAAGCTTGAGCCCCTTGTAGGCTTTGGCTCCCACTGGGTGGTGCTGGCTAAACCCAATATAGGCGTTTCCACCCCTGCGGTGTACCAGCGCTATGATCAGACTGTAATTGAGGAGAGGCCGGATACGCCGGCGCTGATTCAGGCTATTCGAACGGATCAGATGCGCTATGTCGCAGAGCATATGGTCAACGTCCTCGAGCCCGTCACGACGCAGATGCATCCCATTGTGGGAAAAATCCGCAATCAGCTGATTCAATACGGTTCAGACGGCGCAATGATGAGCGGCAGCGGCCCGACTGTCTTTGGCTTTTTCAGACAGTATGATCGCGCCATGAAGGCCTGCAAAAATCTTAAGAAGACCTATGCGCAGGTCTACCTTGCACGAACGACAAATAGGGCACTATAGGCATAAACCGTACATATTTAGAAAATAAGCGGGAAAGATATTTCATATTTTAGGAGGTTGGAGCGTTGAACAATTCGAAATTAGGGACGTTGGAAATAAGGAACTATAAACCTCTTGGGGAAGTTGTCTTCGAATATCTCAGGGAGTCAATATTGAACGGAACTCTCAAGCCGGGCGAGCGCCTCATGGAAATTGCGCTTGCTGAGCAGCTTGGCGTCAGCCGCACCCCTGTGCGTGAGGCGATCAGAAAGCTCGAAAAAGAGAGCTTTGTCGAAATGATCCCCCGAAAAGGCGCTTATGTAGCAGATTTGACCGCTAAAGACATCATTGATGTTCTCGAAATCAGAATTTTGCTGGAAGGCTTCGCGTCTTCCCTGGCGGCACAGCGCATGTCAGAAGAAGAGCTGATGAGCCTGCGCGAAACGCTGGAAGCGTTCAATGATGCTGTCAGCCGTCATGACCGCCAAGCCATGATTGACCTGGACAACACGTTCCATGACAAGATTTTTGATGCTACAAAGAACAATAAACTGATCGAAATTGTCAAGGACCTCCACGATCAGTTCCAGCGTTTCCGTTTGACTTATTTTACTGAGTTTGACAATTATCCGGAGATTCAGAAATGGCACCAGAAAATTTATGATGCTATTCGCTCAAGTGATGTGAACGCTGCAAAGGAAGCCGCAGAGCAGCACGTGCAGCTGATTATGGATCTGGTCATGAACTGGAAGGAAAAACGCAACGAGTAGGCAGTGTTGAAGAAAGGTGCACAGGTGGTCTGATGACGACAAAAGGGACTGAAGTGTTTCTTCAGCTGACAACAGAAATTGAGTCCGATGGTGATGACACCCAGCGCATTGAATTCGCTACATCGGGGAAGTACTATCTCAAAGATGAGACCCACTACTATATATACACTGAATCAGAATTGTCCGGCATGGAAGGCGGCAAGACGACCCTGAAAATCAAAGATGACACGGTCACCATGCACCGCTTCGGCGTCAATGTTGTCGAGCTTGTCTTCATTGCCGGTGAAATCAGGGAGTCCATCTACGAAACACCCTATGGCGTCTTTGATGTGGAAATGAAGACCATCACTCTGGCTTCAGCAATAGACGAACGTGGCGCAGGACACATTGAGATCAGCTATGATATTGAGGTTAAGGGCTTGTCGAAGACGCGGAATCATTTGAGGATTAAGGTGTGTGAAGGCTAACAGAAGTGCATAAATCGAAGAAGAACTGCCTCGACGGGAGCTTGCTCACGTAGTGGCAGTTCTTCTTCGATTTATATAGGGCGCAGCCCGCGACCTCGCGCAGCCTTTAACCACGCGTAGCGTGGTTTGAGGCGGAGCGAGGTGCACGTTTGATAGCGTGAGGTGTGACTTGCGCGACGGGCGCAGCCCGCGACCGAAGCGCAGCCTTTAACCACGCGCAGCGTGGTTTGAGGCGGAGCGAGGTGCACGTCTGTTAGCGTGAGGTGTGACTTGCGCTGAAAGGCGAAGCGAGGTGCACGTTCGGGGGGCTCCAAGCAAAGTGGAGTTGCCATCTCATTTTGTATGTGACTGAGAATAGAAGACAATGAGGATGGCACAATTGTAATTACTGACTTGACTCTAATGTCTTGAGCCAAGCAACAATATCATCCAGCATCAGCTTGATGTTTCCAATTTGACAGTGGTGATTGGCAAAGTCTTCTTGTTCATAAACACGGTCCTTCAATGATTTGACATTTGTGAACAGCCTGAGCTGGATCTTGTGCATTTTGAAAGGAATAAAATGATCATTTCGCCCTGTGAGATAAAGGACGTTTTGCTTAATGTTCTCACAACTTAAATTCTCTTCATTCAAATTCAGGGAATACTCAAACGCCTCCAATGGCTCCATTTTTGTTATGTGGGCGAGATTGTTGACTTGCCAGCCTTTAATGCCGCCTCGCGCGCCCATTTTTTCAAATGATCTGCCTGTATAGGCGCGGAAATACTTGATAAAAAACATCATAAGCCATCTGGCGAAAGCTGGAGGGATTCTAGAATAATCTACAGCATGACCAGTTGCGATCACATTTTTGATTCTTGGCTCATAGGCTGCAGCTCTTAAACAAAACCATCCACCCATGGAGAGTCCAAATAAAGTTGCTTCCTTTAGGTCGTAGTAATCCAAAACCGCTTTTACAGGCTTCTCCCATTCATAATCAAGAGGCACCCCCTGCTTTAATAGCATATGTCCCTGACCGGGGCCCTCAAATCCAATAACATCAAAACCATTCGAGCTTAGATATTCCATGATCAAATACCATTCTTCGATAAACGAGTCAAATCCTCCATGAAGGAGGATCGTGCCTTTGTAATCAGATTTTGCCCTGATTCTCAGTGAGGGAAGGTCTGCATAGCTTAAATATGGAATAAACGTACGCTCAACCAGATCCAAATCTATTGTTTGATAGAATAATTCGGAAAATTTATCATAATAAAATTCCTTTTCGGGATGATCTCCTTTCATTGTGTAAAATTCAGCGGCACGATAATAAAAAGCTGCATTTAGCAGACGATTTTCACTGATGGCCTTTTCAGCCAGCTTCACCATTTCTTTTTTCCAATCCTCAAAAGTTATGATACCAGTACCAATGCTTTTAAGATCTTCATATCGCATCAAACCTAATGAATGCCATCGGTTAAGTTGAAAGTTATAGGTTGGATCTTTATGAAACTCGTGATACCCAATTGGAAAGGCGTTATCAAAGTCTATGTTCAAAGTGGAACCCTCCTTGCTGCAAGGATTGAAATGGCAGGTGTAAAATTTCGAATGGGTGATAAGTCCAGGTGATGAACACAGGCAAGCACAATGAGGTTATAACTAGGTCAACCTTATATTTTGCGCAACAGTATTCGTATTTAGTCAATGCGATTACCTGCTGACCGGATGGTGCTTCTCCCTCCAGTTCCTGTAATAGAGGAACCCAATCAGAAAGGCAGGACCCGCCAGCGTCAGACTCCAAGTCAAATTCATTGGAAACGGTACACCATTATATATGGTAAAGCCAATGTAAACCAAACCTGCCAGGACAAAGACGACCGCCCCGACCAGCTCGTGTCTCCAGGCGACGAGGGTAAGCCCAAGCAGGATCAATGCAGGTATGTTGTGCATAAATAGCCCAATAAGAATCTCTTTAAGCGTCGCTTCCGGAGTGATGACGTCCAGTGAGAACAGCATAAGAAATGCGACAAAAGCGAGGGAGAGCAGTCGTGGTGTCCAGTATTCAAATTTACTTATAGGTTGTGACATTTGAATGACCTCCTTGGGTCTTTAAATGACGATATAGCTTGTGACAAGGACTAAAATTGGGAATCAAGACGGGTGCGGCCGGAGTTACTCGCAATTTACACATTAAGTACACTTTATATATACCCATAATCCGGTGGGTTTTGCATGAATTCAGCGTTGGGGGCAGGCTGGAGCCATTGAATGATGGGTTCTCAGCCGCTGATTATTACAAGTATATTACAAAGCTCTGGCCCCGTTTCAAGTTTGGTGACAGTCACTCAGTTGAAAGTTGTCCGCGTCACCAATAAAAATTCAGAAACAATTTCACTAGGCGAAATCCTTTAAGTTGTGCTACACTACAAAGAGAGGGCTGCCGAAATTCCGGCGGCTCTGCGCCGGAATTTCGGCAGCCTTCCATCCGCGAAGCGGCCATCTCCCCCAAACCGCCAAAAAGACTTTCCGGTGACCATCGGCAGGGTCTTTGCAGTTACGATCCCCACCACCGAAAGGAGCGCGTCATGTTCAGCCTGATCGACGAAAAAAACCTCAGCATCATCCTGGATCATGTGTCGGACGGTATTCAGATCATTGACATTGAGGGGCGCCTGGTCTTCTGCAACCGGCTGGCGGCCATGCTTGACGATATTAACATTGAAAATTCCCTGGGCAAGCATCTCTTCGAAATCTATCCCTCACTGGATGAGGAGAACAGCACCCTTTACAAAGTGCTGAGGACCGGCATCCCCATCTACAACCACGAGCAGACCTTCACCACTTACAAGGGCAAGAAAGTCGCCACCGTCAACACCACCCTGCCCGTCCGCAAGAACGGCCACCTGGTGGGCGCCATGGAGATCTCCCACGACGTTTCCGCCGTCATGGCCCTCAGCGAAAAGGTCGTCACCCTTCAGAACAAGATGTATGGGTCCAAGGACACCACCGCCTCGGACGACGCCCACTTCACCTTTGACGACATCGTCACCCGCAACGCCCGCATGCTCACCGCCAAGTCCATGGCCATGAGGGCTGCCCGCATCGATTCTCCCGTCATGATCTGGGGCGACACCGGCACCGGCAAGGAGCTCTTCGTCCAGGCCATTCACAACGCCGGCGGCAGGAAGAAGCGGCCGTTCATTGCTCAAAACTGCGCCGCGCTGCCGGCCTCCCTCCTGGAAGGCATCCTCTTTGGCACCACCAAAGGTGGCTTCACCGGCTCCACCGACCGCCCCGGCCTGTTCGAGACCGCGGACGGCGGCACGCTCTTCCTTGACGAAATCAACTCCATGCCTCTCGAGCTCCAGGGCAAGCTGCTGCGCGTCCTCCAGGACGGCACCTTCCGCCGCGTGGGCGACACCCGCACCCGCCACGTGGATGTCAAGCTCCTGACCGCGACCAACATTGAGCCCCTGGAAGCTGTCCAGCACGGCATGCTTCGCAGCGACCTTTATTACCGCCTCAACACCATCACTCTGCACCTGCCGAAGCTCGTCGACCGCCGGGATGACATCCCCCTCCTCGTCGAGCACTTCATCAAAAAGTTCAACGACCGGCTCTACCTCAACGTCATGGGCCTCGACGAAGCCGCCTTCTCCGCCCTCATGCGCTACGACTGGCCCGGCAACGTCCGGGAGCTCGAGCACGTCATCGAGGGGGCCATGGGCATGATGGAAGGCCGCGAAATCACCCTGGACGACCTGCCCCAGTCCCTTCAGCGCGCTGCCCGGGAGAGCCACAGAAGCACAACCTCAGAGACCAATACCAGACTGCCGATGGTCACAGCCCTCGCCAACCTCGAAGCGGAGTACATCGAGGAGGCTATGACAGTGACGGGGGGCAACATCACCCGTGCCGCGGAGCTGCTGGAAATGCCGCGTCAGACCCTGCAGTCAAAGCTGAAAAAGATGAGGGAAAGCGAAAGTGCCGAAAATTCGGCGGCTGGAAGCGTGAAATAGGTAAAATGTGGTGGTTTGCTGGGTGGGGTGACCATCGGCAGAAGAGTTTTTCAAAAGTGGAAAAGAAATTTTGAGTGGTAGAAACGTTGAAAATTAGAGCTTTGAAGGGAATCCCGAGTCCTAGATCCGGGATTTCGTTATTTTTTTGGCATACCAATTGCAATATAGAACCCCGACATACACAAACCAGGTGTTCGCACCTAATTCCATTAGCGGGGGTACATAAAATGAAAACAGGTTGCAAATTTGGTACACACAGAGTCCTCGAACCGGTCGGCACACTGCCGCAGCCGGCACTCAAAATCGATAACACCATGGAGATCTACGACAACGAGATTTTGATCGACGTTCAGACCCTCAACATTGACTCTGCCAGCTTTACGCAGATCAAGGAGCAGGCGGGCGGCGACCTTGCGAAAATTGAAGAAATCATGACGGGCATTGTCGCGGCGCGCGGCAAGCACCACAACCCGGTCACCGGCAGCGGCGGCATGCTGATTGGCACGGTCAAGGAAATTGGCCCTGCGCTCGCGGACAAGATCGACCTGAAGGTCGGCGACAAGCTGGCGACGCTGGTATCCCTTTCCCTCACGCCGCTGAAGATCAACAAGATCAAGGAAATCCGCAAGGACATTGACCAAGTGGATATTGATGGTCAGGCGATCCTCTTCGAGAGCGGCATCTACGCGAAACTCCCGGAAGATATGCCGCAAAACCTTGCCCTTTCTGTCCTCGACGTCGCTGGCGCGCCTGCGCAAACTGCGAAGCTCGTCAAGGAAGGCGACACGGTCCTCGTTCTGGGCGGCGCTGGCAAGTCCGGCATGCTGTGCCTCTACGAAGCGAAGAAAAAAGCGGGCCCAACCGGCAAAGTCATTTGCTATGGCCGCAGCGAGAAGTCCATGGAGCGCGTGAAGCGCGCAGGCCTTGCCGATGTTCTCATCACCGGCGACGCAACCAAACCAGTTGAGATCCTCGAAAAAGTCCGCGAAGCCACTAACGGCGAAATGTGCGACGTCACCATCAACTGCGTCAACATCACCGGCACAGAGATGTCCAGCATCCTGGCGACAAAAGACACTGGCGTGATCTACTTCTTCTCCATGGCGACCAGCTTCACGGCAGCCGCACTTGGCGCTGAGGGCGTGGGCATGGATACGACGATGATCATCGGCAACGGCTACACCAAGGGCCATGCGGAGTGCGCGCTCAACTGCATGAGGGAGAGCGAAGTGTTACGTGAAATTTACACAGAGTTGTATGCTTAATATTTTCTGCGGAGGCAGAAAATATTAAGCATACTGGTAATAGATTTGCGGAGCAGACAGCGCAGCGAATCTATTACAGTGGTGTGTGTCCCGTGAGGTGAAGGAAGGAAAAGGAAGGAAAATGGTGCTTTTTCGTACCTTAAGCGTAACTTACACCTTCTTCTTTCCCGTACCTGTCACCGTTTTTGAAGTTAATGAAGTTATTTTTGCTGAAAGCTAGTAATTTCAATCTTATCAAGTTTGTTTAACGTCGCTGTTCCGAAAAACGTGCCAGGTACGGTTCGGAAGTTGTTGGCGACCGACGCAATTATTTCAAATGTAATTTTGTCAAATCAGAGACTTGGGAATGCGGATGTGGGATGCAAGGAAGGAAAATGGCGCTGCGCGCCGTTTTCCTTCAACTGAATCAAGCGGAAGGCAATCAGCGCGGAGCGCCGATTGCCCTCCATGGTTGTTTAGGACGGAGGTCGCCTGCTGGATGGCGAGATTAAGCAAATCGCTTACATGTTGCAACTGCTTCAAATTGTAATCTAGGCAAAATGTGTAACTATTATGCAGCAGCAGGGAATGTACGTGTAGGCGAAAAACCCAACCCGACCGCGAGCCAATACTTTCAGCAAAGCTGAAAGTATTAGCGAGGGCAAGACATTCGCGAGCGAATGTCTTGCATGGTTAAGCTGTAAGGTACATAGTTGTCATTCCAGGTTACAGCCTACAGTACTGCTAGGCGAAAAACCCAACCCGACCCTGCCGTGCTTTACCCGAAGCAAGCAGTCATTAACGGGCTGTAACCGCGTTTGGCATAAATGTACCACCTGCCACCCTGCCAGGCCACCTCCGAAGCATACATAAGCGGAATCCGCGAAGTCGCAGCTCGAAGCGCTCCACCCAAGCGCCGCGAGCGATCTTACAGAAGCTTTCCCGAGCTCATTTGAACCATAACTATGTTCATACAACAGCATTTACCTTTGGGGTCTAAGTGGGCTTGAGTGACCATCGGCGACCCCTATAGTCATTTGGAGCTGTCTGTGGTGAAACCGCCAAAGGCGGGCTCTATCACAATGAAAACACACCTAATCAAAATCATTAAGCATTACCAACACTTACACGATCCCCACCCATCAGAAGGAGGCCATTCCAAGTGAAGTATTACAACGAGATCGAGCTCTGGAAAGACGTCACCGAGGCGCAATGGAACGACTGGCATTGGCAGGTCCGCAACCGGATCACGACGCTGGAGGACCTGAAGAAGGTCATCAACCTGACGCAGGAAGAGGAAGAGGGGATCACGAAGTCCCTGGAGATCCTGCGCATGGGGATCACGCCTTACTACGCGTCGCTCATGGACAAGAACGATCCTGGCTGTCCGGTGCGCATGCAGGCGGTACCGACCATTCACGAGACCCACAAAAGCGCCGCGGACATGGATGACCCGCTTCACGAGGACGCGGACTCTCCAGCGCCGGGGCTGACGCACCGTTACCCGGATCGCGTGCTGTTCCTGATCACGGATATGTGCTCCATGTACTGCCGTCACTGTACGCGCCGCCGTTTCGCGGGGTCCCAGGACCAGCAGTCGCCTATGGACAATATCAATAAAGCCATTGAATACATCAGAAACACGCCGGTGATCCGCGACGTGCTCCTTTCCGGGGGCGACGCGCTGCTCGTGTCGGACGAGACGCTGGAATACATCATCAAGAAGCTCAGAGAGATCCCTCACGTTGAAATTATCCGGATCGGTTCCCGCGTACCTGTGGTTATGCCGCAGCGGATCACGGACGATCTGGTCAATATGCTGAAGAAGTATCACCCAATCTGGCTGAACACGCACTTCAACCACTCCAAAGAGGTGACACCGGAGTCGAAGGAAGCCTGCCGCAAGCTGGCGGACGCCGGCGTGCCGCTGGGCAACCAGTCCGTGCTCCTTCGCGGGGTCAACGACTGCGTTCACGTCATGAGAGACCTGGTCCACAACATGGTCAAGATGCGCGTGAGACCTTATTACATTTATCAGTGCGACCTTTCTGTGGGCATCGAGCATTTCCGTACGCCGGTGTCGAAGGGGATTGAGATTATTGAAGGCCTTCGCGGCCATACGTCCGGGTATGCGGTGCCGACTTTTGTCGTGGACGCGCCGGGTGGCGGCGGCAAGATTCCGGTCATGCCGCAGTATCTGATCTCCATGTCGCCTGAGCGCGTGGTCCTCAGAAACTACGAGGGCGTTGTGACGACTTATACCGAGCCGTCGCCTTATCAGGAAGTCTGCCACTGCGACGTGTGCCAGGGCAAGCGCGCCCATAAGGTCACGGGCGTGGGCGGCCTCCTTCAGGGCAACCAGGTCAGTCTGGAGCTCAAGGAGCTGGACCGTTACAAGCGTACCCATCACGAGTAATCCGTTAAAAAGCGCTGGGGGGCCGATGACAGCGGAAATACCCCCATTCGCGGCATAGCAGCTTCGATTGCCGCGGGGGCCATTGCCACTGTGGTCGGCTTCCCAGCGTTTCAATTATTGAGTATGAACCTACACTTTTGTGCACAGGAGGTGACACACATGTCCATTCTGGATCTGATCCGAGGCAACTATCGCGTTGTGTCGGTGGTTGGCATGGCCAAGAATGCCGGGAAGACGTCTGCTCTGAATGATATTTTGTACAGCGCGTTTGACGCGGGGATTAGGCTGGGGCTAACGTCCATCGGCAGAGACGGGGAACGGGTGGATGTGGTCACGTGCACGGAAAAACCCATGATTTACATAGAGCGGGGCACGCTGATCGCCACTGCGGAGAGTCTGTTTCACTGTTCGGAGGCGAAGCTGGAGGTCCTGGAGATGACGGATTACCAGTCGTCCCTGGGGCGGATTGTCATTGCCCGGGCGGTGAGCAGCGGCAACGTGGAGATTGGCGGGCCGGTGACGAACCAGGAGATCCGGGCGGTGTCGGAGCGGATGCTGGCGTTTGGCGCGGAGCTGGTGCTGGTGGACGGGGCTCTGGACCGGGTGTCCAGCGCGTCGCCGGCCATCACGGACGCGACGATTCTGTCGACTGGGGCGGTGCTGAGCCGGGACATGAACAAGGTGATCGAGCAGTCGATTCACCGGGTGCACCTGCTGCAGCTGGAAACGCTTCAGGATCCGGTGGTGCGGCTGCTGGCGGAGGAGTGTCTTGCGGAGCGGCAGATCGCGGTGATTGACGATGCGTTCGAGGTCAGGCCTGTGGAAGCCAAGACGGCCCTGGGGGCGGGCATCAAGATTGCCGAGGTGCTGGATGAGCACGCGCGGTATATTGTGCTGCCGGGGTCCCTGGTGACGAAGACTATGCGGGACCTGCTGGCGGCCAGCAGTCATTTCAAGGCGGTGACGCTTATTGTCCGGGATGCCACGAAGATATTTGTGGACGCCCGGGACTGGCAGCTGTTTAAGCGGGCCGGGCTCAGCGTCAAGGTCCTGGATCCCATCCGGGTGCTGGCTGTGACCATCAATCCCTACGCGCCACAGGGCTACTACTTTGATCCCAAGACCTTCAGGCGGCGCATGTCAGAGGACTTGCGGCCTATTCCGGTCTTCGATGTCATGGAAGGGGAGTCTGATCTATGAAGCCCTTCAGTCCTGAAGTGATTAAAAATTTGGATCTGGATGACATTTTCAGCCGCATAGTGGTGCATACGCCTTATGGGGAGTCTGAAAAGAAGGCTATGACGCCTTATGGACCGGAGGAAGCTACGGCGCTGATCGCAGAGCTTGATAATGTCGAACGGATCACGGAGCTTATTCGTGCCAACCGCTATGCTTTTGTGGACATGCGGGGCACGTTTTCGCGCGTCAAGGATCTGCGGGGGACGTTTCTGCGGCTGAAGGCGGGGGAAGTCCTGGTGGTGACGGAGCTCTTCGAAGTGAAGATGCTGTCGCTGACTATCAAGAAGCTGTCGGAAACGGCGGTGCTTCTAAAGGGGCGTCTGCCTCTTGACGCCACGGTGCACGCGCTGCCGGAAGTGGACCAGCTGCTGGATCCTGCGGGCGTTGGCACGCCGACCTTTTATATTTATGATGATTACGCTGAGGAACTGAGGGGCGTTCGGGCGCGGTTAAGAGAGCTCGAGGATCAGATTATGCTGGAGCGTAAGCGCATCCGGGCTGGGCTGGAAGAGCGGCTGGGGGTCAAAGTCCGGCCGAGCGGCGAACTGGCCGTGGGCAAGGATGACCGGGCGCTGATTGAACGGCTGAACGCTGAGCCCGACCTGGTTTACAGCGCTGAGACTTATGTGAATATTACTTACAGATTAAGAGGCAATGATGCCATAGACCATATGTGCTCCCTGGTGGAGGATCTGCGGGCGGAGGAGGAGTCTGAGGAGTTTGAGGTTCGAAAGACTCTGTCTCAGGCACTCCGGGAGCTGCTGCCTTATCTGGAGGAGAACGTTAAGGCGATTGGGCGGCTGGATCTGCTGGCGGCCAAAGGCTACTTCGCCATAGGCTTCGACTGCGTCCGGCCGGACATTATCCCGCCGAAGACAGGGGCGGCTGAGGGACTGGCTTCCGGGGTTCTGGAAATCTTTGAAGGCCGTCACCTCAAGGTCGAGCAGCAGATTAAGAAGGCCAAGGACAGCGGTTCTGAAGGCGGAAGATATACGGCGGTCAGCCTGGGTCTGACCCCGGGTGTCACCTGTATTACCGGCGCCAACATGGGCGGCAAGACGGTGACCCTGAAGATGGTGGGCATGCTGACAGCTGTAGCCCAGTACGGATTGTTTGTACCGGCCAAGGCTATGCGGCTGACGCCGCGGGCGTTTATTTACACCTCCATAGGGGACCTGCAGGACGTGGATCAGGGGCTCAGTACCTTTGGCGCGGAAATCCTGAAAGTGTCCGAGGCGGTGAAGCTGTCATGCGGGCCTGGTTTGATTCTGATTGATGAGCTGGCCCGGGGGACGAACCCCAAAGAGGGCTTTGCCATTTCCATGGCCATAGTAAACCATTTAAAGCGGGCGTCTGCCATGACGCTGATTACGACCCACTTTGACGGCCTGGCGGATGCCAGGGACGTCAGGCACCTTCAGGTGCTGGGACTGAGCTTTGTTGATTTTAAGTCCGTGATGCTGGAGATGGAAAACGATCCCGGGAAGGGGATCGAGCTTCTCAAGCGCTCCATGGACTACCGGCTGAAGGAAATCCATTCGCCGGAAGAGGTGCCAAAGGACGCGATTCAGATCGCCGCCCTGATGGGCTTGGATGAAAAGATATTGGAAGAGGCGCGAAAGGTTCTTGTCACGCCGAGAGGTTGAGCAGTGGAGTTGGTGTAAATTTACACTAAGCTCTGACACCGAACTGAACTTGGTGTCAGACACCAAAACAAACTTGGTGTCAGACACCGAAACAAACTCGGTGTCAGACACCGAAACAAACTCAGTGTCAGACCCCAACTCAGACTCAGTGCCTGCGGCTTGCGCCTTTTGCCCCCCCAACCCCAAAACCGTTCCAATCACCCAAAACACCCCGCACCACCCCACCAACACACGGAACCAACAAAAGACCCAACAAAAGACCCAACAAACGAACCAAAGAGGAGTGAACATCCATGCAGAAAAACAAGCTGAACCTGGACTTTGGCCTGGTGGCAGAAGCCCGGCAGTCCGCAGCCCGCATTGCGGCGGACATCCAGCCGTTTATAGATCAGCATTCCAGCGTCACCGTCGAGCGCACCGTCGCGAGACTTCTCGGCATCGATGGCATCGATGAGCTGGAGCGCCCGCTGCCGAACATCATGATCGAAGCCATCAAGAAGGAAGGCGGCCTCCCGCTGGGCGCAGCCTACTGGATTGGCCGCGCCATGCTGGCCACCGGCAAGACCCCTCAGGAAATCGCAGAAGGCGTCGCGGCAGGTGAAATCGAGCTCGCCAAGCTCCCTGAGAAATCCGTCGAGGACATCCAGGCGGCAGTGAACAAAGTCGCGGTCAAAACCGTGGAGCGCATCCGCGCGAACCGGGCGCACCGCGAAGACTTCATCAAAAATGTAGGCGAAGGCCCGAAACCATACCTTTACGTCATCGTCGCCACGGGCAACATTTACGAGGATGTCCTCCAAGCCCAGGCAGCCGCCAGACAAGGCGCGGACGTCATCGCCGTCATCCGTACCACCGCCCAGTCCCTCCTGGACTACGTGCCGTACGGTCCAACCACCGAAGGCTTCGGCGGCACCTACGCCACCCAGGAAAACTTCCGCATCATGCGCCGCGCCCTGGACGAAGTGGGCAACGAAGTCGGCCGCTACATCCGCCTCTGCAACTACTGCTCAGGCCTCTGCATGCCGGAAATCGCCGCCATGGGCGCCCTCGAGCGCCTGGACGTCATGCTCAACGACGCCCTTTACGGCATCCTGTTCCGCGACATCAACATGCAGCGCACCCTGGTCGACCAATATTTCTCCAGGATCATCAACGGCTTTGCCGGCATCATCATCAACACCGGTGAGGACAACTACCTGACCACAGCCGATGCTGTCGAAGAGGCACACACCGTCCTGGCCAGCCAGTTCATCAACGAGCAGTTTGCCCTCCGCGCAGGGCTCCCAGAAGAGCAAATGGGCCTCGGCCACGCCTTCGAGATGAATCCAAACCTCAAGGACGGCTTCCTCCTCGAATTGTCCCAGGCCCAGATGGCACGGGATATCTTCCCTAAAGCACCTCTGAAGTACATGCCGCCGACCAAATTCATGAACGGCAACATCTTCAAAGGCCACGTCCAGGACGCGCTCTTCAACATGGTCTCCATCATGACCAACCAGGGCATCCAGCTTCTGGGCATGCTGACAGAAGCCATCCACACGCCGCTGCTCCAGGACCGCGCCCTCTCCATTGAAAACGCCCGCTACATCTTCAACAATATGCGCAGCATCAGCGACGAAATCGAGTTCAAAGAAGGCGGCATGATCCAGAGCCGCGCTCAGGCGGTGCTCGCGGACGCGGCGGCAATGCTCAAGGACATCGAGCAGGAAGGCATCATGTCCACCATTGAAAAAGGCAAGTTCGCCGGCGTCAAGCGCCCTATGAACGGCGGCAAAGGCCTGGACGGCGTCGTCGTCAAAGACGCCCTGTACTTCAATCCGTTTATTGAACTCATGCTTGGAAAGGAGGGTGAATAATAATGTCTGCCGATGGTCGTTCAACCACATCCACCACAGCACATTCCACCATTGACCTCACCAAAATCAAGCCTTATGGCGATACCCTCAACGATGGCATGATGCAGTTCAGCTTCACACTCCCGGTGCCTTACTCCGACGAAGCCCGCGAAGCCGCCCGCCTCTATCTCCTCAAGATGGGCGTCGATGAGCCTCAGATCAGCCACTACGAAGACCTGGGCGTAGGCTACACCTTCTTCGTGTGCTACGGCAAAGGCACCCACACCGTAGACTTCACCAAGATCGAAGTGCCAAAAGTCGACGTCGAGGTCATGGACAAGTATGGCGTTGAGGATTACATCAAGGAAAACATCAAGCGCCCGGTCGTCATTGTAGGCGCCTGCACCGGCACGGATGCCCACACTGTCGGCATCGACGCCATTATGAACATGAAAGGCTACGATGGCCACTACGGCCTCGAGCGCTACGAAGGCATTGAAGCCTACAACCTGGGCTCTCAGATGCCTAACGAGGAATTCCTGGCGAAGGCGATCGAACTGAACGCTGACGCCGTGATTGTCTCCCAGGTCGTCACCCAGAAGGACGTTCACATCCCGAACCTGACCAACCTGATTGAGCTCATTGAGGCAGAAGGCCTCCGAGACAAGCTGGTGGTCGTCGCCGGCGGTCCGAGGATCAGCCATGAGCTGGCAAAGGAAATTGGCTACGATGCAGGCTTCTCCACCGGCACTTACGCGGAGCACGTGGCAACCTTTGTCGTGACGCAGATGGTGCAGCGGGGTTTGGTATAATTCAAATACATGGAAGGGAAACCGGTAAGAGCGCCGGTTTCCCTTTTTTTATTTATGACAGAAACTGGGTGTCAGACACCCGGTTTGCCTCAACTGAAACTGGGTGTCAGACACCCGGTTTACCTCAACAGAAACTCAGGGTCGATAGGCGCTAGCCGCAGACACCCAGTTTTCCCTCCTCATCCCCCCACCATCCGCATTCCTCAATTTTCTAAAATTCCGTGAACAAAATTGAAATTTCACTTTCCGATTAATGGTAAATAAGGTATCATTAAAAGCAAATGAGAGTGGATTAACATAACTCGTAGCGTGGAATACGTTACATGGAATGCATCCGACCATTGACAATAGGCACATAATACCCTCAACCACACTACTTCATCCCAACAGAACGTCGCCCAATCCATCAACCAGACGAGGTGATCCACCCATGCAGCAGGAAACTACGCGACCAAGACGAGGTCTGGCACTGTACATGTCCATCCTCTCCGCGTTCGCCATCGAATTATTGACGTTTTTGGAATTTAGACACACGGCACTGTTTTTTGCGGTCTGGACAGTGATTTTTGCACTGCTCACGATTTGGGAGATCATCCATGAGACCAAGCGCTCGAAAAAGCCCGAGGAAGGCCGGGGCGAAAGCCTGCTGCCGAGCGGTCAAAAGCCCATTTCCATCATTGACCTCGATCAGGTGAAAGAGGAAGAGACAAAACCTGAGCGCCCTGCAGAAGCTTCCGTAAAAGGCTTCCGTCTCAGAAACCGGATCTCGCACCTGGTTGATCTGGAGGAATATCTCCTGGTAGTGTCCTTTGCGATCATTTCCGTTCTCAATCTGGTGCTCATGATTGGCGTTGGGGCCTTTGGACTTTCACTGTAGGAACTTATATCCATGAACCCTGAAACAGACAATATCGAGCCATATCAAAATAAAAGCCTGAAGGGGCTTTTTCTTTTTTTGAGCATTCCCCCAATTTCAGATATAATAAATGCGATAACATAAATGCGACAACATAAATCCTTACAATTCACCTCAATTGTAACAAACTCTGTGAAAGGCGGCGGGGATCCATGTTCAGACCAACCAAATGCCTCATCTTGCTTCTGATCTTAAACGCCCTCCTGATCCCGGCAGCCACGCCTGCATTCGCAGGGAGCGAAGACAAACTGGACAAAGTCGTCCTCCAGCTCAGATGGGACCCTCAGTTCCAGTTTTCGGGCTATTATCAGGCCCTCTGGCAGGGCTATTACGAAGAAGAGGGCCTTGAGGTCGAGATCCGCCATGGCTTCGATGAGCGAAGACAGGTGCTGCGCCCCACCGATGAGGTCATCAGCAGCCGCGCCGACTTTGGCGTAGGCACCTCGGATATCCTGCTTGACATGGGCAATAATCAGCTTAAAATAGTCGCTTCCTTCTTCCAGAAGAGCCCAACGGAGTTTTACATGCTGGCCGACACCCCCTTCGAAGGGATCGAGGACTTCAACACCCTGAATGTCGCCCGCAGACTTGACGACACCCTGGACCTGGAGCTCCAGGCCATGATGATCTCCCGTGGTATTGTGCCGGATGACGCCAAGCTGCGAAGCGCTTCCATGAGCATAGCCTTTGAAGACCTCCTGACCGGCCGATTTGACGTGATTCCCAGCTACCTGGGCACCATGGGCTACTACGCCGCCAGGGAAGGGATCGACGTCCGCGTGATTCGTCCCATCGACTACGGCATAGACTTTTACGGGGACTCCCTGTTTACATCGACCCGGCTTGTGGTCTCAAATCCTGATCTGGTGGAGCGCTTTCGAAGAGCCACTATCAAGGGTTGGGAATACGCGCTGAAAAATCCGGATGTAACTTCAATAACCATAAGCCGGGAGCACCCCCGACAGGACATGGATCAAACGGAGCACACCCAGTACAACCGTTTTCAAGCCGAGGTCGTTCAGGACCTGATGCTGTATCCGGTCGTGGCCATAGGCAACCTGAACCCCCTGCGCTGGGATCATATGCAGCAGTCCCTCAAAGAACTGGGGTTCATGGCGGAGACGTATCCCATTGATTCCATTCTGTTTGATTATAAGGCCATTCTTGAAGCCAACCGGATTGAGGACACGGAAAAGCGTCAGGGGCAAATCATAGCTTTTGTCATTCTTCTGGTGGTGCTCATGGTGCTGTTTCTCTTCGTGCGCAACCGGGAGCTGAACGACGAGATCGCCGAGCGCCTCAAGGCGGAAGCGACGCTGTCCCGTTCCTACGCCCGCCACCAGTCCATCTTTGACAACGCCGTACTGGCCATCACCATGGCAGACATGAATGGCACAATCCTTCAGGCCAACGGGACCTGGGCCAGACAGATTGGCTATCCGCTGGAAGAGCTGATTGGCATGAACATACTGGATCTGGTGGATCCAAACTCCAGAGACCAGGGCTCAGAAGAGCTTTCAGCCCTTGCCGATGGTCATCTGAACGAAATCGAGATCGAACGTACTTACGTCCGCAAAGACGGCACCCTGCTCCACGCCCGGGTCTTCATGACGCGGATCAAGGACCCTGAAACGGACGAAATGGTCAACCTGGCCATGATCGAGGACATCACCTGGGACCTCTTTGAGGAAGAGGCCGTCCGACGGAGCGAAGCCCGCTTCCGAGCCATAGTCGACGACATTGCCGCGGAAATTGGACCGGAGGCTATCAAGCCTCTGGATTCCCTGGAAGTCCTGGACGTCCCAGGTAGAGAGCGCCTCAGCCTCAAGCTGGAGCAGATCAACCTGGAGCTCGAGCGGCTCTTTAAAAAGGAACTGGACGAGAACCGCCAGAAAGAGGCCCTCATTGCCCACCAGGGCAGACTCGCCGCCACCGGCGAAATGGTCGCCAACATTGCCCACCAGTGGCGCCAGCCCCTGAACAACCTGTCCCTGATCCTCAGCAATCTGGAGGACGGCTTCCATTACGGCGATCTCCATCCGGACGAGCTCACCAAGGCCATTGAAAAATCCAAGCGTCTCATCAAGAAAATGTCGGAAACCATAGATGACTTCAGAGACTTTTTAAAGCCGGACAGCACTCCGGTAGTCTTCTCGCCTCAGGAAGAAATCGAAACCGTTCTGGATCTGCTGGAGGAGAACCTCCGCTTCAACAAAGTGAAGGCCAGCATCCATGCCCGAGCCGCCTTCGAACTGGCGGGCTCCAGACAGGGCTTCTCCCAGGTGCTCTTCAACCTGGTCACAAATGCTATTGATGCCATGGCTATGGCGGGCACGCCTGTGGATCAAAGGTTTATCGACATCGAGCTCACTGCCCCCGATGATTGCGGCTGTCTCAGTGATCAGGGCAGCCCGGTCACGGCACTGGAACTCACTGCACCCAATCTGCCAAAACCGGATGCCTGCTGCGGGATCATTGTCCGAGACTCCGGCCCCGGCGTGCCTGAAGCGCTAAAGGACGACATTTTCAACGTCTACTTCACCACCAAGACCGGCGGCAAAGGCACCGGACTGGGTCTGTATATCGCGAAATCCATTATTGAGAATCAGTTTGGCGGCCAGCTGGTTCTGCAGGAGAGTAATGCGGCCGGCGCCAGCTTTGCCATCCGGATCCCGGCGAAGGCTGTGGTTCTGGCAAACGCGGGACAAGCAGACAACGCCGCCGCTGGGGAGACTGCCGCGCGACCATCGGCAAAGCCCAATCTTGAGCCCTTAAGGAGTGAGACCCCATGACCCAAGGCACCCCATCCCTGCTTTCCCACATCCGGCTTCTTTACGTGGAGGACGAGGCGGATACCCGGGAGGAGTTTTCGAAATTTCTGAAGCGCCGGGTCGGCAAGCTGATCACCGGCGAGAACGGACAGGACGGCCTGAAGCGCTTTGAGGAGCAGCTGCCGGACATCATCCTGACAGACCTGCGCATGCCGGGCATGACGGGTCTTGAGATGGTGCGGGCGCTGCGGGAGAAGGGCTACAGGACGCCGGTCATCATCCTGAGCGCTCTGTCGGACAGCGACACGATTCTGGAAGCGGTGGACCTGGGTATTGTTAAATATCACGTAAAGCCGGTGGACACCACAGTCCTTGTGACGCAGCTCGAAGCACTGGCGGAACAGGTACTGAAGGCTTCGGTACGCACGACGCTGATCGCCAATCAGCTGGTGGATCTGGAGCAAAAGCAGGCTCTGGAAAAATCCCTGAGGGGGGAGATCTCCGCGCTGATCAAGGAGCGCAGCGGCAAAGGCCCGCGGGACCTCCAGGCTTTTATTCACGGCAGCACCGTTGAAATCACCGCTCGCGGCACTCTCACCGCCCTCGAAAAAACCATTCTGAACAACCGCCAGAATACCAAGCTCGTCGAGTACAGCCGCCGGGTCTTCTACCTGGAGTCCTGCCACGAGCTCGAAGCTGCCGTCACCGGCCTGCTGGGCGTCCCCTGCGCGCTGGAGGACATCGTCATTGACAGTGTCCACGAGGTGGATCAGCTGACGTTTAAATTTTAGGGCGTTTGGGCCGATGGTTGGTTATCATAAATCACCATAGAAGGATGATAAGAAGAGGTCACTGCTGAGTTTGAAAGGGATGGATCTACGGTTCATTGGAGGGAGAAAATCAAATGACAGATTTAAAAGTCGTCAGATGGAAGCAGAGATTTGCAAATTTTGAGCTATCCTACAAACTTCTAGAAAAATATATTGGAGCCCCAATTGATAACGAGCTGGAACGCGCCGGGGTCATTCAATTTTTTGAAGTCTCCTTTGAACTCGCCTGGAAAGTGCTAAAAGATTATCTTGAGGCTCAGGTATTTCAGGTTAATAGTCCGAGAGAAGTAATTAAAACAGCGTTTCAGGCAGGAATTATTGAAAATGGACATGTCTGGATCGACGCCCTCACAGATCGAAATTTGACAGTTCATACTTATGACCCTAAGCTTGCAGAAAAAATGATCACAGACATTGCCGAAATATACTTCCCAGAACTGAAAAAGCTGTATGAGAAGCTGAGCGGAGAGGTTGAAAATGTGGAAGAATGAAAAGAGTGGACTCTTAGACAGAGATTTTACTTATATTCTAGAGGCTGCTAAGAAGGATCCGAATATTGAGGAACTCGTTCTCTTTGGAAGCAGGGCAATGGGGAATTACAAACCGGGATCTGATGTGGATCTGGCAGTGAAGGGTGAAATTATTGACCGTTCCACCATTCGCAGATTGAGTGAATGTCTTAATGAAGAACTGCCGCTTCCATATTTTTTTGATGTCCTGGATTATAACACCATTGAAAATGAAATGCTAAAAACACACATTGACAGATTTGGCGTGGTCATCTATCAAAAAAACAAAGATTATCAAGCTGAGTTTTTTAAGGCCGGTCTGGTCAGAGAGAAAAATCTTTGAATTCACACAGACAATCAAAGAGGTGAAGTTAACGAGAGCTAGCCGATGGTTCTTCAAACTCCGACTTTTCAGTCAATTCTCGCAATAGTCCTCGACGCTTTTGTGTCTTTTTCACAATAAAATCTGAAGAAGCATCCCCTATAGGCCTTCAATTGTATTGACAATTTGTAGTCACGGACGTATAATAATCCCGTGGTTCGGGGAAACGCCATGTTCACCGAAAAACATCCAACTTCAATAGCATTGCTGGATCGTGCTTGAGAATCTTTAAGTCTTAAACAAGTCAGCTCAGGGTATATATACCTTGCGCTGACTTTTATTTTTGAGTCTTTCGCCGGCCGGACAGGCTGCGGGCGCTAAGCCGAGCGCTGCTAACTGAAAAGCCGCTCAAAAGAATGATGTCATGCCCCCCATGACGCACTCGCGGACGGATCTGGTATTTCAAACCGGTCCATCCGGCGAAGGATTCAAATGAAACAGCTTATAAGCTTCGCGCTGCGTTGTTGCGTGGGACTTTGGCTCAATCACATACCTCAAAGTATGCTCATGTCGCCAAAGTCCCACGCGCCTAGCATCGCTCGCTTCTAAGCTGTTTCACTAACAGCATTGCTAAAGATAAGGTTATTCCCACGCAACTTCATTTAGAGGAGGATTTGTTCATGCTCACGATTCGCGAATACGCCCGTCCCCAAACCATGGACGAGGCCATGACACTTCTGAAATCCAACAAGAAGTCTCAGGTCCTCGGCGGTGGCATGCTAATGCTGAAGCTTGGCGACAAAACGATTGACCTCGCAGTGGACCTTGTTGACCTCGGCCTCGACTACATAAAACCCATCGAAAACGCCGTGGAAATTGGCGCTATGGCGACCTTCCGCAGCATCGAAACGGATCCTTACCTAAAGAACTGCTTCTCCGGCATGTGGTCTGACGCCATGAAGTATATCGTCGGCGTCCAGTTCCGAAATCTTGCTACTCTGGGCGCGACCGCCTACAGCAAGTACGCTTTCTCTGACCCTAATACGGCTCTTCTAGCCCTCGACGCCGAGCTCGTCATGTACGGCGACCGCCGCATGGCCTTCAATGAATTCCTGGCAAAGCGCAAGCGCCGCTTTGACATCCTTGAAAAAATTGTCATCAAGAATCCTGAAACCACGAAGGCCGCTTTCGACTCCATCCGCCGTTCCAAGGGCGACTTTGCTGTTATAAACGCCGCCGCCTCAGTCTGCGACGGCCAGTACCGTATCTCCGTTGGGATCCGCCCGCGCGTGGCTAAGCTCGCGACTGGCGCCATGGCTTACCTGAACGAAAATGGCCTTACCCCAGAGACCGCTAAAACCGCCGCCAAAATGGCTGCCGATGAGCTCGATTTCGCCACCAACCTCCGAGCATCCGGAGAATACCGCAAAGCCGTCGCCCCAGCGCTGATCGAGCGCGTTCTGCTCAAACTGCTTTAGGCCTAAGGAGGATCAGTTCTTATGAATATAACTTTGACTGTAAACGGCAAGAAACGTACCGCTGAAATCAGCCCGGATGATTTTCTTCTCGAAACCCTCCGCAGCCTCGGCTTCAAGAGCGTCAAGCGCGGCTGCGACACCGGCTCCTGCGGCCTCTGCACCGTTCTGGTGGAAGGCAAGCCCGTCCTGTCCTGCTCTTATTTAAGTGCCCGTGCCGATGGTCACGAGGTCACCACCATCGAAGGCGCCGGCGAAGAAGCGAAAAAAGTCGCCTCTGCCCTTGTAGGTGAAGGCGTCGAGCAGTGCGGATTCTGCAGCCCCGGCCTCGTCCTCTCAATCCTCGGCATGAAAAAAGAACTTGGCAAAGGCGCCACAGACGACCAGATCAAAAACTATCTCAACGGCAATCTCTGCCGCTGCACAGGCTACGAAGGCCAGCTCCGCGGCATTCGCCAGTATTTGGAGGTATAGTGTATGAAGGTGATCGGTAAATCTTATGACAAAAAGGACGGCATCCGCCTCGCAATGGGCGCGCCGGCTTATACGGAAGACCTCTACGATACCAAGAGTCATTTAACGGTTAAACTGCTTCGCAGCCCGCATCCTTTCGCGCGGATCGTGAATATTGACACTTCCGCGGCACTTGCCCTTGAAGGCGTCGTTGCAGTATACACTCACTATGACGTACCTAAAACCCAATACACCCGCGCCGGCCAGAACTTCCCTGAGCCGTCCAACTACGACAAGCGCATGCTGGACGAATATGTCCGCTATGTAGGTGATGAAGTGGCCATCATTGCCGCTGAGACTGAGCGTGCTGCAGAAGAGGCCATGAAGCTCATCAAAGTGGAGTATGAAGTCTTTGAGCCGGTAGTCGACGCCGAGAAGGCTATTGGTCATCCGTCCGTCATTCACCCGGAAGGCGTTGTTGAGAAAATTCCTTCAGGGGTTGATGTAGAGAACAATATTGCAGCGACCTACGTTCTCGCTTACGGCAACCTTGAGGATGCCTTCAGCAAGTGTACCCATGTGGTTGAGCACAAGTATTACACCCAGGCCCAGGCTCACGTTATGATGGAAACTCACCGTTCCAACGCTCACCTGGATCACAATGACCGCTTGGTTGTTACAACTTCCACACAGGTACCGTTCCATGCACGCAGAATTTTGGCCCATGCCCTTGACCTCCCGGTGTCCAAGATCCGCGTGATCAAGCCTCGCATAGGCGGCGGCTTTGGCGGCAAGCAGGCTCTCCATACGGAGTTTTACACGGCTTTCGTTACTCTGAAAACCGGCCGTCCTTCCATGCTGACCTACACCCGCAAGGAAGCTTTCGAATCCACCTATACACGCCATCCTATGGTCTTTACTTATAAAGTAGGCGCCGATGATGCCGGCATCATTCGCGCCATCAAAGTCAACGGCATCTCCGACACTGGCGCCTATGGCGAGCACGCCCGCACCGTTTTCAGCGCCGCGTGCCTCAAAGTCATCTCCATGTACAACAAAATGGACGCCTTTGACTTTGAGGGCAATGTCGTCTATACGAACCGTACGCCGGGCGGCGCACTTCGCGGTTATGGCACCACACAGGGTGTCTTCGCGATCGAGTCTGCCATCAATGAGTTAGCCTTTGAAATGGGCATGGACCCATGCCGTATTCGTGAACTCAACCATACTGCAGAAGGGGAAACCCATCTGGTCTATAGAGCCTTTGGCTCAGATGGCATTAAAAAACCGCTTAAACTCATTGAAAACAACAAAATGTCCACTTGTATTGAGCATGGAAAAAAGCTCATTGGGTGGGATGAGAAATATGGCAAGCCTCAGGTCAACGGAAATAAAGTCAGAGGCGTCGGCATGGCGCTTTCCATGCAGGGTTCCGGCATTCCGAGCATCGACATGGGCGCGGCCATCATTAAGTTGAACGAAGATGGCAGCTTTAACCTCATGATGGGCGCTACGGATCTGGGCACGGGCTCTGATACGGTATTGGCTCAGATCGCCGCTGAGGTGCTCAGTGTACCTCTTGAGAAGATCAGCGTTCACTCCTCGGATACAGACGTGACGCCGTTTGACGTCGGTGCGTACGCCTCCAGTACAACTTATATTACCGGAACAGCGGTCATCAATGCCGCTGAGGACATTAGATCCCAAATCCTTAACGAAGGTGCTGCAATGATCGAAGAAGCTCCTGAGCAGTGCGAATATGACGGCGAGCGCGTCTTCTGCGGCGAAAAGTCCATCAATCTTGCGGATCTGGCTATGAAGCTTCTCTATGTCAAGAATCAGAAGCAATTGGTTGGCCACGGCTCCCATGTTACGGAGAAATCCCCGCCGCCGTTCCTTGCAGGCTTTGCTGAGGTTGAAGTGGATATGGAAACCGGTGAGTTTGAGATCATTGATTATGTCGCTTCTGTAGATGGCGGCGCCATCCTCAACCCTAAGCTGGCATTAATCCAGATGGAGGGCGGGCTGGTTCAAGGTATGGGTATGGCAGTCTTCGAGGATGTCAAGTTTATTGATGGCAAGTTGAAAACCAACTCTCTCCTGGAGTACAAGATCCCGACCCGCAGCGACGTGCCTAAGATCACTGTAGACTTTGTTGAAAGCTACGAGCCATCCGGTCCGTTTGGTGGCAAGTCTGTAGGCGAGGTCTGCATCAATACGCCGAGCCCGGCGATTGCGGACGCCATCTTCAACGCTACAGGTGTTCGGATCAGAAAGCTGCCGGTAACGCCTGAGAAGATTATCTTGGGTAAGATGGGTTACGACGTTTAATCTTCAATTGAAATCACAGTGTTGTTATAAACGGGTCGGAGCAATTGCTTCGGCCCGTTTCATGTTGACATAAAGTTATTAAATTCCTCTGAAACGTTTGCGCGGACTTGGATTAAGGGCTATAATGATAGAGACGGGCTTTAGCGGGAGGTTGAAGAGGATGAGAAATTTTAAGTTGCTTCTTATTTTGGCAATAATGATTGTATCATTAATGACTCCTTCTTTTTCGGATGTGAAGATAGAAATAGATTCGACAAGTTTTTTGAAGGATTTTATTAAAGAGAACTATTATCTTGAAGTCGAGGATGCCCAGCTGACAGAAGGTATGATCAGGGGAATGTTTGAAATATTAGATCCATACAGCGCCTACTTATCAAAACAGGAAATGACGGATCTCCTCAATGGACTGAACAATAACTTTGAAGGCGTAGGTTTATATTTGATTGAAGACAAACCTTATGTCAGAGTTCAAAAGGTTATCCCTGACTCACCTGCGGAAAAAGCAGGGATCTTAACGGATGATATCGTTGTAAAAGTGAATAGTGAAACCATCAGGGGACAATCTCTTGAAGTTGTTGTGTCAAAGATTAAGGGTTCTGCAGGTACTGAGGTTCAATTGGGTATTTTGAGATCTGGTCGATCAGGGGAACTTTCTTTTAATTTGACGCGTCAAAAAATAACGATTAAAAGCGTAACCACGAAAATGCTGTCTGGAGATGTAGGGTATATTAAGCTAGAGGATTTTGGTGAGGATGCGGACAATCAGGTTCGTTATGCACTAGCTAACTTCCAAAGCCTTGGGATTACAGACATTGTACTGGATTTGAGGGGGAATCCCGGGGGTTATCTGGATGTAGCGGTAGATATTGCGAGTACCTTTTTGCCGGCGGGCGCTGAAATTGTAACGATTGACTACAGACGAGAGCCAGATGTCGTTGAAAAGGCAAGACTGTCAGGTTTTTCCGGAAAAGTCGCGGTATTAATTGATTCTAATTCTGCGAGTGCGTCGGAGGTTTTGGCGGCAGCTTTGAAAGGGCGGGATAATGTCAAACTCTTTGGCGAAACGACATATGGAAAGGGAACGGTTCAGGAAGTGCGGCGTTTTTTGTCAGGAGATGGCATCAAGATGACCGTTGCGGAGTATTATGGACCTAACGGTCTCAAAATAAATGACATTGGTGTTGCGCCGGATTTCTATATTGAATCAGTCAGATCAGATCTTACACTGTACGAGAATCTGGCGCCTTTTTATGATTTTGGCACATTGCAGACGGATCAGAATCATTTAGTGCTTTACGCACTGCAGCAGAGACTTAAGATTTTAGGCTATCCTGTAGCCGCAACAGGCATCTATGACGCTGGAACTAAAAATGCAATTCTAAACTATGAAGAGTCAAATAGTCTGCCAGCAGATGGTATTTTAGATGCCGCATTGAAAAAATCAGTTGATCGCTCAATTTATGAAAGTTATAATCTACAGGTAATGGATCAACCCCTTCAGGAAAGTTTGAAATGGTTGAAATCTCAATAATCCACAGTATACACAGAATGTATAAAGAAATTTATATGCAAATTATAGGTTATCCACAAAATCCACAGAAACAAGTATTGCGAAAATTTTACATCAATCTGTCAAACCATTGGCATTTGCGGCTTTGGCCGTTTTGCGATATGTAATATAACTGTAACGGCAAACTGAGTGAAACTAAGGTATAATGCTCATGTAGAGCTCAGTAAGTCTCATTTTACAGTTGTATTACAAAACATTTGGCTAGTTGCTCCACTTCCTACCAAATGGTATAATCTGTTGCAGAAGGTGGAGTTTCAAAACTCTGCATCAGAAGAACAAAGTCGACAGCCTCTGAGAAGGGTAAGGCTGAAGGCGCAGTACAATACCCTTCACACACTTATTAAAAGGGAGGAATTTGCAGATGAAGAGAGTACTTTCTCTCGTCCTGGCACTCGTGTTAGTGTTAGGAATGATCCCAATGGGTTTTGCAGCTGATCAAACAGCAGGCGAAATTCTTAAGGGGATGAACCTTCTTGCAGGTGACGAAAACGGTAACCTCAATGAAGATCAGAACTTGAACCGCGCAGAAATGATGGTAATTATGGCTAGAATGATGGGTAAATTTGAAGAGGCAAAATCTTTTGCGCTTCCTTCAACTTTCACTGATCTTGCTGGCTTCAGCTGGGCAGTTCCTTACATTGCTTATGCTGAAATGAACGAGTGGACTGCAGGCGTTGGCGCTGGCATGTTCAACCCAGCTGGTGCAGTCACTGCACAAGAAGTCGCAGTTTTCATGCTCAAAGCTCTTGGCTATGAAGCTGATGTTGACTTCACATGGGCAAACGCTGTAGAAGTTGCTACTGCTAAAGGCCTTATGGCTGGTGTCAGCACACCTGCTACTAGCAGCATCCTTCGTGGCGACCTGTTCAAAGTTATGTACACAACTTTGAATACAAACGTTAAAGGCGAAGCAGTTGCTCTTGGCGTTAAGCTTGGCTACATGCAACCTGCAGTGCTTGCAGTCTCTTCTGTAAAAGCACTTAACGCAAATGAAATTGAAATCGTCTTCACTAAAGCTGTGAACGAAGGTTCTGCTGAAGATGAAGAAAACTACGAACTCAAAGTTGGAAGCGTTGAGCTTGACAGCATTGATTTCGAAGCAGAACGCGACAAGACAAATGTAGTCATTCTTACACTTGAAGATGCTGCTCAAGCTATCACTTCAATCAATGTTACTGTCAGCGAAGACCTTCTTGACGCTGATATGAATGAGCTTGGCGCTGACTACAAAACTGTTTTCATCTTCTATGATGATGCAGCTCCAGAAGTAGTTTCTGCTGAAGTTGATTCCAATATTCTCACAGTTACTTTCAACGAGTATGTTGGCGCAATTGGTCTTGTTAAAGTTGACGGCGTTGCTATGACTGATGGCGACGAGTATGACCTCACAGAGCCAGTTAAAGAACTCGAAATCGATATTCAGGATCTTGATCTTGAAGACGGTAAGTACACCGCTACTTTTGCTAATGTTGAAGACCTTCAAGATGACGCTAATGTTGCTGGCTTTATTGCTACATCATTCATCATCTCTGATACTGATGCAGCTCCGGTAGTTGTTGGCGTCGAGCAAACAAGCGATTATGAGTTCGAAATCGAATTCACAAAGAACCTTAAATATGCTCCAACTGTTACTGCTAAAAATGGTGGTATTGACATCGTAACTGACGTAGTTATGGACGAGGCAGATGTTTGGGTAGTTTCTGTTGACCCTACTCTTGCTGACGACATGTATGATGATGGCGATGATGTCTTTAATCTCGCAGTCACAGTTACTTCTTATCAAGCAGCTGTAAACGATATGTATGGCAGCAAATATACAACTACACTCAAAATGTCACTTGACACAACTTCACCAGCTCTTCTTGCTGGCCAAAGCAAAGTTGTTGACGATC
Organism: Acidaminobacter sp.; assembly: GCA_009881125.1. The sequence continues at coordinate 1,054 of WXFH01000012.1, read as the reverse complement.
AGTACTTTGAGCTTCGCTTCGATGAAATCATCGTTCTTGCTGATGATTATGCAACTACAGATGTTCTCGTTGTTGACGAAGATGGCGTAAAACTTGCTGTAGCAGGTCTTATGATCGTAGAAGATACAGATGAAGATGAGACAATTCTTTCAGTAGACATGGGTATTGACGGTATCGGTTCCGGTACTTTCACACTTACTGTTGCTAAAGGTACTGTTGAAGATGAGTCTGGTAATGGTAACAAAGCATTTACTACAACTGTTAAGAAATCCGCTTCTTCTGATGACATCATGGTCGTTGATGTATACGGCTCTGACAACACAATTTATGTTGAGTTCTCTGATGAAATGGGTTCCAGCGCACTCGTAGCTGCAAACTACAAACTTGATGGTGCATCACTTCCAGCTGGCACAGCACTTTACTTTGAGTCTGCTGATAAAGATGTTGTTATGATTGAGCTTCCTGATGGCGCTATCAAGGATTCCGATCCGGTAGTACTTGCAATCTCCAATAAAGTTCTCGGTTCTGACGGCGAAGAAATTGATTCTGACGACCTCTACCAAATCGTTTACGGCTTGGCAGATAACGTTAAACCAGTTTTGAAAGCTGCTGAGAAATCTGATTCTTCAACAATTACACTCACTTTCAGTGAAGATCTTGGAACGTTCGCACTCACCGATTTCGAAGTTACAATCAACGGCGTTGTTGTTGATCTTGACAGCTTCATGATGATCGATGAAGACGAGTACGAGATTTACACACTCAATGATTACAACACTAACCAAACAGTAGTTGTAGAAGTTGTTGACAGCGAAGGTACAGCTGACGTTGCAGGCAACGCTATCACTGAAGATACAAAAGTAACTGCTACAAAATAATTAATCTTTAAAAATGGAGGTGTCTGCAAAGACACCTCTTTTTTTATTTGGCTCTAAGTCAATAGTTGGGGTGGGGATTCTTTGAATCCCTGCTCCTTAGTTGTTTTGAGGGTATTATAGTTATGAAGTTAGATTTTAAGAATTCATGGCATGACAAAAAGAACCAGTGGTTACCG
>WXFH01000011.1 GCA_009881125.1 Acidaminobacter sp. | reverse complement strand
TCTACGGGGCAGACGGTGTGGAGTTTACATCGAAAGCGCTTAAGGATATTAAGAAGTTTGAAGAAGACGGCGTAGGCCACCTCCCAATCTGTATGGCTAAAACCCAGTACTCTCTGACAGATGACCCAACAAAGCTTGGAAGACCAAGCGGCTTCAAGATTACGGTGCGCGAAGTCAAGGCGTCTGTTGGCGCAGGCTTCCTGGTAGCCCTTGCCGGGGAGATCATGAGAATGCCTGGTCTGCCTAAGGTACCATCCGCGAACCATATCGACATCCTCGAAAGCGGAGAGATTGTAGGGTTATTTTAGGAGGCTGTTATGAGCAAAATTCTGGACGGAAAAATTGTTGCCCAGCACATGAAGGCAGACATGATCGAACGTATTGACCAACTCAAAATGAGGGGCATAACCCCTAAAATGTTGATCATTCGAGTGGGTGAGCGAGAAGATGATCTTTCGTATGAAAAAGGGATATTGAAAAATTGTAAGGCACTAGGGATAAATGCTGAGGTTGAAGCACTATCAGCAGACGCAAATGCAGAAACCTTAAAAGCTGTTTTAAGGGCAGCCAATATTGATGACAGAGTTCATGGCATCATGCTTTTCAGGCCGCTTCCACCCCAAATTAATCAAGAAGAAATCATTAAACTGATTCATCCGGGTAAAGACATTGACTGCATGTCGCCTGACAATCTGGTTCATGTGTTCGAAGGCGGGTCTAAAAGCTTCGTACCGTGTACTGCTCAAGCGGCCGTCGAAGTTCTCAAATTTTACGAAGTACCGATTCAGGGTGCCAAGGTTGCTGTAGTGGGCAGAAGTCTCGTCGTCGGAAAACCACTCGCAATGTTATTGCTGGATGAGCATGCAACAGTTCAGATTTGCCATTCCAAGACTAAAGACATGGCCACTGTCACTTCGAACGCGGATGTAGTGATCGCTGCAGTTGGAAAAGCCAAGTTTATGGATGCTGGTTATTTTCGAAAGGACGCAGTTGTTATCGACGTTGGCATTAATGTGGATGAATTGGGCAGGATCTGTGGAGATGTAGACTTCGAAGCAGTTGCGGACCATGTGCAGGCAATTACACCAGCAGTTGGCGGCGTTGGTGCTGTTACAACGACAGTACTGCTGAATAATGTGGTGCTTGCCTGTGAACGAATGAACCCTTAGCTTGACTATTTCATGCCATAGAGGCAGACCCTCATCAGCCTCTATGGCATGGAAGATCAATAATCGAAAGAGGTGGGAAGATGCTGGATAGCAGTTGCAACGTATTTTTGGATGAGCTGAGCTCAAAATCGCCAGTTCCGGGGGGTGGCGGCGCTTCTGCCTATGTCGGTGCGCAGGGCATGGCGCTGGGGATGATGGTGGGAAACCTGACCATCGGCAAAAAGAAATATCAAGCCTTTGAGCAGGATTTAATTGAATTGCAGAATAAATCCTCTTTGATTTTGGAAAGACTGAAGTTTCTTGTTGAAGAAGACGCAAAGGTTTTTTTGCCTCTTTCTAAGGCATATGGCATGGCCGCCATTACAGACAACGAGAGAAAAACTAAGGATGAAGCACTCCAGAGTGCTTTGATTCAAGCTACCCTGGTGCCTCTGGAAATCGCAAGATGCTGTTGTGAGGCGATCGAGTTTCATAGGGAATATGCGCAGAAAGGTACGAAACTTGCGATCAGTGATGTCGGCGTCGGTGTAATATTTTGTATGGCGGCACTTCAGGGTGCAAAACTCAATGTTTTAATTAATACAAAGATCATGAAAGATCAAGAACAAAAGAATCGAATTGAAAGAGAAGTACATGAACTTGCAGAAATTGGAACAAAGTCAGCGTTAGAAATATTTCATCAGGTCGAATCAGAGCTGAGCCATTCATAAAGTTAAATGGTCAGAAAGATATAGCATTATAATTGTTCGAAGATGATATTAATTTGACAACATGACTGATTCATATTATCATTAGGATAATTTCATAACATCTTCAGGGCAGGGTGAAATTCCCGACCGGTGGTACAGTCCACGAGCCGCTCCCGCGGTTGATCTGGTGCAATTCCAGAACCGACAGTAAAGTCTGGATGGAAGAAGATTGATTTTTTGCCGATGGTGCTGTTTCCCCGCACCCTCGATCAAAGCTGTATTGTCAAACCCTGAAGAACAACGCTTCAGGGTTTTTTATTTTCAAAAAAAGCTGAAGTTGGGGAAGAAACTCGGTGTCAGCGGCTAGCGCCTATCGACCCCCAGTTTCATTTAAAGAGGAGGGAACACTGATGAACGCCTATCATATTCAGCACATGCAGCGTGCGCTTGAGCTGGCAAAACTCGGGGCGGGAAGGACCAGCCCGAATCCTTTGGTCGGAGCGGTTATCGTCAAAGAGGGCAGGGTTATTGGTGAAGGGTATCATGCCATGTACGGCGGGCCTCACGCAGAGGTGAATGCCATTGAGAATGCGTCTGAGTCTGTTGAGGGCGCTGAAATCTATGTCACCCTGGAGCCGTGCTCCCACTATGGCAAAACCCCGCCTTGCGCCTTAAAGCTGATTGAGAACCGCTTCTCAAAAGTCTATATTGCTATGGAGGATCCGAATCCCCTTGTCGCAGGCAGGGGCATCCAGATGCTGAGAAAACAGGGCATTGAGGTCGAAGTGGGACTGCTGGAAGAAAAAGCAAAAGCCCTCAATGAAGTCTTCATCAAATACATCACCACTAAAAAGCCTTTCTGCGTCATGAAGGCAGCCATGACCCTGGATGGAAAGATAGCCACGGTCACCGGTGAATCACAATGGATTACCTCTGAGGCTGCCAGGGAATATGTGCATCAGCTTCGTCACGAACTGAAGGCTATCATGGTGGGCATTGGAACGGTCCTCAAGGATGACCCTAAGCTGACCACGAGGCTGAAAGGCAAGCAGGGCAGAGATCCAATCAGGGTTGTGGTGGATTCGACCCTGAAGATTCCGCTGAACGCCAAAATACTGCATCTGGACTCAGACGCGCCGACCCTGATCGCGACCACAGACCGTGCGGACAGTGAAAAGGCAACCGCGCTTCAGTCCATGCCGGGCGTAAAGCTGATCATTACGCCTCAAAAGGACGGTAAGGTCGACCTGGACTATCTCATGTTTGTCCTTGGAGAGCAGGGCATTGACAGTCTGCTTCTGGAAGGCGGCGCGACGCTGAATGCCTCAGCCCTGGAAAGCAAAATCGTGGACAAAGTTCTGATGTTTATAGCGCCCAAGATCCTGGGAGGGCAGAATGCGCCGACCCCGGTAGGCGGAAGCGGTATAGAGGTTCTCGAGAATGCGGTTCGCCTGAAAGGGATGAAGGCCGTCGAAATAGGAGATGACCTGCTGATTGAGGCGCGAATTTGAGTGACCATCGGCAAAAATAAAAAGGGGTAGTGGAAGATGTTTACTGGCATCATTGAAGAGATTGGCGTTGTCGAAGGAATCGCACGGTCGGGTCCTGCGGCGCAACTGACCGTGCGGGCGTCGACGGTGCTCGGGGACGTGAGAAATGGGGACAGCATCAGCACCAACGGGGTGTGCCTGACGGTGGTGCGGTTCACGAAGGACACGTTTACGGCGGACGTCATGCCGGAGACGCTGCGGTATTCGAACCTCGGGGCGCTGAAAAAGGGCAGCCCGGTGAACCTGGAGCGGGCCATGAGCGCGAACGGCCGCTTTGGCGGGCACATGGTGTCCGGGCACATTGACGGCGTGGGCGTGATCCGGGCGCTGCGGCAAGAGGGCAACGCCACCTGGATGACGGTGGAGCCGCCTGAGGCGCTGCTGCGCTACATCATTCAGAAGGGGTCCATAGCTATGGACGGCACCAGCCTGACGGTGGCCCAACTGGAGGGCGCGGCGTTCAGCGTGTCGATCATTCCGGTGACCAAGGATGAGACGATTCTCCTGCGGAAGCGGGTCGGCGACGAGGTGAACCTTGAATGCGACCTGGTGGGCAAATATGTGGAGCGGTTATTGCAGTTCGCGCCGGAGAAAAAGAGCCCATTGACCATGGACTTTCTAAAACAGAATGGATTCGCATAAAAGCTTATTAGAAGCTTTTTGCCGATGGTGACGTTAACGTGACCATCGGCAAAAACTAAAGTCTTTGGTTTATGAACGATTGAAAACGGGAGGTGTCCTGCCAATGGGATTTTGTACGATTGAAGAAGCGATAGAGGCCTTAAAGGCTGGGGAAATGATCGTCGTCGTGGACGATGAGGACAGGGAAAACGAAGGGGATCTGCTCATGGCCGCCGAAAAGGCGACGCCGGAGGCCATCAACTTCATGGCCAAGCACGGACGGGGGCTGATTTGCGTGCCTATGCTCCGGGAGCGTCTGAACGCGCTGGGCATTTACGACATGATCGACCGCAATACGGATCCGAAGCAGACAGCGTTTACGGTGTCGGTGGACTCCATGCGCTGCACCACGGGCATTTCCGCAGGGGAGCGGGCCATGACGATCCAGCACTTGCTGGAGGAAGAAGCAAAGCCGGCGGACTTTATGCGTCCGGGGCACATCTTTCCACTGGTGGCCAAGGAAGGCGGGGTACTGCGACGTGCGGGTCACACAGAAGCCGCTGTGGATCTGGCGAAGCTGGCGGGCTTTCAGCCTGCGGGCGTCATCTGCGAGATCATGAATGACGACGGGACCATGGCACGCGTGCCGGAGCTGATTGAGTACTCCAGGAAGCATGGCCTTAAGATGATTACCATTGAGGAACTGATTCGGTTTCGACGCAAGTCGGAGGTTTTGGTGGAACGGGTGGCAGAGGCAGACATGCCCACGAAGTATGGCGATTTCAGGATGATTGGGTTCATCAACCGTTTGAATGGCGAGCACCACGTGGCGCTGGTCAAGGGGGATGTGGCGACGGAGGAACCGGTCCTGGTCCGAGTGCATTCGGAGTGCCTGACGGGGGATGCCTTTGGGTCACTGCGCTGTGACTGCGGCGAGCAGTATGCCGAAGCCATGAAGCGCATTGAGGCGGAGGGCCGTGGAGTGCTTCTGTACATGCGCCAGGAGGGTCGCGGCATTGGCCTGATCAATAAGATCAAAGCCTATGCGCTGCAGGACCAGGGGTATGATACGGTGCAGGCCAACCGCATGCTGGGCTTTGAGGATGACCTCAGGGATTATGGCATTGGGGCGCAGATCCTGATGGAGCTTGGGCTTCACAAGATCCGGCTGATGACCAATAACCCTCAGAAGATTACGGGGCTGTCCGGCTATGGGCTGGAGATCGTGGAGCGTGTGCACATCCAGCTCAATCATAATGAGCGGAATGAGTTTTATCTGAAGACTAAAAAAGAAAAAATGGGCCACGAGCTTAACTTTGAGGAGGAAAAGAAATGAAGGTTTATGAGGGCAAATTAGTATCTGACAAACAGCGATATGGGATCATTGTTGGGCGGTTCAATGAGTTTATTGGCGGCAAGCTTTTGGGCGGCGCTCTGGACGCACTGAAGCGACATGGGGCTTCTGAGGATCAGGTTGAGATTGCCTGGGTACCGGGGGCCTTTGAGATTCCTTTGATTGCGAAGAAAATGGCGTCAAGCGGCCGCTATGACGCCGTAATTTGCCTGGGCGCGGTTATCAGGGGTTCCACGCCGCACTTTGACTACGTTTCCAGCGAAGTCACCAAGGGTGTTGCCCATGTGTCCCTGGATACGGGGATTCCGGTGATTTTTGGGGTTCTGACTACGGATACCATTGAGCAGGCCATTGAGCGCGCCGGCACTAAAGCGGGGAATAAAGGTTTCGATGCTGCTGTTACTGCCATTGAGATGGTAAATTTGATTGAGCAGCTGAAGTAATTTTTGCTTGGGGGCGATAGGCGCCAGCCGCAATAGGCGCCAGCCGCGCGGACAACTTTTAGTTTGGTGACGCGGACAGGTTTGAAACCGGGGCCAGAGCTTAAGTGTTCAGTAAGCCCGGGAGAGCATGAGCCGCAATGGATTTCGAGATTTTTAACAAAAAGATTTAAGCGAAAAAACGAAAACAGGCTCATCCGCACCTCAAAGCTGTCTTGGGGTAGGTATGGGCCTGTTTTTATAATGTTCAATTATGTACTTAAAGGGGTATAATGAATGTAATGTAATAAGAAGCGAAAACGAGGTGAGTTTATGTTAAATCTGCCACAAATTGAAAATGTAATTAAAGAAGTTGCCGAAGAGTACAAAGTCAAAAAGGTTTCAATTTTTGGTTCTTATGCTGATGGATCAGCCACAGATAAGAGCGATTTGGACTTGTTAGTTGAATTTCATACGCCGGAAGTTTCACTCTTTACAATAATTGACTTTAAATATAGCATTGAAGATCGCTTGAACATGAAAGTGGATGTTGTGCACGCTCCTCTGGATAAAAATGCTTTGATCATTCCTAAAAAGGTGGTCAGAGTGTATGGACAATAATTTTCTTGAAAATCGAGATCAACAAATACTAAAGAAAATTCTTAGTGAAATTGATCTAATTGAGACCTGGTGTATCACTTTAGATAAAAATCTGTTCTTAGAAGATGAATTAATACAGCGCGCTATACAAATAAAGATGACGCCACACTTCAGAGAGCAAGCTCTCTGAAATGCAGCGACATCTTTATTTATGCACGTCTGTTAGCCTTCGCGTAAGCCGTGTCCACCGGCACCAACGGGCCTCCAGGAGGTCAATCCCTTTAAACAGCAGAAATCCCATCAAACTCAGGGCCAGAATCCCGCTGAACATTTCCACGTAGTCGGCCATAAGCCAGCTGTTCATGATGAAATAGCCTATGCCGTAGGTTGTCGCATAGTTTTCTCCAAAGAACAAAATGGAAATGCTGACCCCCACGCAGATGCGCAGGGCTGTCATAATCTTGGGCAGCGTCGCCGGCAGGATCAGATGCCGGTACAGCCCGCTTCGGCCAATCCCCAGAGACAGCACTGAATAGTACAGTTCCTTGGAAATCTCCCGGACGCCGTCTCTGGCCGCCACCAAAATCTGAAAAATAATAATGATGATAATCAGCATTATCTTAGAGGTTTCCCCCAGTCCGAACAGAATCATCAGCACCGGCAGAAAAGCAATTTTGGGCAGAGGGTACAGCAGATAGACCACGGGGCTGAGCCAACGGTCCGCCCGCTCGCTGACCCCCATCCAAAGTCCTAAAGCGCCGCCAAGCACCAGTGAGACCAGCAGCGCCACAGAAATCCGCCCGAGGCTGACCAGCAGGTGCTTGCTCAATTCTCCCGGAAAGATCCTGAGAAAATGCAGGATCGCTGTATGAGGCGCCGGAATGGCCGCGGAGCCCACCGAAATATGCATCACATACCAAAACAGGAGGATCGCCAGCATGCCGTAGAGGGTCTGCAGCCAACTCCCGCTCAGACTGGCACTCGAGCGCAAACGCCGTTGACTCTTGTCGTCGCTCTTCGTCCTGTCGCCGCTCTGCGCCCTGTCTCCGCCCAGCTGCCGCATTTCGCCCTTAAGCCTGCTCATACAACCGCCTCCGAATCTTCAGGCTCATCTCAAAAAAAGACGGATGATCCCTGAAGTCCGCCTCTCCAAAATATGGATTGTCAATTTGTTCCTGAACGCGACCATCGGCCATCACCAGGATGCGCTGTCCCAGGAATACCGCTTCCTCAATGTTGTGCGTCACCAGCACCAGGGTAAACTGCCGCTCCCGGTGCAGCCGCAGCACCAGATTCTGGATCAGCTCCTTGGTCATGGCGTCCAGCGCCGAGGACGCCTCGTCCATGAGCAGCACGTCCGGCTCCAGGACCAAAGTCCGGCCGATGGCTACCCGCTGCTTCTGACCCCCGCTGAGTTCCCCCGGCAGCCGGTGTCCGAGGCTTTCCAGACCTAACTCCTCCAGCATGGCGCCCACCCGCTCGCTCGTCTCCACAGCGCCAAAGCCCCGCGCCTTCAGCGGAAATGCCAGATTATCCCGCACGGTCTTCCATGGCAGCAGGCCATAGTCCTGGAGCACAAGCCCTGTCTCCTTGCGGATCCCGCTGACGGATTTGCCGCCAATGACTATAGACCCGGACTGGGGCCTGACCAGCCCCGCCAGCGCGTAGAGCAGCGTCGTCTTGCCGCACCCGGAAGACCCAATGACAGCGCAGGTCGAGTGCGCCGGCACGCTCAAATTAAGTTCTTTCAGAGCAATGTCCTGATCATAGGCCACTTCCAGGTCGCGGATCTCTATCACTGCACAAACTTCCCTTCAATCAGGTCTTCGTACCCGAGCTCGATTTTTTTGCCCAGGACGCGCTCGTTCCAGTCCATGATGGTCTTGAGATAAGCCTCATCCGGCACCCGCGCCAGGTGGTACTCGGGCATGAGGATCTTGTCGGTGATTTCAGGCTTCAGCTTCAGCACTTCGACGAGGAGCGCCCGGGCTTCGCTGTCATCCTTCTGAATGTCAGCAATGGCCTTGTTGTAGGCATCGTGAAACCGCTGCACCGCCGAAGCCTTGTCGCTGATGGCTTTACCTGTAAACACCATGACATCCGGCGAAAACGCGTCCGGATTCTCAATGAGCTGCTTCGTCAGGCCGTTAAGTTCCCCCATGGACGCCATAGGCTCAGGGATAACGGCCATATCCAGCTCGCCTTTGCCAATCATTTCAAGGCGCGCTGGAATTTCGTTAATGTAGATTTTCTCGACGTCGTAACGGCCTTCCAGACTTCTGTCTGACAGGTAGTTCGACACGCTGACTTCCATCATGCCCACTTTGACAGCGCCGCCGTCCTTCAGCTCGCCTTTGATCAGGAAGGGGAACGCACCGTCTGTGCTCGTCGTGACTTTGATGTCAAAACCATTCTGGACGTTGTTGACCAGGGCGATCATGTCCGTCATGGCCCCGTCCAGTTCGCCGCTCTGGAGCGCGCTCTGGCGGTTCATGGCATTGGTGTAGACCTGGACGTCCACGGTCAGGCCAAGTTCTTCGAAATAGCCTTTTTTCGCGGCTAAAAAGATAGGCGCGGAGTCTACGGCAGGCATGACCCCAATTTTTAAGGTAGCCGGCTCATTTTTAGTGCTTTCTGCCGATGGTTCCGAAACCGTCGGCTCAGCAGGTATTTCAGCTTCAGGTTTCTGACAGCCTGTGACTATAAGGGCGGTGACCAGCAGGAATGCCAGCAGGAGTGATAAGTACGATGATTTTTTCAAGTAGGATCCACCTTTCTAGTTCGAATTAACACTCCTATTGTATAATGGCTTTTGGATTGTTTCAATATTAACAATATAACCAAATTTCCAAGACACTGGTGTCATGAGGTATACTATGGATTGTGACAAAAAATTATCGAGTAAGGCGGGCGACAAGACAATGAAATATACAGAGACAATCGAAACAAAAGAGAGAATTTCGAAAAAGAAAATTGTGAAAGACCTCTGGATCGCGCTCAGACCTCTTTCGCTGACGCTGGCGGTCAGCTCGACGACCCTTGGCATTCTGGTGGCGTGGCGCAGCGGGATGCTGATTGAGGACGGCGCGGCCCTGATTTGGGCGAGGATTGCGCTGGTGACCATCGGCGGCATGCTGGTTCAGGCGTGCGCAAACCTTGTGAATGATTTTTATGAGGGTTCGTTCAAATACCATCGGCCAGGAGAAAGGACTTATAAATTTTTGAAATATGAACGGACGGCTTTTGATCTCGCGGTGTTTGGGTTCAGCATGCTGTGTCTGGCCGGGACCGGGCTGATTGGGCTTGTGCTGATGAAGCTCAGCGCGCCGAGCCTCATTTATGTAGGAATAGCGGGTATGGCGGGGGCGTATGCCTATACCGGGGAACCGTTTGTGTACAAGAAGCGGGGACTGGGGGCCGTGCTGTCTTTTGTGCTGATGGGGCCGCTCATGGTGCTTGGGGCTTATGTCGCGGTCAGCGGGGCGTACAGCTGGGAGCCGGTGGTGCTGGCCATGCCGGCCAGCCTGATGATTCCGCTGCTCATGATGTCTAATGAAATTAGAGATGTTGAGAGGGATGGTGCTTTGGGCATACGGACATTGACAGTCATGGTGGGAATCCGGGCTGGAAAGGGGATCTATCTGGGGCTTCTGGCGGTGGCTTACGGTATGACAGCGGGGATGGTGGTGCTCGGACGGCTGCCTGCAGCTGCACTTGCGGTCTTCGTGACGCTGCCGCTGGCCGTCAAGTCTTACAATAAGGTCTCGATGCCAAAAACCAGTGGGATCCGGATTACCAACCTGCTGCACATTGCTTTTAACAGCATTATGATTGCAGTGCTTGCACTGGCGTCATAACCATATAAAACAGGCGCAGCGACAGTTGGGAAACTCGACTGTCGCTGCGCCGTTTTTTTGTATGGATTCGTATTATACAGATTGGTGCTATGGCGTTTGCCGAGGGCGACGGCCCTTAAGGGCTGCATACATGCCTTCAAGCCGCCTCAGCACAGCCTTTCGTTCGGTGCCGTTAAGCCGGACTTTGCCGGTGATTTCGGTGGTAAAGTCGAGAAATGCCGCAGTAAGACGGCTTTCATTGATGGCGAAGAGCACGTTAGGGGCATTGTCTTTGATCACCAGAACGCCCACGTTTTCGTGGATGTATACAGTACAATCTGATGAATAGCTGTCCTCCAGCAAGATCACGTGATAGTTTGGATAGGTTTTCATCAGGTGAATTGTATGAGCCAGGTGTTCGCGGTATTCCTGGAGAGTGTAGAAGACGTCCGACAAACCCACAAGTCCCAGGAACCTCAGGCGAAGTGCGTCCGGTATTTTGTTTGTTTCGGGATCTTTATGCAATCCGTTTGCATCTGCAGCTTTAGCCAGCTCCAGAAGTTCCTTTTTATCCGGGAGCAGCAGCAGATCTGTATGATCAAAAACCTCAAGCTGTTTCAAAAGTCTCTCATGCCGTTTTCTTTGAATCCCGGACATATACTGGATCTGCTGTGGCTCGAGACCGGATCTGTTCATTATGGATTCCGCGGTGGCTATGGGCATTGTTAAGGAAGGCAGCCCCTCCCTGAGGGTTATGATATTGGAAGCCTCCGCCTCGAACTCCTCAATCATTTCCAGAACCGCGCCGTTGTGCTTGACCGTTATGATCTTCATTAGAGGTCGGCAGAGGTTCAGGTAATCCTGAAATTCGTTCTGATAATGGGCAACTGTCCGCGGCTCGTTGAACACGTGGACGATGGGCGGATTTGTTGAGCGGCTGACTGAGCGGCTGATCAGCGCGGTCTTCTTTTCAAGAATAAAAAGTGTATGCTTGTAGACATCATCCCGCGTTCTCGGGTAATAGTAGGGCTCAATTGAGCCTGTCATATAGAGGGGCAGCCATTCGCGAATGGCTGTCAGCATCTCGTCCAGGCCACGGTTGACCGTATGAACAATGACTATTTTGTGCCCTTTTTGAATGACTTTCGACATCAGCACAGACCATTGACTCGTGAATTTTTTGTCCCCAATAAGCCACTCCATGGATTCGTCACTGTAAAGGTAGAGGGTTTCATTGGCTTCGCTCATGAGTGCTGTCGCCAGCAGCGTTAATACCGCTTCGCGTTTGCCGCTCAAGTCTAAGTAGGTGCTTGTTTCCTTTGGATTCAGTGTCCCAAAAAGTGAAGCCAGGTCAAAGACCGCATTTGAGGTGGGGAAAGTAAAGTGCGAGACCTGTTCCAGCAGCTTGCCGATGGACTTTGTCTCCAACACCTTCTGATCGTACAGCCAGCCGAGGATCATGGCGCTTGCAGGTTCAAGGTCAATGGGAATCTGGGACGGCGGGGTCTGAAGCGCATGACAAAGTCCTGACCTAAAGGTGTCAACGGCCATAAACTTCGCGAAATACTGGCTGATGGCCAGCAAGTAGTTCTCGTTTTTTGAAGGTGCTCGGTCGCCGCGTCTCAGGCGGCTTATGTAAGAAGCGTCGAGGTTTATATGTCTGGCCAGCCCACTGTTTGAGGTGCCGGACAAGTTCATGAGCAAATCGAGTTTTTCAGAAAATAACAAGTCCGTCATCCTCCCTGGCGAAGCTGGATTTAGTATAAGTCTTGAAGAACAGGTTAATGTATTTTCCTAATACCCATTTTTTCGAATGACTTTCATGTTTTGTCACGAAACGTGACATAAATTTGTCATTGACAAATGTTGACACACTGATGACATAGAAATAATTAGGTGTATTATGGAATCAAGGAAGGCTGGTGATGGCGATGACATTGACAATGGCATGGAAAATCAAGCTCAAAGAGGGTTTCTTTAAAACAGTCGACTGTGAACTGACTTTGGATGAAACGCTGCTGATCATGACACCGCTTGAAGATCTTCACCATCCCTCTGTTGAACTGGAGCTGGATGAGATTGTTGGAATTACTATGAATAGAAAAGATCAGATCAACACGGAAATTGAAATTAGGACGAAGCAATTTATCTTTGTGGCGCAGTTGCTTGACTCTATGTTTGAAGAGGCGCTGATCCTGGAACTTTATGGGGTGTTTCAGTCGCGTTTTCAGGTGATCTGAAATAGTAAGAAGGTGCAGAGAAACCCAGTCCCCCGGGTTTCTCTGCACCTTCTTTTTTTTGAAAGCCCATCCACATCATTCTTTGCTGAAGACTTCCATGATTTCAGCAACATACATCGTATGGAAGTCGCGGGTCGGATAAATCTTGTCAATCAGCTCTGTCTCAATAAAGCTCTCTGATGTCAATGGCTGGGCAAACAGTTTCTTGCAGCGGAGCACCAGGTTGGCTTCTTCAAAGTAGGGCGTACCGTCCAAATGTTTGATGGTGAGGCCGGACTTCGCAATTTTGTCTTCGTCTTTACCGGAAACACTGCCCAAATAACTGAGGGTTTTGCGGTGCTCTTCCCCAAAGAAGGTCAGCGTAAAGGTATCCGCCTGATCGACAAAGGACTTGGTGTGACGCTGAGGGCGGATGAACACATAGGCGACGTTTTTGTTCCATAGGATGCCAAGACCGCCCCAGCTGGCTGTCATGGTATTAGCCTTGCCGCCTGCCTCTGCGGTGACCAGCATCCAGTCTTTCCCGATCATTTCAAAGGCGTTTTTCTCAATGGTTTCCGGTGGAATCGATTTAAATGAAGTCATTGGTTGACACTCCTTTAGTATTGGATATTTATTATGGTTTATAGGCCTTAAGTCAGCAAAGCTTTACAACGCGTATGTAAAGTGTAACATTTTCAGGTGGGTTTAGACAAGTTTGGGGGTTGGTGACGCGGACAGGTTTTGAGTGAGTGCCTGTCACTGAAGTTGAGTGAGTGTCTGACACTGAAGTTGAGTGAGTGTCTGACACCAATCCTGAACGAGTGTCTGACACTCATCTCAATTCGGGGCCAGACACTCATCACAACTCACTTCACCTGCATTAAAAACTTTTTGAAGCTCTTCACATTCGACAGGGTAGAAATTACACGGAAGAAAAAACGAGAGGTGGGATCCACTGTGGCAAAGCGTCTGCGCTACAACATGAATGCCTGCATTGGCTGCCAGACCTGTTCGCTGGTGTGCTCAACACTGCTGGGGCAGCATTCATTGAGTGAAAGTGCGATCTACATAAAAACCAAAGGGGGCCTTCAGAGCCCTTACGTCTGCGTGGTTTGCGTCGCCTGCAAAGAAAACATTGCTTGTCTTGAGGCTTGCAGAACCGGTGCCCTGAGAGCGAGGCCCGGAGGCGGGGTCCTCTTTGACAAGAGCAAATGCATCAGCTGCAGACTCTGCGTCAAGGCCTGCGCTATTGGCGCGGTCCAGTACAGCGAAAAGCTGGATCAACCGGTCATTTGCCGGCACTGCGGCACCTGTACCAGATTTTGTCCCCATCAGTGTCTCTGGATGGAAGAAGTTGAAGAGATTGCAGAGGTTGTGGAGGCTATAGAGGCTGAAGCGCTCGAAACGTCAAAAACATCTTCGCCAACCCCTGAGACAACACACCCGAAAGAAGGGGAGGCAAAGTCATGATCTATCAGGATTACATAAGAGTACTGACCATTGACCTCACAGAGGAAACCTATGTCATCAGCCAGCGCAAGGACCTGAAAGCCTTCCTTGGCGGCGTCGGCATTGCCTCAAAGCTTCTGGAGGAGCATTTAAAAGAAGACAAACCGGTGCTGGATTCTGAGCAGTGCATCGTATTCGCCATAGGCGCCCTCTCCACCATTTTCCCCATAGTCACCAAGACGGTGGCCATGTTCTGGTCGCCGCTGACAGGCGAGCTTGGAGAAAGCTACGCCGGCGGCCGCATGGCCCTGACCATGTTCATGGCCCGCTATGATGCTATTGTCATAAAGGGCCGCGCCAAAAAGCCCATTTACCTCTCCATCAGCGGACACAGTGTCGAATTCAAGGACGCAGCAGCTATGTGGGGACTGGAGTCGGACGAAGTCGGCCGAATCATCCGGGAACGGGAACCGGGAGCCGGCAAGCGCAGTATCCTCAGAATTGGTCCGGCAGGCGAAAACCTCGTCCGCTACGCCAGCGTCTGCGTGGATACCTACCGTCACTTCGGCCGCCTGGGGCTGGGCACCGTCATGGGCAGCAAGCACCTGAAAGCCATCTGCATCTATGGAAAGGGCAGTCATGAAATCAAAGACCGCAAGGCCTATTTCAAGGCTTTCAGCGACATTCACCAAAAGGCGCTGACCACCGACCTCATGAAAAAATATCACGACCTGGGTACGCCAATTGGCGTCTCAGGCATGAACGCCAACAAGAGCATTCCGACCCTGAACCTTCAGACCACCTTCTATGAAGACATCAGCGCCCTCACCGGTGAGGCCTTTGCCCAGCGCAACCTCATAAGAAAAACCGCCTGCGCCGGTTGTCCGGTGGGCTGCATCCACATTGGCCAGTTCCGCCGCGAGTTTGGTCCGGGGTATGAATACGAAGCCATCAGTGTGAGCTACGACTACGAGCTCATCTTCAGCCTGGGCACCTTCCTGGGCCTGAAGACCAGCGACGAAGTCCTGGAAATGATCGAAGCCGTTGAAGCCTATGGCCTCGATGCCATCTCCGCGGGCGTCGTCCTGGGCTGGGCTACGGAAGCATTTCAAAAAGGCCTGATCACCGAAGCCCAAACCCTTGTGCCCCTGGCCTTTGGAGACCAGAAAAATTACTTGAAAGCCTTGAAGCACATCTCCGACCGGACAAACGATTTCTACACTACACTTGGCGACGGCAGCGCCGCAGCTGCCAAACTATACGGCGGCGAAGATTTTGCCATGCAGCTGGCGGGCAATGAGATGGCCGGCTACCACACCGGATACGGCTCTGTGCTGGGCGCCGCGGTTGGCGCGCGCCACTCCCACCTGTGCAACGGCGGTTACGGCTTCGACCAGGCAGACGACTTCAGCATGGATACCCTTGTGGATCGTGTCTTTGACGAAGAACTCCACCGCTGTCTCCTCAATTCCATGATTGCCTGTCTCTTTGGGCGCCGCCTGTACGACCGCGGGACCATCGTCACCGCTATGGCGTCCATAGGCGAAACCCACACGGAAGAATCCTTGAAGCAGGCAGCCGCAGAAATCTACAAAAATAAACTCAGACTTAAAAAGCGCATGGGCTTCGATCAGACCGCCATGAAACTTCCAAAACGATTTTTCGAGACCCCGGGCGGCGGCACTCAACTCGAAGAAGACGTCCTGAACCGTCTCATCCGCGACTACGACGAAAAATGTCAGACCCTCTTCACCAAAGCAGAATAACTTTTGCCGATGGTCATGGCACCTCCACCCCATTCACAAACAAAAGACCTTGCGTCCGCTGAGTTACAACAGACGCAAGGTCTTCCTTACCTACATTTCATGGCAAATTTCAATTACAGTTCATAATACAATCTGAATTCCTCAGGATGCGGCAGGGCGCTGATCTGATAATGCTCTTTCGTGAGCCGCTCAATTTGGTTTTTAATCAAGATCTCAGAAAAGACACCGCCCTTCAGCAAAAACTCTTTGTCTGCTTCAAGTGCCTGGCAGGCCTCAATCAGATTAGCCGGAAGCCCTTTGACTTTGCCTCGCTCAGAATCAGGCAGCTTGTAAAGGTTGACATCAAACGGACCATAGCCCTCTGCCACCGGATCAATTTTGTTCTCAATGCCATCAATAGCTGCCATAAGCATAGCAGTAAACGCCAGATAAGGATTGGAAGTGGCATCCGGTGAGCGCAGCTCAAAGCGTTTGGTATGCGGCTCCGTAGCATAGCCGGGGATCCGGATGACGGCACTGCGGTTCGCGGTACCGTAGCAGATGCTTACAGGCGCCTCGTAACCCGGCACCAGTCGCTTGTAGGAATTGGTGCTTGGATTGGTAAACGGCATCAGTGCCGCGGCGTGCTTCAGAATCCCGCCTATGGCGTATAGGGCTGTTTCGCTCATCTGGCTATAGCCATTTGGGTCGAAAAAGAGCGGTTTGTCGCCGTCAAAAAAGTGCATATGGATGTGCATGCCGCTGCCGGCCTCATTCCAGAAGGGCTTAGGCATGAAGGTGGTCGTTAAGCCAAAAAGGTGAGCGTTATTTTTAAGAATATATTTGAGCTTCATGGTGCGGTCGGCCATTTCCTTAAGCGTCGCGAATTCCACTTCAATTTCGACCTGACCCGGTCCGCCATTCTCAGAGTGATGATACTTCACGGGGACACCATGTTCTTCCAATAGTCTGACCGTGTTGCTGCGGAAATTGTAGCTGGAATCCATGGGTAAATCCACGTGGTACCCGCCATGAGGCGGCACCTTGGCACCAAGATTTTGATATTTTGTATTGCCTGTGTTCCAGTCTGCCTGCTCAGAATCGATGCGCACCTCCATATGGTGGGTATCAGTCCGGTAGGAGATGTGGTTCAGGACGTAGAACTCGAATTCCGGGCCAAAGAGCGCTCGGTCGCAGATACCTTCTGCCTTTAGATAGTTCTCGGCCTTCTCGGCCAGGAAGCGCGGGTCGTCTTCAAATCTAACCCGCTCCCCGTCTTTCAGACGGTAAATGTTCGCAATGAAGACCAGTGTCTTCTCATCCGCGAAGGGATCCACAAAACCGGTGCTGAGGTCGGGAATGAACACCATGTCGGATTTTTCGACAGTCAGAAAGCCATAGCTGGACCCGTCAAAGCCTATGCCTGAGGTTAAGACACTGTCATTAAAGCGTTCGAAGGGAATGGAGAGATGGTGCCATCTGCCTTTCATGTCAATGACCTTGAAGTCGATGATCCGGATGTCCTCCTCGGCAATAAACGACTGGACCTCCGCCACGTTTTGGAATGCTTTCATATTGTGCGCCTCCTTGAAATTTTGGGTACAAGGGTAGTTCGATGCACTTGCTGAAATTCCAATTAAATTGAGCACTTATAATTTAATTCTAAACTTTGTTAGAAAAGAGTCAAGAGCAATGACTGTAAATCCGTGGGAATAATTTCGTTCTATGGAATATTGAAACCGGGCTTACAGCATGACACGTTCAGCTATTACGTTAGGAGGTAAATACTATGCCAGAAAAACCGCTAAACATCGTCGTCCTCGACGGCTACACCCTGAACCCCGGCGACCTGAGCTGGGACGGCTTCGCCAAGCTTGGAAAAATTACTGTCCATGACAGGACGTCACCGGAGGAGATTCGTCAGAGGATTCGTGGTGCGCAAATTGTAATGACCAATAAAACCCCATTGACCGCAGAGACTCTGAACTGCCCTGAAGCTGCGGATCTCCGCTATATAGGTGTTCTGGCTACCGGTTACAATATTGTGGATGTGCAGGCCGCAAAGCACAGAGGCATCCCGGTGACAAATGTCCCGACCTATGGTACAGACTCAGTTGCTCAAATCGTCTTTGCGCATCTCCTCGAAATTTGCCATCACGTGGGTGCCCATGATGCCGCCGTCCGCAGTGGGGAATGGGTAAGCTCCAAAGATTATAGTTTCTGGCACTTTCCTTTAATCGAGTTAGCTGGCAAAAAGCTTGGAATTATAGGCTTTGGCAGGATCGGTGCCAGAGTGGCGCAGATTGGACAGGCCTTCGGTATGGAGATCCTGGTTCTTGACCGGCAGGGGAGAGGGCAGAGAGAGGGTCTGCCTTATAACTTCGTTTCACTCGAGACACTTTACAAGACGTCAGACGTCATCACCCTGCATTGTCCTCAGACGCCGGAAACCCAGGGCCTCATTTGCGCTGAAAGCATCAGCCGAATGAAAGATGGCGTCATTTTGCTCAATATGTCCCGCGGAGGTCTTATCAACGAGCAGGATTTAGCCGATAGTCTCCGCTCCGGAAAAATCGCCGCCGCAGGGGTAGACGTTCTGTCCGCTGAACCCCCGATGGCGGATAATCCGCTGCTTACAGCTCCAAACCTGTTTATCACGCCACATATAGCCTGGGCGCCATGGGAAGCTCGCGCCAGACTCATGGAGATTGCCGTGGAAAATTTGGAACACTTTCTGCAGGGAGATCCGGTGAATGTGGTTTGGGGGAAGTGAAAAAGATGTAAGGGGCTGTTGTAAACTCGGTGTCAGACACCGAGTTTTCACTTGAATTTAAAAAAATAAAAGTCCAGGGACTTGGCGAATGCCATGTTCCTGGACTTCCTTAACGATTTAAGGGTCTTAGCCTTTAAAATCTTCCTTAACTAACTTGCCATTTTCATCCCAGCCCATGCGGGTGATTTTCGCAAGAAACTTGACGTCGTTTTCTTTTGCGCACTCAAGGACTTGGAAAACCTTGCTTTGGTCGATGCCGGCCTTCTTGACGTCGCCAAAAATTTTCATGATGGAGTACGGGTGATCCGGATCCTTAAGGCAAATCATGCCAGTGTCAGGAATCATCATAGCGTCGGAAATCAATTTGCCATAATCAATGTCTTTGAGGTCAGCGATGACATAATACTGTGTGTCGCCGCCGAGGTCTTCAAAGCCTTTGACTTGCTTGATGCTGAAGCTTGATTTTGCGACTGCGCTCATAGTCGCGAACAAAGGCAGGATTCCCCAGCCTTTGTGGCCTGAAACGATCATGGATTCCTTGCGGGCCATTGCCTCTTCAAGGTACGCGCCTTGTGCTTCATTCATGAAGCCTTGATCAACCAGTTTTTTAAGCATGGCGTTCATTGAACATTCTCCTTTTAATTATATTATAGTTTTAGAATTTACAGGGTACTAGACTATGGAAATCTGAAGATTAAATATAATGTGGGATGACGGTACAAGTCTATATCCTATGCCGCCTTTTTTATAATATCATTTCATCCGAAAAACTTAAAGACCCGAACGAACAAAATTTTTTCGAATAATTGAATTATTTTATAAATAATTTTCATGGCATAAAAAAACCGCTCCTATGAAGCGGTTTTTTTGAATGGACACAATAGTAGACGTGTTTACCAATAAACGTGGATGAGTTCTTCAATGTCCTCTTCCGTGCTGAACAAGCGGACCTCCTTGGATTTCAAAAGCGCTATTGCAACATCTGGCTTATTGACGCGGAAGATCATCAGCGCTTTGCGCGGTTTTGTGCCTACGAAGGCGTACATATACTCAATGTTGATGCCGCCTTCCTCCAGGATATCGAGAATTTTTGTAAGCCCTCCCGGTGTATCCTCCATTTCGACGACGAGTACTTCCGTCATTTTTGCCGCGAAGTTGTGACTTCTGAGGATGGACATAGCCTCCTCGGGCTTGTCGACTATGACGCGCAGAACACCAAAATCAGAAGTATCCGCCAGCGTAAGCGCGCGCATATTGATTCCGGCTTCAGAAAGGACTTTGGTGGCGGCGTTGAGCCTTCCCGGCGAGTTATCGAGAAAGACGGACAGTTGTTTGATCAGCATAAAAAATCCTCCTTCAGTCTTGATTACAGTTTTCGGTTGTCAATGACGCGTTTGGCTTTGCCTTCGCTGCGCGGCAGCGTTTTAGGTTCTACCAGCCTGACCTTGACTGAGATGCCAAGCAGGCTCTCAATTCGGGAGCGGATCTGACTCGCCGTTTCTTCCAGAGCACGGACCTCGTCAAAGAGGAAGGTTTCAGAAACTTCAACGTGAACCTCAAGCTGGTCAAGCTGGCCAACGCGGTCTACAATCAGCTGGTAGTGCGGCTGAACATCCCCCATTTGCAGCAGGACGTGCTCGATCTGGGAAGGGAAGACGTTGACGCCGCGAATGATCAGCATGTCATCCGTTCTGCCCTGGATGCGGCCAATTCTTCGAAGGGTTCTGCCGCAGGCACAAGGCTCCGGAATAATGCGGGAAATATCACCGGTGCGGTAACGGATAATTGGAAGCGCTTCCTTGGTAAGAGAAGTGAAGACCAACTCGCCGCTTTCCCCTTCTGGAAGCACTTCTCCGGTCGCCGGATCAATAACCTCTACAATGAAATGATCCTCCATGACGTGAAGCCCTTTTTGCTCCAGGCATTCCACCGCGACACCCGGTCCAATGATTTCGCTTAGTCCATAGATATCCAAAGCTTTGATCTTTAACCTGGTTTCGATCTCGCGACGCATATTTTCTGACCAAGGCTCTGCGCCGAAGATGCCAAACTTCAGTTTCAGCTCTTCCGGCTTTATACCCAGATCTTCAAGAGTCTCAGCAAGAAATAACGCATAAGATGGCGTACATGCCAGAATGGTGCTGCCATAATCCTTCATGATCATGACCTGACGGTCGGTGTTGCCGCCGCTGATTGGGATGATGGACGCGCCAATTTTCTCGCCGCCATAATGAACACCCAGACCGCCCGTGAACAGACCGTAACCATAAGCATTCTGAATGACGTCGTGTCGAGTGGCGCCGCCGCTGGTGAGGGCTCTGGCCATGAGCTCCGACCAGGTGTTCAGGTCGCGGCGGGTGTAGCCTACAACAGTTGGTTTGCCGGTAGTGCCTGAAGAGGAGTGAATCCGGACGACCTCTGCGAGGCTGACAGCAAACATATCATAAGGATAGTTGTCGCGCAGATCCGTCTTATAGGTAAACGGCAGATTGGCGAGATCCCTCAGACTTTGCACGTCCTCCGGATCAATGCCCTGCTTCTGAAACAGGCGGCGATAGTGGGGCACATTGTGGTAGGCCCGGGACAGCGTTTCCTGCAGGCGCTCAAGCTGCAGCTGGTCCTTATCCTCTTTAGTCATGCATTCCTTTGGCTCATTCCAGTACTTTGTCATAATTGATTCCTCCTGTGCGCTTTGTCTGATGGCTTTTAAGATCTATAGACAGACTGACTTTACTCGTTTCGGGACAAAAAAATAAACCTTCTCCCTGCAATAGAAACTCTGCAAAGGGACGAAAGGTTTTTCCGCGGTACCACCCCAATAGGCCATAAGCCCACTTTTGAAAGACGGGAAACTAAAGCCTTCCTGGCTCAAATTCCGGATCCTCTGCCCTATAACGGGGGCAACCGTTCAAGCCTACAGCGGATGGGTTCAGCTTGAAAACTCAGGAGAGAACTTCGCCGCGCGGGATCCTGGGAACGCTTACAGTCTGGGACATTCCCTCCCTGAAAGGCCTTGGCACGAGTACTTTTCTCCGTCAACGTCTGTTTGGATGACAATTTGAATTGGTCGCGAGCCTGAACTGAACTCATTGACGTGATTATAGGCTTGTCTTGCGGACGTGTCAAGCAAAATGCCAGAGAATTCAAAAAGATTTGAAATATTTTATAAAAAATAAAATTTTTGTAGAAGATAAACTCTTTTTATGAAGAGGACTTTAGTTTTCTGCGTCGAATAGTGTCAATGGATTTACTTTGGGTACGAATTATTTGACCGAGAAATTGGGAATGAGCGTGGTGGGGGCGGGTGACCATCGGCAGAGAAAAGTTTTAAAAGCTTTAAAAGCTTTTAAAGCTGATGCCGATGGTCGTGAGTTCCTAAGCCTTTCAGAAAGTGAGTGGTTGGATGAAGCAGGGATATGACCATTTGATGGGATTCAATTTTATTGAAATTGCCAGGAAAATTCAGGTGGCGGTCAGCAAGCAGCTGGAGCCGCTGGGCATCACGTTTGCGCAGTACAGGGTGGTGTCGAGGCTCTGGGTTGAGGAGGAAATGACCCAGAAGGCGCTGGGGGACGTGCTGACGCTGTCCGCGGCGACGCTGACGCCAATGCTGCAGCTGATGGAGAAGAAGGGCTGGATTCAGCGGACCACGGATGAGTTGGACACGCGCTCTAAAAAGATTCGCCTGACGGAGGCGGGGGCGGAGATTCGGGGGCGGGCCTTCGAGGTTGTGATGGCTTATGAGCGGGAGGAGCTGAGGCTTCTGCCGGAGGAAGAGTCTGGCCTGATGCTGAAGTGGCTGAGGCTGATTAACGAGCACTTGAAGAGTATTTAATTAGGGCGCGAAATTAATTTGGAGAAATAACTTGATTTTATAGCGTTTAGTGCTATTATATAGTTAGGGTACGAACTAAAAATTTAAAGGGGTGCGATAAATGGGTGTCTATGATCAAGGTGTTATGTTTGCTTCTGAGATGGACGGCGTGGATCCATTGAAAGGGATCCGTCAGGAATTTTATCTGAATGATGAGGTCATTTATATGGATGGCAATTCACTTGGACTTTTTCCGAAAGCGGCTGAGGCTTCTCTGCTGAGAGTCCTGGAGGATTACAAGCGCATGGGGATTGATTGCTGGACAAAGACAAATCCGCAGCTGTTTCTCTATCAGGATCACCTTGGGGCGCTGATGGCAAGTTTGGTGGGCGCTTCGCCGGAAGAAGTGACTATTATGTCAAATACGACACTGAATCTGCATTCCATGATTGCGACGTTTTATAAACCATCGGCTGAGCGTTTTAAGATTTTGGTCGACGACTTGACCTTTCCAACAAGCCGCTACGCCATTGAAAGCCAGCTGAGACTGAAAGGCCTGGCGCCTGAGGAGGCGCTCAAGGAAGTAAAGAGCCTGGATGGCAGGACGCTGGATGAGGACAGGCTGATCGAGGCCATGACTGAGGATGTGGCCATAGCGGTGTTTCCGTCCGTGCTATACCGCAGCGGGCAGCTGCTGGATGTGGCGAGGCTGACCCAGACAGCTCATGAACGTGGCATCATCATAGGGTTTGACTGCTGTCACGGGGTTGGCGCGGTGCCTCACGAATTTTCAAAGTGGGACGTGGACTTCGCGGTCTGGTGTACCTATAAATATCTGAACGGGGGACCGGGGTCGAACGCGGCGCTGTATTTAAACAAGCGGCATTTTGGCCTGCATCCGGGCCTCGCCGGCTGGCAGGGCTACGTCAAGGACAAGCAGTTTGACCTGCTCAATACTTTTGAGCCGGTCAGAAATGCAGGGGGCTGGCAGTCCGGTACTCAGAACATTTTCAGCATGGCACCGCTGGAAGGGTCTCTTGAGCTCTTCAACCGGGTCGGGGTGGAGAACATTCGTGAAAAGTCCCTGAAGCTGACGGATTACCTCATGGCTTTGATCGACGACAAACTTACCGGATACGGGTTCAGTGTTGGAAACCCACGGGAGCCGCACCGCAGGGGCGGCCATGTGGCGCTGGAGCATTCAGATGCGGTGCGGATCAACCAGGCACTAAAAGACAACGGGGTCATGCCGGACTTCAGGGCGCCAAATGTCATCCGCCTGGCGCCTATCGCGCTGTACACGTCCTTTACGGAAGTCTTTAGAGTCGTGGAAACTCTCGTCAGGATTATGGATGAAAAACTGTATGAAAATTATTCCTCGATGCGGGGGACGGTCGCTTAAAACAGGAGTTCTTGAGCGGGGCTGGGAATGCTGACTGCAGCGTGGCTGGAGAGTGGTTGTCAGCGTAGTTGAAAGCGAGATTGTCAGCGCGGCGGACTAAGGTCTTGAGTTTTTTTCATAAGGTTCAACAAATAATTTGATCTTTGTGTCCTTTTATGATGTAATATGAGATTGTAAGAGGTTTCACAGAAGGGGGTCGAATCGTTGAATGAAAAACTCAAACTGTATGGGTTTAACAATCTGACAAAGACGTTGAGCTTCAACATCTTTGATATTTGTTACACGCACAGCAGGGATGACCAAAAAAAATACATCGATTATATCGATGAACAATACAACGCCAGACGTTTGACGAAAATTTTGACAGAGGTCACCGAAATGATTGGGGCCTGCATTCTGAATATCGCGAAGCAGGACTATGATCCGGAAGGGGCCAGTGTCACTATTCTGATTTCGGAAACGCCGGTCCGGGTCAGTGAACTCGACGCCTCCTGCAATTTGGGGCAGCTGGTCTATAAGGATTCTGTCGTCGGTCACCTGGACAAGAGTCATATTACCGTTCACACCTATCCGGAAAGTCATCCCCAGGATGGCATCTCGACCTTTCGCGTGGACATAGATGTCTCGACTTGTGGCGAAATTTCGCCGCTGAAGGCGCTCAATTATCTGATTGAGTCCTTTGACTCGGACATCATCAATCTGGACTACCGCGTTCGCGGTTTTACCAGAGACACAAATGGTCAGAAGTTTTACATCGATCATAAGATCACCTCTATTCAGGACTATATCTCGCCGGATGTTTTGGATCGATATAATGCCATAGACACCAACGTCTATCAGGAAAATATCTTCCACACCAAGATGCTGCTCAGGAAGTTTGATCTGGACAACTATCTGTTTTCAACAGAAAAACTGGATCTGAGCCCTGAAGAGCGGCGTTTGGTTACTAAGCGCCTGCGTTACGAAATGGAAGAGATTTATTACAGAAAGAATTATCTGTAGCCGTTTTAATCACATGAGTGGATCAGCCCTTTGGAATGAGCGGAAAGCTTTCATCCAGGGGGCTTTTTATTTGTGTTGATGTTTCTATAAGGCGTGCACCTCGCTACGCCATAAACCCCGCTGCGCGAGATTTATGGCTGCGCTTCGGTCACGGGCTGCGCCCTATACAAAGAAAAATGAGCTCGAACTTCAGAGAGCAAGCTATCTTCAATCGAGCTCATTTTTCTTTGTGCACGTCTGTTAGCCTTCGCGTATTCTGGGGACGCGGACGGTAATATAATCCGCTTTTAAAATATCTTGAACTGCTGGCCCCAAAAGGGTACGATAGGAAAGGAGTACACCATCACCTCATTCGAAAAGACGAAAAGGAGTGTGAAGCGTCATGGACGCTGGACCGAGTAGAATGCCGAAAACAAAATATGAATGGCGGCTCTGCACAGGGTAATTCCAGGCGGATGTTGACGCAGGATCCGGTAAATGATCATCGCGCTCGACTTTTGGCTTGGCTTTGCCAAGCGCAGGACGCCGAGAAGGAGCGAATGCGATGATTCAAATTTTTAAAACCATCGGCGAAAAGCTTGAAACGGTTGAGATGAACGGGGACGGCTGCTGGATCCACATGACGGCGCCCACAGAGCAGGAACTGCAGGATATCTGCAGAAATTTTCCGGACATGGACCCGACGCACCTGAGGGCGGCGCTGGACGAAGAGGAACGGGCGAGGATCGAGATTGAGCCGGGCTCGACTCTGATACTGGTGGACGTGCCTATGATCGAGCCGTCGGAGAACAACAAATACTACAATACGCTGCCGCTGGGCATCATCCTGGCTGGGGATTCGATTATCACCGTGTGTACGCAGGATGTGCCGCTGATCAAGGATTTTGCGGGCGGGAGCATTCGCAGTTTTTACACGTTTAAGAAAACGCGTTTTATTCTTCAAGTTTTGTATAAAAATGCGTCCTATTATCTGATGTTCCTGAAGCAGATCGACCGAAGGAGCAGTCAGATTGAGCGGGAGCTTCACAAATCCATGAAGAACAAGGAGCTGATTCAGCTGCTTGAGCTGGAAAAGAGCCTGGTATACTTTTCGACGTCCCTGAGGGCAAATGAGGTTGTGCTGGAGCGGATGCTGAGGCTGGACGCCATCAAGAAGTATCCTGAGGATGAGGATCTCCTGGAAGACGTTATCATTGAGAATAAGCAGGCCATTGAGATGGCAACCATCTACAGCAATATTTTGAGCGGGACCATGGACGCCTTCGCGTCGGTCATTTCGAACAATCTCAACATAGTCATGAAGCTGTTGACATCTATCACTATTGTTATGGCTATTCCGACCATGATCGCGAGCTTTTTCGGCATGAACGTGCCGGTGCCGCTTGAAGGAAACGCCTGGGCGTTTGTGGTGATCATAATGATGACCGTAGGCCTGGCTGTGCTGTCGACTTTTGTAATGTGGAAGAAGAAGCTGTTTTGAATTGAAGGCCGGGTGTGAGCGAAATGTTCGGCCAGTGAGCCGTGAAGGCGCAAAAAAGCCGCTGAGGCTTCGAATCCCAAAAGGATGCGAGGGGGCAGCGGCTTTCTTTTTCTATTATAGGGTTTATTATGTTTTTCGTCGGAGGTATGTTAATAAACCTATGAATTTGGGAATGAAAAGGTAGAATGGAATTAGAAGTTTGGTCAGTGTTGCCTTGAAATATGGTTTTTATGGTTTTTATGAAGGTGCTATGTTTCGTTTTGAGATAGCCGCTGGGAGTGTGGGTTGTGCAAAAAGTGAACGAACTGAATTTGGAACGCGGCATGCCGGAGGTGGCAACGGCAGTCCGGCGGCTCAAGGATGGCCTTGTGACCGCGAAACGACAGGGTGTCAAGGCGGTGGTTGTCATTCACGGCTACGGTTCCAGCGGGGTGGGCGGTGCCATCAGAGGCGCGGTTCAAAAGACCTTGGACGAGGATCAAATGCGAGGGCTGGTGCGCTTTTGGTTTAGTGGAAGTGCCTGGTCCTGGAAAAAGAAAGAGGCACTGGCCATCTGTAAGGATTTGGAGAAGTTTGAGAGAAGAATTTACGGTAACGAAGGCGTGACCGTGGTGATTTTGAAGTAGGGTCGCTGTTTTAGATATTTAGGGGTGATTTCAATGAAACTTCAAAGAAAGGCTGATTTGGCCTTAATTATGGTGGTCATGTTCTGGGGGACCTCAAATTTATTGACTAAGGTTGGCCTTGGTGATTTAAGCGAATTTAATCTGATTGCCCTGCGCTTTGTCATTGCGTTCGCGCTGACGGCTGTGATCTTTCGAAGGCGACTGGCGGCGGTTGATCTTATAACCGTGAAGCGCGCAGCAATGCTGTCGGTCATCCTCTTTTGTGTTTTCATTTTCGCGACGTTTGGGGTCAGGCATACGACGGTGTCCAATGCCGGATTTCTGACCTGTCTTTCGGGGATCATCGTACCCATGATCAACTTCGCGGTCTTTAAGATCAAGCAGGATAAGCTGACCGTAATAAGCATTCTGATGGCGCTCGCGGGCGTTTGGCTATTGATCGCGGGCACCTCACTTACTTTTAATTTAGGGGATATATTATGTATTCTGTGCTCTGTAGCGTTTGCTGTCCACATCCTGGTGACGGAACGGCTGACACGAGACGTGGACTCGGTTGCGCTGGGCGTGATTCAGCTGGGATTCGTTGGTGTTTACGCTGTGGTCTTCAGTTTTATGCTTGAGACGCCAACCCTTCCGGTGTCTGTTTCGAATTGGATGGTCGTCCTGGGACTCAGCGTCTTTTCGACAGCGATTGCCTTTGTCACTCAGACTGTCGCGCAGAAGTACACCACGGCAACTCATACGGGATTGATCTTCACCTTTGAGCCGCTGTTTTCGGTACTTATTGCTTATATTTTTCTTGGCGAAATCCTGTCTCTCAGGGGCTATGCCGGGGCGGTGCTGATGCTGGCGAGCCTGTTGCTGATAGAATTGAAGCCTGACTTTAGAAAGGTGGTATCCTGATGACTGCGTGGACTATGATTTTTGCTGTGGATCTCGACTGGAATATTGGCTATGATGGCGATATGCTGTTCAAGATTCACGCTGACCTGAGACGTTTCCGAAGGATGACGCAGTCTAATCTGATCATCATGGGTCGCAAGACCTTCGAGTCACTTCCTGAGCAGCGTCCGCTGCCCAACCGCGTCAATATTGTGGTCACCCGGGACCGGGCTTACCGGCGGGAGGGTGTGACGGTGGTACATGATCTCGATGCGCTCAAGTCCTTGGTGGACGGGCTGGTGGCGGACAGCGGCGGTGATCTCAGGCCTTTTTTGATAGGCGGAGGGGAGCTGGCCAGGCAGTGTCTGCCATGGTGCGCTCATGCCCTTATTACTAAAGTGTTCCGGCGCTTTGACGCGGATACTCTGATTCCCAATCTGGATGAAGATCCTGACTGGGCAACCGTGTGGACGTCAAGGCGTTACAGCCAGGAGGATCTGGTTTATCAGTATGTGAATTATGAGCGGGTTTCTGGTGTTTAGACCTTTTCGGAAGGTTTATAAGAGTGTTTGTAAGGGGGCGGCGCGTCGTGATTGAGGAGAAGCTAATCGGTCAGGAGCTAGTAGTACCAGGTGGGATCTATCGTCACTTCAAGGGGAAATTCTATAAAGTGCTGGAGGTCGCGAGGCATTCAGAAAACGGTTTGCCGATGGTCATCTATCAAGCACTCTACGGCGAGTATGGTCTCTGGGTCCGCCCGCTGGAGATGTTTCTGGAAGACATCGAACGCGATGGCGTACGCGTGCGGCGGTTTGAACTCTGGCAGGACGGAAGTGACGGGGCGTTCTATAAGGATGGAATGGATGGGGTTGAAAAACTATCTGAAGTCACGTTGGACCAGGATCCATGTGCCCGGATGCTGCGGGATCCTTCGGAGGCGCTGGAGCCTGCACAGGATCTGCATCAGCTGATCCTGGAGCTGGATGGGGAAAGGCGCTTCGGGGTCATGTTTTCGGCAGGCGGCGGGAGTGGGTCGAGGCCTACGCTGCTGCTGCTTCATGGATTCCCGGGCAACGAGCGAAACTTTGATCTGGCCCATGCCGTCAGGCGGCTGGGATGGAATGTCATGATCTTCCACTACCGGGGCACCTGGGGCAGTGATGGGGTGTTTACGTTTGAGAATGCGCTTGAGGACATCCGGGCCGCCATTGCTTATCTTCGCTCTGAAGCCGCCATTCAGGCGTTCGGGGTGAATCCTCAGAACCTTTTTATTGGGGGCAACAGCTTCGGCGGATTTGCAGCGATTTTGGCCGCTCAGGAGGATCCTGAGATTAAAGGGTGCATAGCCTTGTCGGTCTATGATTTGGGGAGAATGGGTGAGCTGATTCAGAAGGATACGGTGGCGGAAGGCGAGATGAAGTCGATGTTTGCTGCTTGCGTGATCCCGACCATCGGCGGATCTGTGGAGGCACTGACTCAAGAAGTGCTGGATCACCAAGGGGACTGGGATATAAGCGGCAAGGCCGGTCGTCTTAAGAACCGTCCTGTTCTGCTAATGGCGGGCTCACGGGATGTGGACGGGCCGCCGGCGGTGCACTACGAGCCTCTGAGGGCAGCGCTGGAGGCTTCCGGCGTGCTGCTGGAAGCGCATCTGCTGGAAAGTGATCACGGCTTCCAGAATAAACGGATTGAGGTCGCCTGCAGGATGGGGCGGTTTCTTGAGCGGTGGAAGTGAACGAAAATTATGGCACCATAAAAGGCGGCAGGGACAAATCGAACTTTTGTCCCTGCCGCCTTTTTCAATTTGGTGTCTGACACTCAGTTTAGGTCGGTGTCTGACACTCAGTTTAGGTCGGTGTCTGACACTCAGTTTAGGTCGGTGTCTGACACTCAGTTTAGATTGGTGTCTGACACTCAGTTTAGATTGGTGTCTGACACTCAGTTTAGATTGGTGTCTGACACTCAGTTTAGATTGGTGTCTGACACCAAGTTCACTTTGGTGCCAGAGCTTTGTCAATAAATTGTAATACTTCCCTCGGATTCAAGGGTGGTTTTGTCGAAAGCGCGAATGCGGCCGTCCTGAACATAGTAGAGGGTGTCGCCAATGTAGCAGAGGCGGCGAACCCATGAATAATAGTAGATGTTGTCAGGGGAGGAGAGCGCAGGCAGGCTTTCGATTTGGCCTTTGACATCGAATCCATCCTGGGCGTCATAGGTCATGACCACTGCGCCGTTGAAATAATCCACTCTGGTCTTGTCTGGGCTGTCCTGATCTGAAATAGTACCATCAAAAGCAATCATTTGGTTTTTGAGATCGAACATAATCGCTTTGTGGTTGTAGAGCATTTCGGCATAGCTGCCGGAACCGCCCAGTGTCAGTGTTTGGATTTCTTTAGGCTTACCCATGTCAGAGACATCAAAGAGTGAGAATTTAATACCTGCGGTGCGGGTGCCAACGACGATTTCTTCACCGTTGGAGTCTCTGGTGTAAATGTCTTGAGTGCCCTGGCCAATGCCAAGGATCAAGTCTTCTTCAACCGGGTGGAGATAGTTGGAGAAGCCCGGAACCTTAAGTTCCCCGGTAATTCTAGGCGCTTTTGGATTAGACAGATCGAGGACGAAGAGCGGGTCAATCTGTCTGAAGGTGACCACGTAACCCTTGTCGCCCATGAATCTTGCGGAGTAGATGGTTTCACCCGGTGCCATATTTTCGACGGCGCCAACGACGTTAAGCTGATCGTCGAGGACATAGACTGCATTGGTGGTTTCCATAGCCCAGCGCGTTGTCGCCAAGCGCAGGTAACCGTTGTGTTCATCCATGGAAAACTGGTTGAGCAGCGTGCCTTTGACTTTGCCGCCGCCTGCGAAGCCAATCTTGAGTCCGTCTATGCTGAACTTGGAAAGGCTGGTGGTGGAGCCGGACATGTCGCTGTAATCCTGACGCGCGATATACAGTGCCTGATCATTCATATAAATCTGAGTGCCGCTTCCGAGAATAGCTTCCACGGTGGAAGGGGTGCCTTCATCGCGAATGTCTATTGCAGCCACCATCAGATATTCCGGTGTCGTGTTGCCCGGATAGTACATGATCTGGTTGATGCTGAGTGGTTTGTATGCATCGCTCTTCACGGTATCTCGAAGGATTGGGAGGACATCCTCCATAATATAGTAGTAGTTATATTTGTTGACGGCCAAGTAAACAGTGTCGTCTTTTTTGCGGCTGGAGAGCAAATTGCCTTCAAGCTCAAATTCCTTCAGGAGTTCCGCTTTGCCTGTGTCGCTGATAGTATAGACACCGGTATAGACAAAACTCTTGCTGTAGTAAGGCGGCATGATGCCGATTCTGGTGTCGCCATCCATAGCAGGCATTGGGGCAGGTTCTGTCACCGTACCGGACTCCATCAATGGAAGATCCACAGGCCGAACTTGCGGGAGGCTCCTTGAGCCCAGGATCACGAGACGGCCGCTGTCAATATAGAGCTCAGAAATGTGAATGCCCTGGCCATATTTTTCATCTATTGGCATGCGAATGGTATCGGTGAGTTTCATGTCGCTGCCATCAGCGCGGACTATGCTGACGACGTTGCCGGACGCGACATAGATGAATTTGCCGTCGGTTTTTACGACGTCAGCTTCTTCAATGCCCTCGACCTGCTCGTTGGTGCTGGAGAAGTCCCTGTCGCCGCCACCGGAGGCCGAATCCTCTGCAGGCGCGGATGGTGCTGGGGCTTCAGCAGGCGACTCAGCTGCAGGAGCGGCAGTTTCAGGAACGGCATCTTTCAAGCCGCCGCTGTAGCCATACTGGTTAATGCTGCTGGAAAGCAGCGTCTTCAACTGCCAGAGTGAGGACACTTTGACAGCTTGACCAATTTTGGCGCGGATACTTTCCCGCAGCGTTTGATCTGCCGCGAGATTGACGAGTTTGTCGCCAATGAGGACCACGTTGCTGTCGTAGCTGACTGCTTTGCCGAGTACATCTTCACAGATGACGCGCAGCGGCAGCATGGAACGGTTTTCGATCACGAGGGTCTCGGTATCGAAGGTGACGCGTTTAGCCGGCTGACCGGTTACGATCAGGTCGTAATAGTTTTTGTTGAAGTAGAAGATGAACATTTTGCCGCCGTATTCGATCACAGCGGCTTGTTTAGGCGCGTCGTAGCTGACTTTGGCGCCAAAGTGCTCCGCCACGGCACGTGCTGGAACCAGTGTCCTGTCTTTGTGGACAATGGCTGCCACGTTAGGATTATCCGGATCCAGTGGGCTGACGACACCGTTTGAGAGCGTCAGCGGGCTGCCTATATAGAGCGCAATCGATCCGTCTCCGGCGGTCGTTTCGGCCATAGCCGGCACAGCGGCTGTTAATGCCAGCACGACCAGCATCAAAATGGATAGCATTTTTTTCACTTGGCTCACATCCTTTTTTGGGTTGATGGAGTGCTTAACTGTTTAATTGGAGATTGTTCCATGACTCGCTACATTAGTACCCTTATAACTTCCTTTGATGACAGTCTGTCTTAAAAGACCTCAATCTGATAATTACATTCCAATCGGCAAGATCACCTCTTCCGGGGTCTCAGTCTGTGGAACAGGCTGCTCTGCAGCCGCATCGAAAACTCTGATCCGTCCATCCGCCAGGATCTCATAAGCGTCATAAGTATAGCTCATGACCTTGTCTATGCCGCCCGAGAAAGCATCGCGGCTCACATCCTGGGTGAGATGAAATACAGTTCCGTCATAATTGACATCCATAAGAATGGGGTCGCCTTCAATGGTAAATGCCACAAAGCGCATGAAGGTCGGTTCGCCCTTTTCCAGGGTGCTCTTAAACTTTTCATAAGCTTCTGTATTGGTCAGCTCGCCGTGTAGATTGACGACGTCACCGCGTTCCACAGCGGTTTCAAAAGGGTAGTCCTCCGGTACTTCTGCCAGAGGCACAAAACCATTTGTGGTTTCGGAAGGCTCTATGGTTCCGTTTGGATCTGTCTTTTGTCCAGTGCATCCGCTGACGAGGACCATCACAAGGATCAGCAGCGCAAGTCCTGTCAGCGTCATGATAGTTTTTAATTTTGTCATTCTATTCACCTCCGTGGAGCTATCTGCCAATGGATCTGGCGTTCAATGGTTTAGACGAAACTCATCCGCCAACGGTTCCAGAACTTTAACTTGGTGACGCGGACAACTTTCAACTTGGTGACGGGGCGGTAATGAAATTGTAATATTATCGACCATCGGCAAACGTCTTGAAAAGGGTTTCAAAAGGGTTGCGGGAAGCATCTGTAATAATTCAAACGTAGATTTAGAAGACAACATGTGTTAAAGTGTGTATAATCTTTATACACTTAAATTTAGAGGAACGGCCTTTTAAAGGCCCATCAGGAGGATTCCATGAAAACATTTAAAGAACTCGGCATCTCAGACGCCTTAATCACAGGCCTGTCGAAAGCCGGTATCGTCACCCCTACAGAGATTCAGGGCGCGGTGATCCCTACAGGGCTGGCCCGTCAGGACGTCATTGCTCAGTCTGTCACCGGTTCCGGCAAGACGCTGGCCTATCTGCTGCCCATTTTTGAATCTATTGATGTGACTTCCAAAGCGCTTCAAGCGGTCGTGCTCAGTCCGACCCATGAGCTCAGCGTTCAAATCGCCAACGAGGTCAAGAAACTCGCTCAAAATGCGGGGCTGGCGCTTCAGTGTCAGGTGCTTATTGGTGAAACCAGCCTGAAGCGGCAGGTGGAAGCCTTGAAGAGCAAGCCGCAGATCGTGGTGGGTTCGCCGGGGAGAATGACCGAGCTGATTGCCATGAAAAAGCTTAAGATGCATGAGGTTAAAACCATCGTTCTCGACGAGGCGGACCGGCTGATGGACGACACCAAGCTGGCGGACTGCCGGACCGTGATCAAGGCGACGCTGCGTGACCGTCAGCTCATGGCGTTTTCAGCCTCTATAACCCCACAGGCCGAGACCGTGCTCACAGAAATGATGAAAACACCCCAGGTCATCCGGCTGGAAGGGACGCTGGTCAATCCAAACATCACGCACCTCTACGTGGAATGCGATCTCAGGGATAAAGCCGACGCTGTCAGAAAGATCGCCAGCGCGCTGAAGCCGGAGAAAATTCTGGTGTTCCTCAATAAGAATGACCATATTCAGAATATGGAAAAATTCCTGATTCATCACAAGGTCAGCGCCAAGGCCATATACGGCGCTTCTGAGCGACAGGACCGAAAGGATGCCATGGAAGGCTTCAGATCCGGCCGCTACCAGGTGCTGATCGCGTCGGACCTCGCGGCGCGGGGGCTGGATATAGCTGGGCTCAATGTCGTCGTCAGCGCGGATGTGCCAAAGAAGACCGAGGAGTACGTTCACCGTGTCGGCCGCACCGCCCGCTATGCCAACGAGGGCTATGCCATTGTTCTGGCCACAGCCCAGGACCTTTCCTTCCTGAAGACCCTGGAAGAGGACCTGTCCGTAACCTTTCACGAAAAAATTCTGAGATTTGGCAGGATTGAAGATCCCCGGTAACTGAAGAAATTCGCTGACGTTTCATAACCAGGAGGAAAAGGCGCCCGGCACCATTTCCATGTTCCTCCTGGCACCACTCTTCGCACTTAAGGAGGCCTTCAGTCATGGCTGTCTATGCTAAAGCAGACCCTGAAATGCTGCTCTTCGCGTTTCAGAAAATACTTGACTCAATTTCAGACGGCGTCGTCATGAGTGATGCCGATGGCCGGCTGATCGTCTACAATCACGCCCAGGAAAAGCTGGAAGAGCTTCATGGCGAGGACATCATAGGCAAACCCCTCTGGGAAGCCTATGGTTACGATCCTGACAACGAGTCAGAGCACCGTAAAGTCCTGACCAGCGGCAAGGCGATTGAAAACCGCTACGAAGCCCATGCCGTCAA
The DNA here is from genome assembly GCA_009881125.1 of Acidaminobacter sp. Next base: position 51,162 of record WXFH01000011.1, on the reverse strand, counting down.
CAACGGCATCCCCAAATATGTGTCCTACAGCACCTACCCTGTGCTTCGAAACGGAGAGGCTATCGGTGTCTTTTCGATCAGCAAGAATGAAACCAAGCTGCACTCCCTCTTGGAAGAGGCCATCGAGCTCAAGCGCCGCTTCCTGAGCCTGGACCCAGACCATCAGGAGCCGGTGGAGGACGCAGGCAATGGCACGCGGTACAATTTTACCAACCTCATTGGTGACAGCGAGGCCACCCGGCAGCTCATCAAGGAAGCCCAGAAGATCGCCTGGCTCGACAACAACGTCTTGATTGTCGGGGAAACCGGCACCGGCAAAGAAGTGTTTGCCCAGAGCATTCACAACCACGGGAAGAAGCACAAAGAGCCCTTCATAGGCATCAACTGCGCCGCGATTCCTGAAAACCTTCTGGAGGGCATTCTGTTTGGTACGGTCAAAGGCGCCTACACCGGCGCAATGGACCGAAGCGGGCTTTTCGAGGACGCCAGGAGCGGAACGCTCTTTCTGGATGAGCTCAACTCCATGCCGGTGTCCATGCAGACCAAGCTGCTGCGGGTTTTACAGGAGCGCAAGGTCAACCGGGTAGGAGGATCTGAGTTTGTTCCCGTCAAGTGCCGCGTCGTCTGCGCTATGAACGAGGATCCCATGAAATTGATCAGCGAGGGCAAGCTGAGACAAGACCTGTATTACAGGATTGGGGGCCTGAGCCTTTACATTTCACCCCTCAGGGAACGCCCGGAGGATGTCCGGTGTCTGACCCGCTTCTTCATTCAAAAGTACAATCACATGCTCAATACCCATGTGGAGCAGCTTTCCGAGGTTCTCGAACGGGCATTTGAAAACTATGAATGGCCGGGCAACGTCAGGGAGCTGGAACACGTCATAGAAAACCTGATGGTCCATAACGATGAGCAAAACCGGGTGCTGGAGGGAACACATCTGCCCTCTTATCTGAAGGCCTCGCTCAAAATTGACCCCAAGGCGGAGCGGCCAAAGCAGGTCAAACGGGAAGGGCTCAATGACCGCATGGATCATTTCGAGCGGGAAATTATTTTGGAAGCGCTCGGCCGCAACGGCTACAACATTTCCTCCACCTCCCGGGAGCTTGGGATCATCCGCCAGAGCCTGCTTTACAAAATGAAGCGGCTGGGGATTGAAAAAGTGACGTCCTGACACCCGTGAAGTTTTTATACAGGGTGTAAAATATTATACACTCAGAGTTTAAGGCGTAAAGACAGCAACGTGTATGAAATTTATACATGCTGCTGTCTTTCGTTTTTTTGGGGGTGTGTTATTCTGTTGGCGTTGTAAAATTTATATCCAGCATTTCCAACGCTTTCAAAGATATTTGCCGATGGTCGCTAAACTTGGCACGCCACTTGCTTATATAGTTTGGCAAGAAACAAAAATCCATGAAACACCCAATAAAAGGAGGAACCATCAGTGGCAAACGCAGAAATTCTTTACTCGGTTAAGGCTCAGCGCGGAGATACCCTTCGCTGCAAAGGCTGGAAGCAGGAAACGATCCTCAGGATGCTGGAAAACAACATGGAGAACGCGGAAATTCCTGAGCTTCTCGTCATTTACGGCGGAAACGGCAAGTGCGCCCGAAACTGGGAGTCCTATCATGCGATCGTCCAGTCTCTCAAAGAGCTGGAGGACAATGAAACTTTAGTCGTTCAGTCCGGCATGCCGGTTGCGATTTTTAAGACCCACAAACTCGCGCCGCGCGTTGTCATGGCGACCACCAATATCATGAAAGCCACTTGGGAGACTTTTTACGATCTACAGGACAAAAACCTCACCATGTTTGCCAACTATACGGCGGCGCCTTGGGAATACATCGGCACACAAGGGGTTATTCAGGGGACCTTTGAGACCTTGTCTGCCATTGCTATTAAGCGTTTTGACAATGACCTTGCCGGAAGGATTTATCTAACAGCCGGCGCTGGCGGCATGGGCGGCAACCAGAGCTGGGCCATGAAGATGCACGGCGGCGTCGCGATCATTGTCGACGCTGACGAGCGCGTCATTCAGCGCAGAATAGACAAGAACTACATGGACATGATGGTACATTCTTTTGATGAGGCTAGAAAAATTGCAGAAGAGCATGCCGCGGCTAAAAAGCCGTTATCGATCGGCGTCGTGGGCAACGCGGCGGAGATCTTCTGGGAGGCTTATGATAAGGGCTTCCAGCCGGACATTGTCAGCGAAATGTGCCCGTGCCATGATCCAATTTCCTATATCCCGGCCGGTTACACGGGGGAGCAGGCGGACGAGTATCGTGCCCGCGACAGAAAGGCTTACCTGACTGACGCCCGGGAGTCCATGCAGAAGCAGCTGCGCGCCATGATTGCCTTCTCAAAGAAAGGCGTTGAGGTCTTTGAGTATGGCACGAGCATCCGCAAAGAGTGTATGGATGCAGGCATGCCGCCGGAAGAAGCGAAGCAGATCCCTGGCTTTGTCTCTGAATACATTCGCCCGCTCTTCTGCGAAGGCCGCGGCCCATTCCGATGGATCTGCACCTCCGGAGAAGCCTCCGACCTCGCCCGTCTCGACGACCTTGCCCTTGAAATCTGCGCCGGCGACCCCCTCGTAGAGCGCTGGATCAAGCTTGCCAGAAAGAATCTGCCTATTGAGGCGCTCCCTGCAAGAATCTGCTACATGGGCTTTGGCCAGCGTAAGCGCTTTGGCCTCGCGGTCAACGACCTTATCAAAAAAGGCGAAGTCAAGGGTCCTGTGGCGTTTTCCAGAGACAACCTCGACTCTGGCTCCATTGTCAATCCTACCTTTGAGTCTGAAAATATGCTGGACGGCGGCGACCTGATCTCTGACTGGCCATACCTGAACGGCCTCCTCAACTGCGCGGCGGGCTGCGACCTGATCGCTATCCAGGCGAACTACTCCATGGGTGAAGCGGTTCACACCGGCGTCACCATGATCGCGGACGGCACGGAAGAGGCAGACCTTCGCCTTGAGGCATCCCTGACAGTCGACTCAGGCATAGGCGTCATTCGTCACGCACAGGCGGGTTATCAGGCGGCTAAGGACGTTTGCAACGGCAAAGGAAAGCTGACTACCGACAGCATTAAAGTGCCGCTCTGGTGGGAGCCTGCGGATAAGGTGACCTTTGGTCCATCCGGAATGCCGCCGAGATAGGAAGTGGAAAAAGGTGTCTGACACCGAGAGGGAAACTGGGTGTCAGACACCCAGTTTCACCGGTGTACAAAATATATACAACTATGTAAAATATTTTACACCCAATTTCACTCATTTCTTGTGTTTAACTGTATAAAAAATAGACACCCTTAGTATTATCTTAAATCACCCATTTCACAAAAACCTCTAATTCCAATGGCTGCAGAGAAAATTCAGAACTTTCGGCAAGTTGGCACACGACTTGCTTATATAAAGCATTGAGCAACAACCTACACTTTCATGATTATAAGGAGGACGTTAAAGTGGCAAACGCAGAGATTCTTTATTCGGTTAAGGCACAGCGCGGTGACACCTTACGCTGCAAAGGCTGGAAGCAGGAAACCATTCTCAGAATGCTGGAAAACAATATGGAGAATGCTGAGATCCCTGAGCTTCTCGTCATCTACGGCGGCAATGGCAAATGTGCGCGCAACTGGGAATCCTACCATGCAATCGTCAAGTCCCTGAAGGAGCTTGAGGACAACGAGACCCTCGTCATTCAGTCCGGCATGCCTGTGGCAATCTTCAAGACCCACAAGCTGGCGCCTCGCGTTGTCATGGCGACCACCAATATCATGAAGGCAACCTGGGAAGTGTTCTATGACCTTCAAGACAAAAACCTGACCATGTTCGCTCAGTATACTGCGGCGCCGTGGGAATATATTGGCACACAAGGCGTAATCCAGGGCACTTTTGAGACGCTTTCAGCCATTGCAATCAAACGCTTTGACAACGACCTCGGCGGCAAAATCTATCTGACAGCCGGCGCAGGCGGCATGGGCGGCAACCAGAGCTGGGCTATGAAGATGCATGGCGGCGTTGCGATCATCGTCGACGCGGACGAGCGTGTCCTCAAGCGCAGAATTGAAAAGAACTATCTGGACCAATACGTCCATTCCTTTGATGAAGCCAGAAAAATTGCTGAAGAGCATGCCGCAGCCAAGAAACCGCTTTCAATCGGGATCGTAGGCAACGCTGCTGACATCTATTGGGAAGCTTACGAAAAAGGCTTCCAGCCTGACATTGTCAGCGAAATGTGCCCATGCCATGACCCAATTTCCTACATTCCATCCGGTTATACAGGCGAGCAGGCCGATGAATACCGTGCCCGCGACAGAAAAGCTTACCTTGAAGACGCCCGCGCCACTATGATCAGTCAGCTTCGCGCCATGATCGCGTTCTCCAAGAAGGGCGCTGAAGTCTTCGAGTACGGCACCAGCATCCGCAAAGAGTGTATGGACGCGGGCATGCCGCCTGAAGAAGCGAAGCAGATCCTTGGATTTGTCGCCGCCTACATTCGTCCGCTCTTCTGCGAAGGCCGCGGACCGTTCCGCTGGACTTGCATCTCCGGTGAAGCCTCCGACCTCGCTCGCCTCGACGATCTCGCTCTTGAAATCTGTGCCGGCGATCCGCTCGTAGAGCGCTGGATCAAGCTTGCCAGAAAGCACCTTCCAATTGAGGCACTCCCTGCGAGAATCTGCTACATGGGCTTCGGACAGCGTAAGCGCTTTGGCCTCGCTGTCAACGACCTCATTAAGAAAGGCGAAATCAAGGGTCCGGTAGCGTTCTCCCGCGACAACCTCGACTCCGGTTCCATTGTGAATCCAACCTTCGAATCTGAGAACATGAAAGACGGCGGCGACCTGATCTCCGACTGGCCATACCTGAACGGCCTCCTTAACTGCGCGGCAGGCTGCGACCTGATCGCCATCCAGGCGAACTACTCCATGGGCGAAGCGGTTCACACCGGCGTCACCATGATCGCGGACGGCACAGAGGAAGCGGATCTCAGACTTGAAGCGTCTCTGACCGTCGACTCCGGCATAGGCGTCATCCGCCACGCGCAAGCAGGCTATGAGGCAGCTAAAGATGTCGCCAACGGCAAAGGCAAGCTGACCACAGACAGCATTAAAGTGCCGCTCTGGTGGGAGCCTGCGGACAAAGTCACCTTTGGCCCAACCGGCATGCCTCCAAGATAGTCAAAACTTTCAAACACCAAAATGATAGGCTGATTTCAGCGGTTCATTGACCACGACCGGCGATGTGCGACGCATCGCCGGTTTCTTTGATTAAACAAAGTCACAAGCAAAAAAAGGATGGTTTAACATGAACACTCCGGTTGAATCTGCTAAAAAAGCCACCCTCATTCTGAAGGACGCAGCACAGCTGCTGACCTGCGCCGGCAGCAATCCCAGTCACCTTGAGGTCCTTGCCGATGGCTGGGTCGTCATCACAGGCGACCGTATAGCCGGTGTCGGACAAGGGGCGAAAGCCCTCGAGGTGTTCAGGCACACCAGCGGCCTTGATTTCAGCAACCCTGAAGAAGTTTCGCTGACAGGTAAAGTCCTGGCGCCTGGATTCGTCGACTGTCACACCCACCTGGTGTTTGGCGGCTCCCGTGTGGATGAATATGTGGCCAAGCTTCCACGGGGGGACGCTGAGTCACTGAAGAAACGCGGCATTCCAACAGGGCTGGCGGCCTCCATGGCAATGACCAGAGCGGAGACCGAGGAGGCCCTTGTGGAAAGTGCGGGACACCGGCTTAAAAACCTCATGTCCTCAGGCGTAACTACAGCTGAAATCAAAAGCGGTTACGGCTTTACCGCCGAACACGAGCTCAAACAGCTCAGGGTCATTCAGAAATTGAAAGCCCTGCAGCCCGTCGATCTCCACGCGACCTTCCTGGGCGCTCACGGCTGGCCGCCAGACATGACTAAAGAGGCTTACATGGACATTCTGATGTCGGAAATGATTCCGGAAGTGGGTCGTTCCGGCCTTGCCACAGCCTGTGATGTCTGGTGTGACGACGGCTACTACACCGCAGCGGAGTCCGGGAAAATTCTCTCCAAGGCGCTGGATTTTGGCATGAAGCCTAAGATCCACACAGATGCCTACTCGCTGATTGGCGGTTCGGAGCTTGCCATTGAGATGGGCATGCTTTCTGCGGATCACTTGAATTACACGACCTATGACATCATGGAAAAAATGGCGGCCGCCGGCATTCCCGGCGTCCTGCTCCCGGGGACGGACTTCAACGTCCAGCATCCCGTCCTCACTCAGCCGGGGCTGATGCTGAAGGCAGGTATGACCCTCGCCCTCGCGACGAACCTTAATCCCGGGAATTACGTGGAATCCATGGCGTGGATTCTGGTCCTCGCCTGCAGACGCCATGGCATGACCCCGGAGGAAGCGATACGGGCCGCGACAATCGGCGGGGCACTGGCACTGGGGCTTCAGGAGGACCGGGGCAGTATTGAAGTGGGCAAGCGCGCGGATTTACAGGTCTGGAGCACGGACCGGTATGAAAATATTATCTACCGTCAGGGGGCCAACCTCGTGGAGATGGTAATCAAAAACGGGCAGCCGATAGTCAGTCGATAAGCTGCGGAAAGGTGAGACACAATGACTCAAAAAGAGACATTCAATTATAAAGCACTGGATTTAATCCTGGACACCCAGGACGTTACCGTAGGCGGCGGATCCGCGTCAGCAATATCGGCAGCCATGGCGGCCGGGCTGATTGGCATGGTGGCCAGACTGTCGACGAAAAAGGACTACGGACTTAGCGCAGAGGCCCACCTGGAAGTGGCAGAGCGCTGTGACGTTCTGGCGCCCGGGCTGATGCAGGGCTCGCTGGACGACATGGCGGCTTTTGCCATGATCAAAGCGGCATTTGGATTGCCAAAAGAAACAGATGACGAAAAGCTGGCCAGAGCGAAAGCGATCAATGACGCAGCGGTTCAGGCGGCGCTGACGCCTTATGAAAATGCGAAGAAGGCCCTTGAGGTTCTGGAACTTGGCAGAAAGATCAAAAATGTCTCGAATCCGGCGGCTGGCTCAGACCTTTTGATCGGCCTGCAGCTCTCTGAGATTGGCGTGAAAGGCTGCATCATGAACATGGAAGCCAACATGCCGCTCATCAAAGACGCCGGGCAGATTGAAGCCCTCAAGAATTATATTATCCAGTTGAACAGCAGATTATAATAAAAGACCGGGAGGGAACACTCGTGAAAGTGTTATTGGCAGAAGTCAATGTCAGCGAAGGCAGAAATATTGGTTTAATTGAAGAAATGAAGTCCGCTTTAATGGAGGGTGCTGTGCTCCGTCTGCTCGAGGTCAACTCGGACAAGGATCACAACCGGACCGTCTTTACGTATAGCGGGGAGCCTGAAGAAGTGCTCGAAGGGACTAAGCGTCTCGCCGCGAAGGCAATCGAGCTGATCGATATGACGAAGCATACAGGTGCCCATCCGAGAATGGGCGCGGTGGATGTCGTACCATTTATTCCGGCGAGGGATGTCACTCAGGAGGAGGCCCTTGAAGTCGCACGTGCATTTGGCACTTTTCTGGGAAGCCTAGGCGTACCGGTCTATTACTATGAAGAGGCTGCGACTAAACCCGAACGCAAGAGCCTGGTCGACATAAGGCGGGGTGAGTACGAATCCTTCCCTGAGAAAATGACCAAGGACGAGTGGCGTCCGGATGAAGGTCCGTTTGAATTTGTGCCAAAGAGCGGCGCGACTGTGACGGGTGTCAGGTTCCCGCTGGTGGCCTTTAATGTCAACCTCAGAACGGATGATTTGGCGGCGGCCAAGCAGATTGTCAAAGCAGTACGTGCGGCGACAGGCGGCTATCAGAATGTCAGAGCGATTGCCCTTGAGATTCCGGACAAGAAAATGGTTCAAATCTCCATGAACCTGACGCAATATCAAAAGACGCCTATTCACCGGGTCTTTGAGACGATTAAATCAGAGACAGAGAGCAGGGGAATTCTCATTGCGGACACCGAGCTCGTAGGTCCGGTTCCGGTGATGGCCCTAGAGGACATGATGAAGTTCTATCTCAGATGCTACAGCTTTAATATGGAGCAGCTTTATTAGAAGCAAGGAACTGGGTGTCAGACACCGAGTTTCATCAGGAAGAAACCGGGTGTCAGCGGCTAGCGCCTATCAACCCTGAGTTTCAACTCATCAAAATCAAGAAATTGGGTGTCAGCGGCTAGCGCCTGTCAACCCCAAGTTTCATCAGAAAGGCAGGAAAAAAAGTGGCAGAGTATATAGTCTTGGATGGCAATAACGTCAGTCTTGAAGACGTTGTAAATATTGCGCGCTTTGGCAAACCGGCAGTACTTGCGGAAGATGCCAAAGAAAGAATCAATAAATCCCGTGCTTGTGTGGAAAAATTTATAGCGGAAGGTAAAGCCATTTATGGTCTGAACACCGGTTTTGGAAAATTCAGTGATGTGGCCATTACGGCGGATCAGCTGGATGAGCTTCAGAAAAACCTGATTTATGCGGATGCGGTCGGCATTGGACGGCCTTTCGATACGGAGATAGTTCGTTCTATCATGGTACTCAGGGCGAATGCCCTGGCCAAGGGATTTTCAGGGATCAGGCTGTCTACGGTAGAAACCCTGATTGAAATGGTCAATAAACGCGTGCATCCAATCATTCGCGAAAAGGGCTCTGTAGGCTCCAGTGGGGATCTCTGTCCCCTTGCTCATCTGGTTCTCGTCATGATAGGCGAGGGTGAAGCGGAGTATGAGGGGGTTGTCATGCCTGGGGCAGAAGCCATGGCTAAAGCAGGCATAACGCCGGTTGTGCTCAAGGCTAAAGAAGGCTTGGCTTTGATCAACGGCACCTGCGCTATGATGGGTGTGGCGACTTTGACCGTTTATGATGCCCTGAATCTTCTCAAGACGGCGGATATTGTGGCAACACTTACGGTTGAAGCCCTAGAAGGAATCAAGGACGCCTTTGATCCGAGAGTCCATCAAGCACGCAACCAAAAATGGCAGGAAGCCGTCGCGCGAAACCTTCTGAGACTCTCGGAGGGGAGCACCTTGACCACCTCTCAAGGCGAACAGAGAATGCAGGATGGCTATACGCTCCGCTGTGTGCCTCAGATCCACGGTGCCAGCAGACCTGCCTATGAATACGTGCGTCAGGTCATTGAGAATGAGATCAATGCAGCGACAGATAATCCGCTAATTTTCCCTGATGGCGAAGCAGCTGTAATTTCAGGCGGCAACTTCCACGGCCAGCCAGTTGCTATTGCCATGGATACACTTGGCATAGCTGTAGCGGAGCTGGGTAATGTTTCCGAACGCCGGATTGAAAGATTGGTCAATCCGACTTTGAGTGGACTGCCAGCGTTCCTGGTGAAAAACGGCGGCCTTAACTGCGGCTTTATGGTGCCTCAGTACGCGGCAGCTGCAGTCGTCTCCGAGAACAAGATCCTGGCCCATCCGGCCAGCGTTGACTCCATTCCGACCTCTGCCAATCAGGAAGACCACGTCAGCATGGGTACCATAGCGGCGAGAAAGGCGAGGGAAATATTGGGGCACGTGGAATATGTCCTGGGCATTGAGTGGCTCTGCGCGGCGCAAGCCGTTGACTTCAAAGACAAAGAACGCCTTGGTAAAGGCAGCCGCGCGGCCTATGAAACTATCCGCGCCAGTGTGACCTTTATGGAGAGTGACCGGATCATTTATCCGGATATGGATCAGTCGGTATCCCTGATCCACAGCGGTGTATTGGTGGACGCGGTGGAATCGGTTGTTGGTGAATTGGAATAATGTTAAGAAAGAGGATGTAGAGCATTTGCAAAATAGCCCCCAAAGTGAAACTCGGTGTCTGTGGCTGGTGCCTATTGACCCCGAGTTTTTTTTTCTGCAACTGACGCCTATTTACCCCTTTACACCACAAAATTGTATGCATACACTGTGTCTAAAAGCTAAATTGTATCGACAAAACGCTTCTCATAACCCCTTTTGTATGTATAATAAATTCAAGACTAATACTAATGGGGTGTAAAAATGACAGAAATCAAAGTACAAGCACAATTGGCAGCAGAAGGCACTATGGATTCAAAAGGCGTAATGAGACATTCGGGAACAATGGAAAAACCCAGGTCCATCGCCAAAGAAGTTACACTTAATGGATTATTGATCGCACTCGTCTTTGTCAGCACCTATCTGATTCAGATCAGACTTCCCATCTCCCTGAATGGCGGCCTGGTCCATATGGGCAACGTGGCACTGTTTACTGTCGCCCTCGTCTTTGGGAAGAAGAAAGGCGCCATGGCAGGCGCGGTTGGAATGGGTTTGTTTGACCTGGTTTCGGGCTGGGTCGCGTGGGCACCCTTTACTTTTGTGGTCAGGGGCGTCATGGGCTATCTGATCGGACGCTTTTCAGAAGGCTTTGAGAACGCATGGTGGAAAGCGCCCGCCGCGATTATACTCGGCGGCATCTGGATGCTGGCGGGCTATTATGCAACAGAGGGGATCCTTTATGGCAATTGGATCGCGCCAGTGACATCTATTCCGGGCAATCTGACACAGCTTGGACTGGGCGCGGTCATTGCCATTCCGTTTTCAAAAATGCTGAAAAGCAACGCTTTAAAATTCATGAGATAGGGCAGGTGACGATCATGCGAAAAAACGAAAAACCTTACCTGATTATGACACCGGGTCCAACGCAGATGCATCCGGATGTCCTTGGTGCGTTGTCCCAATATGAAACAAATCCTGATTTGGATTCGGATTTTCTCGTGTTTTACAGGAGACTATGTCAGGACATCTCCAAAAAAATGAACGCGTCTGGCCCAACCTTTATTCTGGCAGGTGAAGGTATTTTGGGACTTGAAGCTGCCTGCGCATCAATGATTGAGCCGGGCGACCGGGTTCTTACGATTTCCAACGGCATCTTTGGAAGAGGCTTTGATGATTTTTCCAAGATGTATGGCGCTCAGACGGTGATGTATGAGGGGGATCTGCGCAGGGGACTCGATCCGGTGAAGCTGGACCGGTTCATAATTGACCACGGGCCGTTCAAAGTGGCAACTGTAGTGCACTGTGAGACACCTTCCGGGATTACGAATGATCTTGAGACCATCGGCAAAGTACTGAACCGGCATGGCATCCTGTCCATAGTAGACGCGGTCTCGTCCTTTGGCGGGGAAAAACTGAATGTGGACGCCTGGGGGCTTGATGTGGTCCTCAGCGGGTCCCAGAAGGTGCTTTCCGGACCAGCCGGACTGAGCACGGCGACCCTAAGCCAAAGGGCTGTGGAGCGCATCAAGGGGCGCACAACACCTATTGCTTCCTATTATGCCAACCTGTCGATCTGGCTGGATTACTACGAGAAAAAATCATTTCCTTATACACAGCCGGTTCAAATGCTTATAGCGCTGGACAAAGCGGTGGAGCGACTTGAGGTGGAGACGCTGGCAGAGCGTCATAAAATCTTTGCTGAGGCAGTGCGCGGCACTTTCGAACAGCTCGGTTTTGAGCTTTATGCCCTGGATCATGAGTCGAATACGGTGACGACGGTCCTTTTGCCTTCTGGTGTGGACTTTAAGACGCTGTTTAATCAAATGAAGACGGTCCACGGCGTTCTTATTGGCGGAGGCTTCAATTTTCTTGAAAACAGGATCTTCCGAATTGGTCATATGGGGGAAAACCTCTCTGCTGAGAAGATCGCTGCAGCACTGGACGCGCTTCAGGCGTGCTTCATATCAATGGGCACTGTATTTGGAACTCGACGATACTCCGAAGTTTTTTGTGAGCTGCTGGAGCAGCATCAGGAGAACTTAAAGGCTTGTTGAAATAAAGCAGAGTGTTCAGATAAAAATAACTCGAGATAACCTCCAGAGGCTGGGATATTCCCTTTACATTCCACTATTGCTGTGTGATAATATTACTTTAATTGAGGAGCGGGATCGCACAGCAAGTGGATTAATGGGAGGGTATTGTCTTGAAAATCGGGTTCGATCACAACAAGTACATCGAAGAACAATCGAAGTTTATTCTTGAGCGCGTCAACAACTATGATAAGCTGTATTTGGAATTCGGGGGCAAACTCCTGGGGGACTTTCACGCAAAGCGCGTACTGCCCGGCTTCGACGAAAATGCAAAAGTCAAACTGATGCATCACCTGAAGGACAAGATTGAGGTCATCATTTGTGTCTATGCGGGGGACATTGAAAGAAACAAGATCCGGGGCGACTTTGGCATTACTTATGATCTGGATGTCCTAAGGCTGATCGACGACCTCAGAGCTTTTGAACTGGACGTGAACAGTGTCGTGATCACGCGCTTCGACAATCAGCCTGCCACCACGCTTTTCATAAATCGGCTCGAAAGACGCGGCATTAAAGTCTACAAGCACTCTGCCACTAAGGGGTACCCAACGGATGTAGACACCATCGTCAGCGACGAAGGCTATGGCAAGAACCCGTATATCGTCACGACTAAGCCAATCGTACTGGTCACTGCGCCAGGACCTGGCAGCGGCAAGCTCGCGACTTGTCTGAGCCAGCTTTACCATGAGCACAAACTTGGCCGCACAGTCGGTTACTCAAAATACGAGACCTTCCCAATCTGGAACGTGCCTCTGAAGCACCCGGTCAACATTGCTTATGAAGCGGCTACCGCGGATCTGAAAGATGTCAACATGATAGATTCCTTCCACTTTGATGCCTACAACGAAGTGACGGTCAACTACAACCGAGACATCGAAATGTTCCCGGTTTTAAGACGGATCATTGAGAAAATCACCGGTGAAGCCGCTGTATATAAATCCCCTACGGATATGGGCGTCAACCGCGTAGGCTTTGGAATCATTGATGATGAAGTGGTCAAGGAAGCTTCCCGCCAGGAAATCATCCGCAGATACTTTAAGACGAGCACTGAGTATAAAAAAGGCTTTGTTGAAAAGGATGTTTCCAATCGCGTCAAGCTGATCATGGAAGAACTCAATCTGAAAGAGGAAGACCGAAAAGTCGTCATGCCGGCGCGTGAGTATTCTGCCAAGCTGAGAAAACTGTCCAGCAAGAACGAGCTGTCACCGGTTGTAGCCATTGAACTGCATGATGGCACCATTGTTACCGGCAGAACCTCCAATCTTATGGACGGCTCGGCAGCGGCGCTTCTGAACGGCATCAAGTATTTGGCCAATATTTCAGATGAAATTCATCTTATCTCACCGGTCATTCTTGAACCAATTGTCGATCTGAAAGCCAACAAGCTGGGAAGCCGCAACACACTCCTGGACTGCGAAGAAATTCTGATTGCCCTCAGTATTTCCGCAGCGACGAATCCAACAGCGCAAGTGGCCCTGGACAAGCTCTCCATGATGAAAGGCTGTCAGGCACACTCTACGACTATTCTCAGCGTCAATGACGAACAGACTTTCAGAAAGATCGGGATCGATTTGACCTGTGATCCGGAATATCCGTCAGAGAGCTTGTATTACAACAACTAGAAGCAGAATAATATCGACAGCAAATGCCGCACCCATCTCAGATGGGTGCGGCATTTACTGTTGTGTGCCCGGCATGGGATTTTGAGTTTTTGAAAGGATCTTTTGAGTTTGGTCATTCTCAAGGGCCTCTGAAAGTGATATTATGTAGAATAATGTGTATGTATACTTTATCGACAGCGTATGGCCATTAAGTTTATAAAATCCTTATCGCTGCCGGTGTTTCTCGATAGAATTTGGGGGATGCTCATGAAAATTGTGGATTTGACACATCTGATCAAGGAAGGTATGCCGGTTTTTCCGGGTACTGAGCCTCCGGTTCTCGAGGCGGCGAATACTCTGGAAAAGGATGGTTTTCGGGAGAAAAAGCTTCATATGTATTCACATACAGGGACACACATGGATGCACCAGCCCATATGATAGCTCAGGGATGGACTTTGGACCAGGTTCCGGCGTCTGCTTTTTTTGGACCTGCTGCAAAGTTGGATGCCAGAGGTCTTCAAAGGATCGAGAAACATCACCTGGAGTCTCTGATCAAACCTGAAACCGAATTTCTGATTCTCTGGACGGGGTGGGATCAATTTTGGGGATCTGAAAGCTATTTTGGTGCGTTTCCCACACTTAGCCCCGAAGCGGCAAAATGGCTTTCGGGACTGCCGCTCAAAGGTGTTGGCGTTGACGCGATCTCCATTGATCCAATGGACTCGGTGAATTTTGAGGTCCATCTAGAGCTGCTTGGCAGTGACAAAGTGATTATTGAGAATCTGAAGGGCCTTGATCAGCTGCCTGAGCATTTTCTTTTCAGCGCAATGCCCCTAAAACTTGAGGATGCCGATGGTTCTCCGGTTCGCGCCTTCGCGCTGGTCGACCACGACCTGTCAACGAATTGTTAGATGCTTACAAAAAAGATTTGTATAGGGGACAATAGCGCCGGACAGGCAGCGCCTTTACCCAAAGAATCTGATTGGATAGACAGAAGGGAGGAAGGAACGCCGGCGGCTTTGACATGAGATCGTGATATAACGAGATCAAAGGTCAGACCTGCGTTCCGCTATTATGAAGCTAGCTATGATTGGCTGCGGCAACATGGGAAAAATTTTACTGCAAAGTGTGCTTAAAGCAGAAAAGCTTACGACATCCGAGTTGTCGGTTTATGATCGTAAACCTGAACGACGCCAGGCGCTGGGGGAAAAATACCCTGGTCTTGGACTGCCTGACAATCCCTATGATTGTGTGAGCGGCGCAGATTATCTGCTCCTAGCCATAAAGCCTTATCAATATGCGGCTATGCTGGCAGAAGTCCGCGATTCAATTTCGAAGGACACGGTCATCATCTCCATTGCGGCGGGCATAGGTACAGAACACCTCAAACGCTGGATTGATCCCAGTGTCAAAGCTGTCATCACCATGCCAAACACGCCGGCCCTCGTCAACAAGGGCTTAACCGCAATCTCCTATGGCGAGGGTCTCAGCGCTGAAGAAATGACATTCTGCCGCGGGCTGTTCGAATGTGTCGGTGAAGTGGTGGAAATTGAGGAAAAACTCATGTATGTAGTTCCGTCCATCAGTGCGTCTGCGCCGGCCTATATCTACGTTTTAATTGAGGCAATGGCGGATGGCGGAGTCATGCAGGGACTTCCAAGAGATCTGGCGTACAAAATGGCAGCCTTGACTGTGGAAGGCTCTGCGCGCATGGTTCTCGATACAGGCAAGCATCCCGGCGAATTAAAAGATCTGGTTACTTCGCCGGGCGGTACAACTATTGTCGCGCTCAAAAGTCTTGAAAATGATAAATTCCGAGCGACGATCATGAACGCCATGGAAGCCGGAACCAAGCGCGTTGAGCAGATGATGAAGGGTCAGCAGCCTTAGTTTGTTACTTTTATACAATACAATATGTGGTAAACCTAAGATTTTTTTGAGCTGTTTTCAACTTTCTGTTACAATGTTCGTGTATCTAAACGAAGGTTAAGGAGCGTTGTGTAATGGCTAAAGCATATCAGGGACACATCCTTTATACAAAAGATCCGGACCGTTTTGAGATCTATGAAAACGGCGCAGTTATTGTGGAAGACGGCAAAGTGGTCGAGGTCCTGAAGACCTTGCCTGAGAATCTGGAAGCCCTTGAAGTTTTCAATATGGGAGATCGACTGATTATACCAGGATTTGTTGATCTTCATTTCCATGCGCCTCAGTTTCCGAATTTGGGACTAGGGCTGGACAAAGAACTGCTGCCATGGCTGGAAGACTATACTTTTCCTGAAGAAGCCAAATACTCTGATCTGGATTACGCTGAGTCTGTCTATACCCGGGTGGCCAAAGAAATATGGCGTCAGGGAACAACCCGCATAGTCCTGTTCAGCAGCGTCCACAAAGAGAGCACGCAGCTTCTCATGTCGATCTTTGACAGGGCAGGTCTGGGCGCCTATGTGGGCAAGGTCAACATGGACCGGAATTGTCCGGACTTCCTTGTTGAATCGACCATGGACTCTATTGAAGCGACAAAAGCCTGGCTAGAAGCCACAGTCAATTTATATCCAAAAGTCAAGCCTCTGATTACACCGAGATTTGTTCCAACGTGCACTTCTGAGCTGATGCGGGCGCTGGGAGACCTGGCCGCTGAGTACAATGTGCCGGTTCAGACGCATATTTCCGAGAATCAGGCTGAGGTCGACTGGGTGAGAGAGCTGCATCCGGAGAGTGCGGATTACGCCACAGTCTATGAGGATCACGGCTTGATGGGAGATAAAACCATACTGGCCCATTGTGTGCACAATACGGATGCAGAAATTGAAAAAATGTCTAAACTTGGCGTCTTCGCAGCCCATTGCCCAAATGCCAACTACAATCTGGCCAGCGGAATTATGCCGGTTAGAAAGTTTTTGAATGCCGGGGTAAAAGTAGGCCTTGGGACAGATGTCGGTGCCGGACACAAGGTGTCTATAGCCAGTGTCATGAGTACTGCCATTCAAGCTTCCAAGATCGCCTGGCTGAACTCTGACCGGACCTTGGCACCTCTCAGCACGTCCGAGGCATTCTACCTTGGCACCAAGGGCGGCGGCGCCTATTTTGGCAAGGTGGGCAGCTTTGAGCCCGGTTATGAGTTTGATGCTTTGGTCATAGATGATCACCGTCTGGGAGTCACAGAAGGCCGGACGGTGGAAGAGCGCCTGCAGAGATTCCTGTATATTGGGGATGACCGGGATATCATCTCGAGATTTGTCTCGGGTGACGAGATCATGGAACCGACAAAATAAAAAACAAAAAATAAAAAAGTAGTATGAACTTGAGTCTTCAGCCTTTGCCGGCTGACACTCATTTCATACTACTTTTTTTAGTTGGTCACTGTCAGGACTTTCAAAGTGACGCTGCCGCCGGGGGTGAAAATGTTGACGACATCCCCCGCCTTGCGGCCAATGATGGCCGAACCAATAGGGGATTCATTTGAAATCATCCCATCAAATGGATCCGCTTCAATTTTAGTGACGAGGGTAAATTCATCCTGGTCGCCACTTTCGATGTAAAGAACTTCGACCTGTGATCCGAGTCTGACCTGGTCATGCGTGTAATCTCCAGCATCCTCCAGCTCATAGCTTTCAAGCATGCCTTTGACTTTCAAAATCTCTGTCTCGTTCAAGGATTGGGCTTCCCGGGCGGCATGGTACTCAGCATTCTCTGACAGGTCGCCAAAACCGCGGGCTTTCTTGATTTCTTCAGAAATTTCTTTGCGCTTTCCAATCAGCAGGTCGAGCTCACGCTCTAATTTTTCAACTGCTTCCTTGGTTAAAATGAGTTTCTTCAAGTGATCACTCCTTCGATACAGAGTCCATCATACCAGAAAGTGAGATGAAAATTAAGCGTTTTTTAAGATTTAATTAAGAATTTACAGATTCGTCAAGAAAACCTATCCGCCTTTTGAGACTCACAGGCTTGCCGGAGAGGATCTCCAGGTGATCTCCGGCAAAGGCGTCAGCCTCTTCGGGACTATGGGTGACGAGAATCATGGCCTTCTGATAATGGGCCTGTACAGAAAGCAGAAGCTGGATTGCGTTGTCCCTGTTTGCTCTGTCAAGGGACGCAAAGGGCTCGTCCATAAGGAGAATGTCAGCCTCCGAGGAAAGCGCACGGGCTATGGCCACTCTCTGACGTTCGCCGCCGGACAGCTCCGCCGGGTATTTTGAAGACAGGTGCGCAATTTTTAGAAAGTCCAGCTGCTCATGAATGCTTTGCCGATGGTCGCGGCTCATCACCCTCTCCCGAACCTGACTGTGAAACTCGCCTCGGTGTCCGTGCCGAACTCCAAACATGACATTTTGCAGGACAGTCATATGAGGAAACAGCGCAAGGGACTGAAAGATATACCCAATGCGGCGATCCCGCGGCGGAAGGGAGATGCCGGTATCGTGGTCGTATAGAAGCCTGCCGTTTAGTCGCAGGTACCCTTTGTCCGGCGTCGTCAGTCCGGAAATCAGATTAAGCAATGTGGTTTTCCCTGAACCTGACGGCCCCATCAAGATCAAAAAAGGTGAATCTGTGGTGTGCGCGATATCCAGGGTAAAGGCGTCCAGCTGTTTGACGAGATGAAAATCTATCATATAAAAGGCTCCTTTGACTAAATTAAACTATTGAGTCCTGGACTTGTCCAAAATGAAATTGACACTGAACATGGCGGTTATGCCAATAAATAGGGAAATCACCATAAGTGTGTTTGCAGTGGCATGGTCGCCGCCTTCGGCAGCGAAATAGAGTGCTGTGGGAATGGTCTGGGTTTTACCGGGAATGTTGCCGGCAACCATGAGGGTTGCACCAAATTCTCCAATGGCACGAGCGAAAGACAGCGCGAGTCCAGTCAGTAGTTTAGGTCTAGCCAGAGGAAGCGTGATCTCGGTGAAAATATGCCATTCGCTGGCCCCCAAGGTCCTGGCGGCGTTTTCAAGACGTTGATCCACGCCTTGAAATCCGGCGCGGGCGCTTTGATACATCAAGGGGAGGGAGACAATAACCGCTGCAATGACGGCGGCTGACCAGCTGAAAAGGAGTGTTTTACCGGTGGCTGCATAAATTAAGCTTCCCAGCCAGCTGTTTTTTCCTAAAGACAGAAGAAGCAGGTAACCTACAATGGAGGGTGGCAGAACCATCGGCAAAACTACCAGGGTTTCAATGATTCTAAAGGAAGTTTTTTTTGTCTGAGACAATTTTCGGGCGAGCAAGGTACCCAGGAGGCCGGTGAGTATGGTCGACAGGGCTGCTATTCTCAGGGAAAGCAGGACCGCACTGAGGATCAGGGGCTGGGACAAGGTCATCACTCCAATTCAGGGGAATACGTCAATTTTGGTCTGGTATGGAAAAGCCATAGGACTTAAAAACGGAAAGGGCTTCCTCACTGCTCAGGAATTCCAGGAACGCCGCGGCTTCAGGGCTGTCTGAAATTAGGGCGGCAGGATAGAGGATTGGCTGGTGTGTATGGTCGGGCAGGATCAGCGTGGATACTTCGATTTCCAGCAGAGCGACATCCGTTGCGAAGACAAATCCGGCGTCGACTGCACCTGAGTTCAAATATTGCAGAACTTGTCGAGCGTCTTTGGCATAGAGTTTCTTATCTTCAATTAGATGAGAGACGCCCAGACTCTCGAGGGACTGGGCAGCGTATTTGCCCACGGGGACACTGGCCGGGTCGCCCAGTGTGATGCGTTCGGACATTTCAAGAAGGTCTGGAAGTGTTTCGAGTGACGCGGGGATCTCCAGATGTGTGGAGATAAAACAAATTTGATTGCTTAAGAGGTCGCGCCTGGAAGCTTCAAGGAGAAGGCCCGCGTCAGACAAGGCATCAAGATCTGAGGTGGAGGCAAGTAAAAGCAGATCAAAGGGTGCGCCTTCCTCAGCCTGTTTTCTGAGTGTGCCCGACGACGCAAAGGAAATTTGGGGGCGGACGCCGGTTTTCAAGGCGTAGAGCTCGGAGAGCTCATTTAGAGGTTCGGTCAGGGAAGAGGCAGCACCCATAATAAGCTCCGTTTTTTCACTGGAGGCACTGCAGCCGGCGAGGGTAAAGGTGACTGCGGCAAGGAGGAACAGGATTAGAGATCTTATTTTGGGGTGACGCTGCGAACAGGCAGGTTGAAAGCTGTGTGCCCTCGATAACGCGCCGGTGGTATTGGGTCTATGGATCGTAGTCTTCATGGGGAGGCTCCTTCGTTATGTATTCTAAAGTATAACGGTGGTTAAAATGAATCGACACAGGAGATTGTGCCGAATTCTGTTGTCATTATAGCATGAATTGATCAGTACGGGTAGGGTGAGAGAGCGAGTAAAAACTTATGAGGCGTTTCTTCGAAAAATACTTGAAATGAAAGCTCCTTGCAATTATGATGTAATAGATGAATTAAACAAAAAAAGATGTTTTTATATTTAAAACAACTGAAAAAATCTTTTAAAACGAAACAAATTCTAAAATATAGCAAGGCAAACGGTTTTTCCGGCTTAAAAGGTCCATACATAAAATATTTTGAAGAGGAGAGAAGGCTTGAGTATGCGTCCGCATAATGTAAGCCGCAAATAATGCAGGATTACTTATTGGAACTGGTAAAAAAATATGGTCCGTCCTCTCGAGACGGGAAAGTCGCCACCTATATCCCCGAGCTTGCTAAAGTCAGTCCTGATGGGATAGGGATTTGTGTTAGAAGGCAAGACAGTCTGTATTGTGCAGGGGATGCCAATGTTAAATTTACCATGCAGAGTGTCTCCAAGCCTATTGTGCTGATTCTGGCATTGATGGACTGGGGTATGGACAAAATCTTTGAAAAAGTTGGGAAAGAACCTACGGGAGATCCCTTTAACTCCATGATTCGACTTGAAACCTACGAAAAGCACAAGCCGTTCAATCCTATGATCAATGCCGGCGCAATTTCGATTGCTGCTTTGATTAAAGGCGACTCGCCAGCGCACAAGATAGAACGTCTGCTGGCATTTATGAGGAAAATCGCTCATAACCCCAGCATTGAGATTGACAGAAGGGTATATCAGAGCGAAAAGGAAACCGGTCACAGAAACCGGTCTATTGCCCATTTTCTTCGGGCTATGGAAAACCTTGATCAGGATCCAAATGATGTTTTGGAAGTCTATTTCAGCCAGTGCTCAGTCAGCCTGACTTGCTCTGACCTGGCCAATATGGCAATGGTGCTGGCCCTTGACGGCAAATCCTATGAGACGGGGGAACAACTCTTCCCGAGAGAATACGCCAAGATTGCGAAGGCCTATATGGTGACCTGCGGCATGTATGATGGCTCCGGGGAGTTCGCGATTCAAGTCGGTATCCCGGCGAAGTCCGGTGTAGGCGGCGGCATCATGGGTGTCGCACCTGGGCGAATGGGCATTGGCGTCTATGGACCGGCGCTGGATTCAAAAGGGAACTCAGTGGTAGGCATCAAAATGCTGAAGGATTTATCTGACACCTATGATTTGAATATATTTTAATTAATAAGGCGAATAAAAGAAATTGTTTAACTTGATTAAAAAATAACGTAAAAACATGGAAATAATTTTAATATAGGTTTATAATGAGAGTAAGTCTAATGGATGGAGCGTGACTATGCCTAATAATATTGGAGATAAAATCAAGGATCTGCGTTTATCTAAAAAAATGACCTTGAAAGAACTCAGTGAAATGACAGAATTGTCCATTGGATTTCTTTCTCAGGTTGAACGCGGACTGACAGCTCTGGCGATCACGTCTCTGGAAAAAATCGCTAGGGCTCTGGATGTGGATCTTTCCTATTTCTTTCCGCTTAAAAAGCGGAGCAATGACGTCATCATGCGCTCTTTCGAGAGAGAAGTCGCCAGGGTAGACAGCGCGCACTTCATTCACTATCATTTGAGCAATGACCTGGAAAACAGGGATATTTTGCCGCGCGTCATTGAAATATTGCCTAAGTCAGAAGATGAACTGCTCTCGCCTTACCAACATGAAGGAGAAGAATTCATTTACGTTCTGGAAGGCATCTTCACCTTATATTTGAATAATGAACGCTTTGAACTGTATCCCGGAGACTGCGCACACTTTGAGTCCAATACGGTTCACAACTGGGCCAACTATACCAGTCGAATGGTCAAAGTCCTTTGCATCAACGTACCTAATGGCTTTAAGCACTCAGAAATTGTAGAGCCAATGCTTTAGCCGGAAATTATGGTGAGGGCTGGCCCTTGGACTACACTCATGCTCTGTTTGACTATTGAAGTGGTTTACACTATAATAGTTGTAATTTAGTGTGTTTGGCAATGAAGGGAAGAGTAATGCGACTGTCTGACCCCAGCGAAGCGGGAATGGTGTGAGCCCGCCGTCATGTCACCGTATGAAAAACATCCCTGAGCTCCTGACCGAAAGCTTACAAGCGGATTTTTGATAAGCCGGGCTAAGCTGGTAGATTCGGGCGACTGACCTTCGTTACAGGGTTTTGAGAGGCTGAGTCATGGAACTCGGCAATCAGGGTGGTACCGCGAATAACCTTTCGTCCCTTGTCATTAGTGCAGGCGCGAAAGGTTTTTTTGTTGGCGGAAACAATGAGAATTTTATTAGAATTGAATGAATTAATGGAGGAATCTGCATGCAATTGATGAAAGATTTAATGCTCAGCTACAATGAATTGGCTGGCCAGTCGGTCACAATAGGCGGCTGGATCAGAACCGTCAGAGACAGCAAGAACTTCGGATTTATTGAGTTGAATGACGGCACGACCTTCAGAAACGTACAGATCGTGTTTGACAAAACCCTTGAAAATTTTGACGAAGTAGCGAAGTATCCAATTTCAACTTCTCTGATCATTACCGGAGAAATGATTTTGACGCCTCAGGCCAAGCAGCCCTTTGAAATCAAGGCGTCCGAAATCATCATTGAAGGCACCTCAGATGCGGACTATCCGCTTCAGAAAAAACGACATACTCTGGAGTATTTGAGAACGATCGCGCATCTCAGACCGCGCAGCAATACCTTTTCAGCTGCGTTTCGTGTCAGGTCTGTCGCGGCGTTCGCCATTCACCGCTTTTTCCAGGAAAAAGGTTTTGTGTATGCGCATACCCCAATTGTCACAGGCAGTGATGCTGAAGGTGCCGGAGAAATGTTCCGCGTCACGACGTTAGAGCTCGGGAATCCTCCTAGAACAGAGTCGGGTGAGATCGATTTTTCCGAAGACTTCTTTGGCAAAGAAACGAACCTGACAGTCAGCGGTCAGCTTGAAGCAGAAATTTTTGCACAAGCTTTCAGAAACACTTATACTTTTGGTCCGACTTTCCGTGCTGAGAATTCCAACACCGCCCGCCATGCAGCAGAGTTCTGGATGATTGAGCCGGAAATGGCATTCACGGATTTAAATGGCAATATGGAAATCGCGGAAGAAATGATTAAGTACATTATCCGGTATGTCATGGCGGAGTGTCCTGAAGAGATCGCCTTCTTCAACGAGCGCATAGATACAGGACTGATGGAAAGACTGACCCATGTCGTCAACTCCGACTTCGCGCGGGTCACTTATACTGAAGCAATTGAACTTCTTGAAAAAGCAGATGTCGTTTTCGATTATCCAGTCAGCTGGGGTCTGGATCTTCAGACGGAGCATGAGCGTTATCTGACAGAAAAAGTGTTCAAGAAGCCTGTCTTTGTTATCAACTATCCGAAAGAGATCAAAGCCTTTTACATGAGACTGAATGAAGACGGCAAGACTGTCGCGGCCATGGATCTTCTGGTTCCGGGTGTTGGTGAGATAATAGGCGGCTCCCAGCGCGAGGAGCGTTATGATAACCTGGTTCAGCGCATTAAGGACATGAACCTTCATGTAGAGGACTACTGGTGGTACCTCGAACTGAGAAAGTACGGCACGACCCGCCACGCAGGCTATGGATTGGGTTTTGAACGGATCCTCATGTACTTGACGGGAATAACCAATATCCGCGATGTCATACCGTTCCCTCGTACGGTGAAGACGGCGGAGTTTTAGGAAACAGATTGCATCTGAAGACAAAAAAGGAAGACGGTGTCACTTGGCTATACAGCCCAGGACGCCGTCTTTTTTCAGGTTCACAATATGCAATCAGAGCTTAATGGGCTTATGCTTCAGATACCCGCTGCCTTCATCCCTATTTCACTCAAATTAATGCTCCACGGATCCGTGGTAAACCGGTGTTAACTGCTCAACGGATTTTAAACCGCTCAAAGCGGATAAGTCATCCATCAGACCGGTGAGATCAAAAGCTTTGGGATACTTCAGCGCCAAAGTAATGACAGCGGTTTGATCGGTCTGATGATCCAGATCAATGTCCTGGATCAGACACTTGTGAAAGCCGGTGACATCTCCAATTTTGCCAATCTGGCCGGGTGTGTTTTCGGATACTATCCGAAGTACAAGCTGTCTGCGTTTTTTGATGATGTTTTTTTCGATCCGTGCGAACAACTCCAAAATGACCAGGACAGTCAGCGTAGTAATAATGCTGAGTGAATAGTAGCCCGCGCCAATAGCTAGGCCTATGCAAGCGACTGTCCAGAGGCTCGCTGCAGTTGTTAAGCCCTTGACGGAATTACCTTCTTTGATAATGGTGCCGGCACCTAAAAAGCCTATCCCGCTGATGACCGCCGCGCCAAATCGTCCGGGATCAAGATTGACCATATCACCATAGGCGCTGATCATGACGGCGTTGATCATCATGACCAAAGTGGAGCCAATGCTGACCAGCATGTGAGTTCGAAAACCAGCCGGGCGGTTAACGCTTTCGCGTTCAAGTCCAATCATGCCGCCCAGAATACAGGAGAGCAGCAGTTTAATCAGCATATCTGAGGTGAGCATGAATTCCGGCATAATATGACCTCCAAGCATCTAATAAACCTTTATTATTCATAAGTTTAACATCCGAATCCGGTCAAAGCGATGATTTTTTGAAATTTCGGGTACAATCAGGTTGGGATGATCGTTTTATTTTTGATAATCCTCCAGCGGTTTGACGCTTTTTTGACAGCCGGGATCTACACTGTGAATGGATCCGGCGACCCAAGGAGAGTGTATGAGTTGAAAAAAATACTTATCACAGGCGCATCCGGACAAATTGGAACAGAACTGACGACTTATCTTCAGTCTGTCTATGGGCACGATCAGGTGGTTGCTTCAGGCAGACACGACGACATCCGTCATCACGCGATCTATGAAAAACTCGATGTTCTCAGTGCCGTCCAGCTAATTGAGGTCATCCGAAAACATCAAATCGACAGTGTCATTCATCTGGCGGCCATATTGTCAGCCCAGGGGGAAAAGAATCCTGAAGCACTGTGGCAGATCAATATGAATGGCCTCTATAATGTCCTTGAGGCAGCAAAGGAGACTTCTGCTGCGGTGTTCACGCCGAGCTCCATTGCGGCATTTGGACCTGAGACGCCTCTGGATCACACGCCGCAGCTGACCATTCAGCGTCCCAGAACGATCTATGGCATCTCCAAAGTTGCAGGAGAGCTGCTGTGTGATTACTACCACCATCACTTTGGCGTAGACACACGGGGGGTGCGGTTTCCGGGATTGATTTCCCATGAAGCCCTTCCAGGCGGAGGGACTACGGATTACGCGGTGCATATTTTCTACAAAGCGATTGAAACAGGTCAATTCAGTTGTGATCTGGGGCCTGAGACTTTTCTCGACATGATGTATATGCCGGACGCTCTTAGAGCGGTGGTTGAGCTGATGGAAGCAGATCCCGCGAAGCTTCAGCATCGCAATGCCTATAACATTTCCGCCATGAGCTTTTCTCCGTCTCAATTGGCAAAGGAAATTCAGAAGCATCTTCCAGAATTTCGAATGGACTATGATGTCAATCCTGTCAAGCAAGCCATTGCCGACTCGTGGCCAAATTCGCTGGATGACAGCTGCGCCAGGGCGCAGTGGGGCTGGAGGCCTGAATACGACCTGTCAGCCATGACAACTCACATGCTCAAAGTACTTGGTTCCAGATCTCGATAGGAGCCAGTACCCCAAAATAAAACAATATCGAATGGAGGCAATTAAAAATGGCGTTTAACAAAATTGTACAATGTGTCCCTAACTTCAGTGAAGGTAAAGATCGTGAGAAGATCGAAAAAATCGTTCAGGCATTCAGAGGCAAGGAGGGCGTCAAGCTGCTCGACTACAGCAATGATGAGGATCATAACCGCGTTGTCGTCACTGTTGTCGGTGAGCCTGAGCCTCTTAAAGCAGCCGTGGTTGAAGCCATGGGCATCGCATCCGAGCTTATCGATATGACGACACATCGCGGTCAGCACCCTAGAATGGGCGCGACAGACGTCGTTCCTTTCATTCCGATCACGAATGTTACTATGGAGGAATGTGTCGCCCTTGCTAAGGAGACCGCGGCTCTTGTCTATGAAAAGCACGGCATACCTTCTTTCCTATATGAAAAAGCAGCGTCCGCTTCACACCGTGAAAACCTTGCTGATCTCAGAAAAGGCCAGTTCGAGGGTATGGCTGAAAAAGTCAAAGAGGACAAATGGAAGCCGGATTTTGGCACAGACATCCATCCAACTGCAGGCATCACAGCAATTGGCGCCAGAATGCCGCTCGTAGCCTTCAATATCAATCTCGACACAAACAACCTTGAAATTGCCAACAAGATCGCGAAAAATGTTCGTTTCCTTTCCGGCGGCCTCAGATATTGCAAAGCGATAGGAATCGACCTTGCTGACCGCGGGCAGGTTCAGGTCTCCATGAATATGACGGACTTCACCAAAACGCCTTTGTACCGCGTCTTTGAGCTCGTTAAAATTGAAGCAAAGCGTTATGGCGTCAATGTTGTGGGCAGCGAAGTCATCGGACTTGTGCCTATGGAAGCTCTGATCAGCACAGCGGAATATTACCTTGGTGTTGAGGTCTTCTCTATGGATCAAATTCTCGAAAAAAGAATAATGGAGTAAACACATGACTAAAAAAAAGGCAGATGAAAATCGCGTCCTTCTACTGTCAAATGCTGCACAAATCGTAACGGTGAGCGGCTTCGAGGCTAAAAAAGGCCTACAGATGCAGGAACTTGGCGTCATTGAAGGCGGCTCTGTTGTGGTCAAAGGTGACCGTATTGAGCGCATCTTGCTGCCAGGGGAGACCATGGTTGATATAGTCCCGGATGCGGTGATCGACTGTACCGGCAAGACCATTTTGCCTGGCTTCGTCGATTCCCACACGCACCTGGTCTTTGGCGGCTATAGAGAAAATGAATACAACTGGCGCCTTCGCGGGGATTCCTACGTCGACATCATGAATCGTGGCGGCGGCATTATCAATTCCGTACGCGGCACCCGCGAGGCATCTTTTGAAACGCTGTATAAGACCGGGATGAAACGCCTCGACAGCATGACCCGTTTTGGTGTCACTACGGTGGAAGCCAAGAGCGGCTATGGCCTTGACAAAGAGACAGAACTCAAGCAGCTTGAGGTTATGAAGGCGCTGCAGACAGACCACTCCCTGGATCTTGTGACCACTTTCATGGGCGCTCACAGTGTTCCTACAGAGTATAAGGGACGAGGCGCTGAATTTATCGAATATCTGATCGCTGAGGTTATGCCCTTAGTCCGGGAACAAAACCTAGCTGAATTCTGCGACATCTTCTGCGAAAAGAACGTTTTTTCAGTCGAGGAATCCAGACGTCTGCTGACTGCGGCTAAGGACATGGGCTTCAAACTCAAACTCCACGCAGATGAAATCGTTCAGCTGGGCGGTGCGGAACTGGCAGCCGAAGTAGGGGCTGTTTCTGCAGACCATCTGCTGCAGGCGTCGGATGAAGGCATCCGCAAAATGGCGGAAGCGGGTGTCGTGGCGACAGTCCTGCCTTGTACAGCCTTCAGCCTGAAGGAGCACTACGCCAGAGCCCGCCATATGATCGACAGCGGGTGCGCAGTCGCGGTGGCGACAGATTTCAACCCGGGCAGCTGTTTCACGGAATCTGTGCCTCTGGCAATAGCGCTGACCACACTTCAAATGGACATGCGCATAGAAGAAGTCATCACGGGTCTGACCCTGAATGGTGCGGCTGCTGTTGGGCGCGCTCATGAAATTGGAAGTATAGATCCGGGGAAAAAGGCAGATCTTGTGATCCATGAGTTTCCATCTTATCAGTATATTCCTTATCACATTGGCGTTTCCACCGTTGAAAAAGTGATAAAGAATGGCAGACTCATTTTTGATGCTTGTAAAATTGAGATTTTGTAAATTCTTTCTATAGCATATTAATTGAAGTTGAAGTATACTGATATCAGAATTATTTAAGGAGGAGTAAATTCATGTTATCTACAATGAAAATTACCGAATTTTTGGCAGCCACATCCTCAGATGCTCCGGTTCCTGGCGGCGGCAGTGTTGCAGCACTTTCTGCAGCGATCGCATCATCCCTTGCGGAGATGGTTGCGAACTTAACCATCGGCAAAAAAGGTTATGACGAAGTTCAAGATGAAATGAAGGCAATTTCAGAAAAAATGAGCGCCTATACGCCAAAGTTCGTCGATTTCATTGACAAGGATGCAACCTCCTTCGACGACGTTATGAAAGCGTTCAAGCTCCCTAAGGAGACGGACGAAGAGAAGAAGACCAGAACTGAAGCGATTCAGAACGGCATGAAGCTCGCTGCCAATGTACCGCTTGAAACAGCTCAGGCTTCTATGGAAATTCTCGGCATGATCGAAGCGGTTGTCGAGAGAGGCAACAGCAACGCGGTCACAGACGGCGCGGTTGCGGCTATGATGACGCGTACAGCTGTGCTCTCCGCACTTTACAACGTCAAGATCAACCTCGGCTCCATTAAGGACGCAGAGTATGTTGAGAAGGCTGCTGCTGAAGTTGCACGCATTGAGAAGGAAGTCGTTGAGATCGAAGCGAGAATTCTTTCAAAAGTGAAGCTCTAATTAATGAAGTTATGAAAGCCCTGGGTCAGTTTCTCCAGGGCTTTTGTTGTCTCTATGACTTCGCTTGCTCAGGACGCCTTAATGCAGTCCCTCGCATGTCTGCAGACCTGACCCGTTCACTTGTCAATTGTCGCCAAATACCATATAATTAAAAAAAGACGTTGAGTGAGGTGGGACAAATGGGGTTCAAGATAATTGCGGACAGCTCTAATGATATGTCACCTGATCTTCATGAGAAATACCCGGTCGAAATCGTTCCCTTTAAGCTGACCTTGGATGGGGTAGAATATGTGGATGACGCGCGGCTCGATCCTATTCAGTTTATAACGGATATGAGTGCGGCCAAGGATGTGCCGCGTTCTGCGTGTCCTTCTCCAAATGATTTTCTCGAAGCTTTTGAAGGCGAGGAGGACTGCTTTGTGGTCACAATCTCCTCCAAGCTGAGCGGAACCTACAACAGCGCCCAAATCGCAAAAGAAATGTTCCTTGAGGGTCATCCGGACAAGAAGATTCACCTCGTAGATTCCAAGAGCGCTTCAATTGCTGAAACCCTGATCTCCATGAAGCTGTACGAGCTCATTGGAAAAGGGCAGGACTTCAACGAGATAGTTGAAGCCATTACGGCTTATGTCAATGGCATGAAAACTTTTTTTGTCTCCGAGTCCCTGGACAATTTGATTAAGAACGGCAGGATTTCGAAGCTGAAAGGTGCGTTCGCCACCGCGCTGAGCATCAAGCCTATCATGGGCGCTGAGGACGGCGAGATCAAGATGTTTGACAAAGCACGGGGCTCGAACAAAGCTTTCGACCGTTTGCTGGAAATGATTTACGAGAACGCAAAGGCCGTTGAGGACAAAATATTGGCAATTTCACATGTCAATAATCCTACGAGAGCGGCGCATCTTAAAACGGAAATTCAGAAGCACTGTGGCTTTAAAGATGTGATTATCGTTCAGACCCACGGGCTGAGCAGCCTCTATTGTGACCGACAGGGGATCATAGTGTCATTTTAACTTAAAAAGGTGCAGGGTTCCGACCAATTACTGGCTGGAGCGCTGCACCTTTTTTATGGATTAGTTCACGTGTTAGTTTTCAATAGAAATCAGGTTGTGACGATACTCTGTATAGATGGATTTCAAAGTGGTCATCTTCGCCATCATTTCAATTTGCAGTTCGCTGGCGAGCTCAAATTGCTCGTCGCGGATCGCGTTTTTGATTCGGGTAAAGAGGGCCTGTTTGTCCAAGCTGTTTTTCATGAGTTCTGAGCGGAGGGCACGAATTTTTTCCCAGTTGACAATGTCAAGATCCGTGATATCATCCAGTCCGTGAAGCTTGACATAGCGTCTGATCAGGTCTTCATTCGTCGGGATCACGCGGTTCGTAAGCTCGGAGACCCACTGGCTTAAAATGGTCGCCTGATAGGACTCAATTACTTTTTCAGGGAAGACTTCGCCGCGCGTCAAAACACTGACTTTGTCTTTGTATTGATCAAATGCTTTGAGGTTTTCCCAAACGGTACGAGGCGGAACGCCAAACAACTGATCGCGCTCTTCGATGGTGAAGTGCTCAAAGACATCTTCCTCGCTGCGGTAAGCCCTGAACTTTTCAAGATAATCAGAGTCCTCACCATATGACTTGGATAATTCTTTCTCAAGCTCTGCCTCAGTTGGCTTCTTGTCCAGAACGTAAGCGATGCCGTCCAGCATAGACTGATAGACAGCCGCTGTGGTGAGGTAGGTGTTGGAGGTAGGATTTGGAGAACGCAGCTCGAAGCGCGTTGCGAAAGGATTGTCCATATCTCTGATGAGGCCGATCAGGACGGTACGGTTCCGAGCGGGAACTTCCACCGTGTGGCCGATACATGATACGGTACAAACCGGTGCTTCAAAGCCCGGCTTCAGGCGGTTAAAGGCGTCGTTGGAAGAAGTGACAAACGGATTGATGACTTCATAGTGCTTCAGGATGCCCATGAGCGCGCCCCAACCGAAAGGATTCAGGTAGGAGTCCTTCATATTTTTTGGTGAGAATAAATTCAATTTTCTTCCGGAGCTGAGCTTGACTGCGATCCCAACGTGGTGGTGTTCGCCGTTCCCGGCGACGCCTTCAATAGGCTTGGCGCGGAAAGTGACTTTGAGTCCGTGTCTGACAAAAGTCTCTCTGATGATTTCACGGGCAAAGAGCTCGTGATCCGCGGATTGAAGTGCCTCGTCATATTTCCAGTCGATTTCGAGCTGCTCCATGATGTGCGTAAACTGGCTCATGCCGGCGAGCTTGGACGGAACGCCGCCAACTTCTTTATGGCCCATTTCAGCATGATAGCCATAGTTGTCCAGGTTGATCAGAGACTGCTCCATGGCGGTTCTAACCGGACCGACAGTGCGCTTCCAGTACTGCTCTTTCAATGTTTGAGAAGCAGTAAGTTTCTCTGTGTCCGTTCTATGATCAGGTGTTTTAACCCAGAATTCCACTTCTGTTGCCATGGTCATGTAAACTTCCTCAACAACTTCATCTTTCGTCATGCCGAGGAATTCACGTGCGTAATCGCTTTCTGCCAGCCATGCTTTGAGGGTGGATTTGAAGTATTCCGTCGACTTTTTAAGGACTGCTCTGGAGCAGACCGGTTTGCCGTCATGGTAGAGGAACGCGGGGATGACCAGCGTGCCAACCGGGCGTCCGGTAGCCACATCTCGGTGGGCCAGGTTGTAATCCACCATCCACTTTACATTTCGGTCTGGAATGAGGTCAACTTTGGCGTTGTTGATCTGAGCGATTTTTGGCAAATAAACGCTTGAACCGTCTGTTTGAACACCCTGGTTAAGAAAACCATCAATGTCTTCAAGAAAAATTTGAACTGGGATCTTTTCATCCGTGCTATTGTTGCCCAAATCCACTGCGGTCAGGGAAACAAACTTTATCTGGGGATGATCAGCCAGCTGTTGTTTTATAGATTCTTCGTCGTGTTGATCAGCGGGAATAAAATAAAGAAGATCGTTCACGTTACACCTCCGGACTTAGTTTATGCTCTTTCACGAATTATTATAGAGAGATAATAGAAAGAAGTAAAGCAAATTTCGATAAAAATGCCAATGAAAACAAAAAAAAATCATAAAACGGCCAGTTTAGCACGCATGATAAACGAGTATAACGATTTAATGTTCGTGAATTTGTCCTTTTGAGAACTTTTTGTAATATGCGACTACTGTGATGGCAGTGAGAGGGCCAAGGATCAAACCGGAAAATCCAAGGAAACGGATGCCTATATAAAGTGAAAACAGCGTAATTAAAGGATGAATGCCTATATGATGCCCCACAATTTTAGGTTCGAGCATTTGTCTGGTGACCGTGACAATGGCATAAAGAGCCAGCAGTTTGACTGCCATTGTGACATCAGACAGGATGAGCTTGGAGAGCGCCCAAGGCACATATACCGCCGCTGGCCCCAGCGCCGGCACCACATCCACCAGACCTATGCCAACGGCTATTGGAAGCGCATTCGGCACCCTCAGAATCAATAAGCCTGCCAGGGAGACGGCAAACGTAATGGTCATTAAAGTCAGCTGCGCTTTGAAGTATCCTGCGACAACTTTGAGAACGTCCTGTTTAAAGGTTTGAATATACTGGTTGTCGCTGATATACTTTTGAATCCACGGTCTGAACAGCTTTTCAATGCGCTTTCTGTCGACTGTAAAAAAGAAAGTGGAGATTATGATGACGAGGAGTGAGACGACAAGGCGCGGAAGCGATTTGAGCATGCTGAAAGAGGATGTTGCTGCCTCTGAGAGCACTGAAGCGAGGGCGCCTATAAAACCGGACCAGGCGGTGGTCAGAAAACCGGCGGACTCTTCAGGAAGGTTGAGGAAAACTTTTTCTATGACATTCAAGACACGCTCGTTGTAGCTTGTGAGACTTTCGATCCATCCGGGAACCATCGGCAGCAATTCTTTAATTGAGAGCACGAGAATGATGCCGAGTCTGAAAATTAGAAAGCCGCCTAAACCGATAAGAAGAGCCATCAGTACCAGGGTGATCAGCGAATCCGGCAGACGAAGACCGGATTTGACGCGATCCACGATTCTGCATAACGGCCGAGACAGCAAATAACCCAGCCAAAATGGGAGCAGCACAAAAAGCAGCGGAATCATTTGGGTATAGAAAAGAAACAGGAAGAAAAGCCCCAGCGCGATCAGACTTAGCTTGGACAAGATAATAGAGTTCACCGATATCACCTCCGAATCATTACAACTAATACCCATTTTGAGGAAGCACTCCACAACATCTATGAGGGCCGTTAAAAGGAAAAGGTTGAAATGAGGCGCAGGCGGCGGTGTGGGTATAGATTGTCAAAGGGATAACAGGACTTGATTTTACCCTTTCAATCCTTTATAATGGTAAAAGATTGTGATCAGATACTAATAACTAATTATAAATGGAGGTTACCATGAGCTTATTGAATCAGAAAAAGATTCTGGTAATGGGTGTGGCTAATAAATGGAGCATTGCGTGGGGCATCAGCAGAAAACTGATCGAGTCAGGCGCGCAGCTCATTTTTACTTATTACGGGGAAAAAAGCCTCAGAGGGCTTGAAAAATTAGTCGAGGAAGAGGGCATTACCGGTGTTCGCATGATCGAATGTGACGTGACACAGGATACCAGCATTGAACAGGCATTCGGCGAAATCGCAGAAAAAGAAGGCAAGATTTTTGGTGTGGTACATAGCATCGCCCACGCAGATAAAAATGAACTGGACGGAGATTATTACAATACCTCGAGATCGGGTTACAGCATGGCTCAGGACATCAGTGCCTTTTCGCTGGTCGCCGTGACCAAGCATGCCCTTCCAATACTGGAAGAGGGCGGCTCTATTGTGACGCTCAGCTACCTCGGAGGCGAGCGCGTCGTCAAAAACTATAATGTCATGGGTGTCGCGAAGGCTGCATTGGAAATGAGCGTTCGCTATCTGGCTCACGATCTTGGGCCTCTTGGCTTCAGAATCAACGCTATCTCCGCCGGACCGGTGAAAACCCTTGCAGCGAAGGGCATCAGCGGCTTCAGCAATTTGTCTGCCAACTTTGTAGATCGTGCGCCAATGAGACGAATGGTGACCACGGAAGAGATTGGCGGCGCAGCCGTGTTCCTGCTGAGCAGTTTGGGCAGCGGTGTAACGGGCGAAGTCCTGCACGTGGATTGTGGTTATTCTATACTTGGGTATTAATTGGAATTTCTGATCCAACAAGTTAAAGGAAGATGAAAGGGTGCAGTTTATAGTTCGCTGCCTGATTCATCTTCCTTTTGTTTTGCAAAAATGGATGGAAGTCGGAGCTGACAGGCGCTTGTCGATATCACACACTTCCGTCATTTATTGCCTTAACATTGCAGTCGTACGCTTTTTTGATATAATGTAAAGGTTAATAGTACACGGAGGTGACCTCAAATGCACCTGAAGACCAATCAACTCAATAATATGCTCATTGATCTGGACAGGGCGCTGACCCGCGGTGAGGCTGAGAATGTTGTAGAAGCCATCAATAGAATCCGCTTGATTTGTGATGATATTGAGCTGTCCGTTCAAGATGAAATCGACTACGCGAAGCGTCGTGATGAAGCTTTGAGATTAAAATATAAGCATGAACTCATCAATGAAGTCTCATTTTTAATGAAACCGGTGACGGTTGAAAATGTCTATGACGGCGACTATCTGGATCACTTCGTGGAAACCCGGGCAAGACAGCTCTCCGAGGCTGGTGCTGAGGCAGCCCACAATGCGTTCTGGACGGAATACCTGACCCTTCACGGCAATATCTTTGGCTCAGTGCCAGCTGAACTCTTGACCCCTGAGGCTGCAGCCTACCTGGAAAAATCGGGATGGAAGCGCGTCCAAGTCAGCGTTCTGGATTTTGGGGATGCCCTGGAGGTCACCATGGCCTTTTACGAATACTGTGATGAAAAATTCGGACGCTATATTGTCGTCCAGGAATCCAAGACAAACGCCTTTATGGTTCTCGCGTTTGGCATTTAAGTTGAAGAATTTGGGAAGGCGGCGTCAGAAACATGTTTGAACAGCTGGGACATGACAGGCTGGACTTCCGGATTGAGGAAGCCCAATCCGGAATGAAGATCATAGATGTGATGGTACAGTGGATGGATTTGTCTGTCCGTCAGGTGAGGAGCGGAAAGAATCGAAAGGATGTGCTCCTGAATGGGCGTCCTGTGTCGGTCAATGGGTTTGTCAGGACCGGAGATCTGATCACCTATCAGATGGAGGTTGAGGAAAACTATTTCGAGCCTGAGGCAATTCCCATTGAAGTGGTGTATGAAAATGATGATCTGGTTCTGATCAATAAGCAGCCTTTCGTCGTGGTGCACCCGACTAAGAGTTATCCTTCCGGGACTATAGGCAACGGCCTTGCCATGCACTTCAAGAAAAAGGGCATCAACCCCAAGATCAGGTTCATCAACCGTCTGGATCGGGACACTTCCGGGCTGCTGCTGATCGCCAAGAACCCGTACGCGCAGCACGTGGTGACGGAGCAGATGAAGCGGGATGAGGTGGAAAAGCGCTATCTGGCGCTGGTCCACGGCCGGGTCGAGGCTGAGGAGGGCACCATTGACGCACCTATAGGCCGACCGGATGAAGACCAAGTCGAGCGCATGGTGATGGCCGATGGTCAGCCGTCCACCACCCATTTCTGGGTCAGGGAGCGTTTTGGCAACGCAACGCTGGTGGAAGTGCGTCTCGAAACAGGCAGGACGCACCAGATCCGAGTGCATTTCAATCACCTGGGACATCCGCTGTTGGGAGACACGCTTTACCATGAGGGGTCGGACCTGATTGACCGACAGGCGCTCCACGCCTTCAAGCTCTGTTTTAGGCTGCCTAGAACGGGCGAGCACCACTGCTTTGAAGCACCGCTTCCGGAAGATTTCGAGCGGCTTCTGACTCAGCTTCGAACTGAGGATCCATTCAGGATTTGATATTATTGCTAACTTGTATTATAATGTAATCAGTACTCTGGGGTGTGCGTTATTACGGATAAAATTCAACCACTGGCATATTATAGGGAGCACGTGTTTTCTGAGAGATGACAAGCCGGCCAGACCGGACGCCAGAACTCGGGAACAGTACACCCACTTAGGTGGAGTGTGGTGCTGAATTTCATCCTTGACGGCACTCTGGAGACATCTTCATTTTTTGAATGAAGATTTTTTTTGCGAATTCAAGACAAAAGTGAGTGCGGCAAGGAGGTAGTACATGCAGCCTTATTATGGAATAACCATTGATAAGCAGGATCAGGAGCACTTATACATTCAGGTGTATAAGCATTTGCGGACCCTGATCTTCAACAATTCCATCAAGCCTCATGAAAAGCTTCCGCCTATTCGCAAATTGTCCGCTATACTCGGCGTCAACAACGTCACCGTAGTCAATGCTTACAAACTCCTGGAAGAGGATGCACTGGTCTATAAGAAAATCGGGAGCGGCACCTATGTCGCGCCTGTTGAGGATGAACTTGAAAATGAAAGGGACATGGAGGAACGTCATCGCATTGTGCCTTATGATTTTTCGGTATCATCCCCTACAGCGGATCTCTTTCCGGTTAAGGATTTCAAAATCGTCATTGACGAAGTGCTGGAACGGGATAAGGGCTACGCCTTTGGCTATCATGAGAGCCAGGGCTTTTTTCCGTTTAGACAGTCTCTGTCCGCCATGTTCGGCGGCTCTAAGGTCGCCCTTGACCCAGACCAGATTCAGATCATTTCAGGCGCTCAGCAGGGGATTGACCTGGTGGCGAAATCTGTTCTGGACTACGGGGATTATGTGTTCGTCGAAGCCCCAACTTATACCGGCGCCCTTGCCAGTTTCAAGCTAAAAGGCGCTCTGATCGTGGAAATCCCCATCCTGGAGGACGGCATTGATCTGGAGGCCCTGAGTCAACAGGCCAAAAAGTTGAAGCCCAAACTCATTTATGTCATGCCCAACTTTCAAAATCCAACGGGATATTGCTACAGCGTCGAGAAAAAGCGAGGCTTGATCGAGATCGCCAAATCCTGCGGAGCGTGGATTCTTGAAGACGACTATGCCGCGGATTTGAATACCGGTGATGCGCTGGTATCGCCACTGAGCGCCTATGATCCCTATGATAGAATAATATACGTCAAAAGCTTTTCCAAAGTGCTGATGCCGGGGCTGCGACTGGGCTACATGGTCGTTCCTGAAGCGCTCCAGGACGAAATAGCCCTCGCCAAGCACGCTACGGACATATCCACTTCTGGACTGCTGCAGCGCGCTTTCGATCTATATATTCGAAAGGGTCTTTGGGACCGGCAGATCGTCCTCATGAAGCGCATTTATGACAAGCGTCATGCAGTCATCTCGCGTTATCTGAAGTCTCACGAAGTGCCATGGGTCCACTATCATCTGCCGCAAGGCGGGTATAATTACTGGATCACCATGGATGCAGCCCTCAATGCGGATGAATTGATGTGGCGGCTGAACAAGAAAGGTGTGGCTGTTTTGTCAGGGAGCACTTTTTATCATCTGCAGCTGAAGAGCTCATCCTTCAGGCTCAGCATAGCGGCCATAGATGAAAAGGAAATTGAGGCCGGGCTCGGGATCATCTTTAATGAGATTGAAGCCATGTACCATGAAATGTCCGGGAGCAAGCCGGGGTTAATGAAATCACAGGTGCTGTAAGCATCATTTGAGAGTAAGGCGTCAAGCACTTAAGCTCATCCACACTTATAAGGAGTTATGTATGTCAAATCAGGGATTTATGCCCGTCAATCAAGAGGATCTCAAAGCGCTCGGCTGGGAGCGCGTGGACTTTGTACTTGTCACTGGTGATGCCTATATCGATCATCCTACTTTTGGCGCGGCGGTCATTGGGCGCGTGCTGATGGATGCGGGATTTAAAGTTGGGATTCTGTCTCAGCCCAACTGGAAAACCACAGAGGCTTTCAAGACCTTTGGACGCCCGCGGCTGGGGTTTTTGGTGACGGCCGGCAACATTGACTCCATGGTCAATCACTATTCCGTCAGCAAGCGGCGAAGAGAAAAAGATGCCTATTCGCCGGGCGGAAAGATGGATTTGAGACCGGATCGCGCAACCCTTGTGTACACGCAAAAAATCAGAGAAACATTTTCCAAAATGCCCATTATCATTGGTGGCATTGAAGCGAGTCTGAGGCGTTTTGCCCACTATGATTATTGGGACGACAAAGTTCGGAGATCCATTCTGGTGGATTCTGAAGCGGACCTGTTGGTGTACGGCATGGGTGAGCATCAGATTGTCGAAATAGCAAATTTGATGAATCAAGGCTTCGAGCCCAAATATATCCGGCATATCCCCGGCACCTGTTACGTTGCCGCGTCCCGTGATGAGGTCTATGAAGCGGTGGAAATTCCTTCGTTTGAAGACGTGACGGCAGATAAGAGAACCTACGCAAAAGCCTTCATGATTCAATATGACGAGCAGGATCCCATTCGCGGGAAGGCGCTGATGCAGGCCCACGGCACCAGATGGCTCGTTCAGAATCCTCCGGCCATGCCGCTGAACCGCGGTGAGCTTGACCAGGTTTATGCGTTGGATTATAAACGTGAAATTCACCCTGCCTATCAGAGTCTGGGTGGGGTTCCGGGCATTGAAGAAGTCAAATTCTCAATTATCTCGGAGCGTGGCTGCTTCGGTTCCTGTTCGTTCTGCGCCTTGACCTACCATCAGGGGCGCATTGTTCAGAGCCGGTCCCACGAGTCCATTCTCGAAGAGGCGAAGCGGATTGTTCAGGATCGCGACTTCAAGGGCTATATTCATGACGTTGGCGGACCAACGGCAAATTTCAGAGCGCCGTCCTGCAAGAAGCAGCTCAGGCTGGGTACGTGCAAGCATAAGCAGTGTCTGTATCCTGCGCCCTGCAAGGACCTTGAGATCGACCATGAAGATCTGAGACTGCTGTTAGGCAAGCTGCGTCAGGTAGAGGGCGTCAAAAAAGTCTTCTTGCGCTCCGGACTGAGATATGATTATCTGATGGCAGATCCAAACCAAGCCTTCTTCAAGGAGCTGGTTCAGCATCACGTCAGCGGGCAGCTCAAGGTTGCCCCGGAGCATGTGGCCACTGAAGTGCTGGATAAAATGCAAAAGCCTGCCGGCAAGATCTATGGCAAATTTGTGGACCGTTTCTTTGAGCTCAGCAAGCAGTGCGGACTGGAGCAATATCTGGTGCCGTATCTGATGAGCTCGCACCCCGGAAGCACACTGCACAGCGCTATCGAGCTGGCCGTCTATCTCAAGAAGATAGGTTATCAGCCTGAGCAGGTTCAGGATTTCTATCCGACACCGGGAACGCTTTCGACCACCATGTTTTATACAGAGCTGGATCCTCGTGACATGACCCCGGTCTATGTGCCGAAGAGCAAAGAAGAAAAGAAAATGCAGCGTGCTCTGCTTCAATTTGGAAGGCCGCAGAATTACGAGCTGGTTTATAAGGCGCTTATCCAGGCGGGTCGTACGGATCTCATAGGCTTTGGTCCCAACTGCCTGATCAAGCCGCGAGACGGTTCAAAAGTACCTGATCAAAAGCCTGGAACCGGAAGTGGCAAAAGTTTCCGAGGCAAGGGCAGACCTGCTGAAAATGACAAATCAGTCAAAAATGAGAAATCAGTCAAAAATGACAAATCAGTCAAAAATGACAAACCGGTCAAAAGTGACAAACCGGTCAAAAGTGACAAACCGGTCAGAACTGACAAAAGCTCTGCAAAGGGACCTTCCCGCAATAACACTAAGGGCGCAGCGCGCCAAGCTGCCAACACAAAGACTTCCGGCAGCGGATTTAAAACTAAACGGAGTTGATACTATGTTATCCAAAGAAAAACTGGACAGAATCAATATTTTAGCGAACAAAGCAAAAAATGGTTCATTGACTGAATCAGAAAAAATTGAACAAAGGCTTCTTAGAGAAGAGTACCTTGAGGCGTTTCGCGAGAACTTCAAACGCCAGCTGGACAACATTGAAGTCCGGTATGTGGATGAGGATGGGAATCCGGTTGAGAATCAGAAGTCAAGCACTGGTCAAAAACTCAAGGAGAACTTGAATTAGTCGTACGTTAAGGACTAAACCATTTAGAGAGGTGTCATTATGTCAACGACAAATGTGAGTACGGATCGCAAAGCAAGTATAAAAGATCGTTTGACTCACAGCTTCCCCATAGTATGGGATCAGCTGGATGAAATAGAAACTGCCGCAGTCTTTGAAATGGGAGAACGCTACAAATCCTTTATCACTTTGAGTAAAACGGAACGTCTTTGTGCTGCTGAGATCAAACGCATCGCAGAAAGCCAAGGGTACCTCAATATGGACGCGCTGCCTGAGGGGTTCAGCCCGGTGGCCGGCGACAAGCTCTATCGCGTCAATCGCGGCAAAGCCCTTGTCATGATCGTGGTCGGGAAAGCGCCTCTTGAGGAAGGCATGCACATTGTAGGCAGCCACATAGATGCGCCGCGACTGGATCTGAAGCCGGTGCCCCTTTACGAAGAGTCAGACATGGCATTTTTGAAAACTCACTATTACGGCGGCGTCAAAAAATATCAATGGACTTCAATTCCGCTCGCCCTGCATGGCACGGCCAGAAAAGAAAACGGCGAGTTGGTGGAAATTCGAATTGGCGAAGACGCAAATGATCCTGTTCTCTTTATCACGGATCTTCTGCCGCACCTTGCCAAAGATCAGGTCACAAAGCCGCTGGGAGAAGCCATCACGGGTGAGGGCCTCAACGTGCTTGCCGGCAGTGTGCCGCTGCCAAAAGGTGATTCTGAATCCGAAGGATCCGTCTCTGAAGAGACCCTCAAGGACAAAGTGAAGCTGCATCTGTTGAAGCTGCTCGAGGCGCGCTACGGGATCACCGAGCGCGAGCTGGTGACAGCGGAGCTCGAAATTGTCCCGGCTGGCGCAGCCAGGGATGTTGGCCTTGACCGTGGGATGATCTCCTCCTACGGACATGATGACCGCGTGTGCGCCTTCGCCAGTCTCGAGGCCATTTTGGGCATCCAGAATCCGGAGAAAACCGCAATTGCTTATTTCACTGATAAAGAAGAAGTGGGCAGCATGGGCAATACAGGCGCCGAGTCCGCGTTTTTTGAAACGACTGTGGCGGAGCTGATGCTCCTTCAGGCCGGTCACTATCACGACCTGATGCTGAGACGCGCCCTGGCGAAGACGGAAGTGCTCTCCGCTGATGTCAGTGCAGGTTATGATCCGAATTACTCAGACGCTTATGATAAGCGAAATTCCGGCATGATGGGCAGGGGCCTCGAAATTATGAAATATACCGGCGTGCGCGGCAAATCCGGCAGCAGTGATGCCAATGGCGAATTTTTTGACAAAGTGGCGCGTCTTTTTGAAGCCAACAAGGTCTGCTGGCAGGTCGGCGAGCTGGGAAAAGTCGACCAGGGCGGCGGAGGCACGATTGCCTACATCCTGGCCAACAAAGGCGCAGAAGTCATAGACTGCGGTGTTCCTGTACTAAGCATGCATGCCCCGTATGAAGTGATCAGCAAAGCAGACCTTTATATGGCCGCAAAAGGCTATATGGCCTTCCTGAACCGTTAAAAAAACAGGCGGACCATTGAACGTGACACTGTGTCACTTCTGTGGACGCCTGTTTTATATTAAGCAACAAAAACTTCAATGCCTTTTTGCCGATGGTCACATTTCTACACAACACAGACCTTCAAAAAGGTTTATTTTTCTTATCTTCGTTTATAAAGCTCTTAAAAGTATCAGACAGTGGAGAAAGTACTCGTTTCTTGTGGAAGACGAAATAGAACGAGCGGCTGATTTTCGCATCTTTGTAAGG
Source organism: Acidaminobacter sp. (assembly GCA_009881125.1). The sequence continues at coordinate 9,945 of WXFH01000011.1, read as the reverse complement.
GATCAATTTTAGACGCCGTTCTGAGAGTTCCTTTTGAATAGATTGAAGCGAGAAGAAGCTATACCCCATCCCCAACTCCACCATGCGCTTAATTGTCTCATTGCTTTCAACTTCTGCAATGATTTTAAGCGTCTCGGGATCGAGTCCTGCGTGCTCTTTTAGAAATCTCATGGCAGCTGAACGTGTCCCTGAGCCTTGCTCTCGAAGAATCAGAGGCATATCCGGAATGAGTTCAGTCTTGATGGCATCAACACCGTCAGTAGGCCCTGCCAAAACAATTTCGTCCTCCATGATTTCTATGCAGTCGAGCTGCGCGGATTCCGGTTTTGCACCGACGATCCCAAAATCAATTTCTCCAGAGAGAATTTTTTCGATGACTTGTGACGTGTCATGTTTCATTAGATTGTATCTGACATCCGGGTAAATCAGACTGAAGCGCCTGAGCGCGTCAGCCAGATAGTACTGCTCAGGAATTGAACTTGAAGCGATTTCGAGAATCCCTTCAATTTTGCCTTTGTATTCTTCCAATGAAAAAAAAGCATGCTCCTTTTTGTTGAGGATGCTGATGGCGTGCTCATAAAAAATTTCGCCGGCCTGGGTCAGAGAGATCTGTTTGTTGGTTCTGTTAAACAATACAGTACCTAACTCCTTTTCAAGCAAATGAATGTGATTGCTGATGGTGGGCTGCGTCAAATACAGTTTTTCCGCCGCTCTGGAGAAACTCTTTAATTTTGCGATCATAACGAAGCTTTCCAATTGTTTGAAATCCATATTACCACTCCTCGACAGCTGCTGCGGTTGGATCTGTTTCGGGACGGGTTAAGAATGATCAATGCCCGTCATTTGCCACTCCGGAGCGCCATATTCCATTCTATTCTATCATATGAACAGGATTATGAAAGCCAAATTGAGGTATGTATACTATTGAAATGAACTGATTGTCAGCAAAAGTAACTGATGGGCGGGGGAGCTTCATGAAGAAAAAAATTATGGTGGTTGATGATGACCCCAATATCTTGAATTTGATGAAGATTTATCTTGAACAAGAGCGTTATCACGTCATCCCCATTATTGACAGCACAAAGGCAATTCAACTCTTTAAAATGGAGATGCCGGATGTGGTGCTCCTGGATATTATGATGCCTCAACTTAATGGCTTTGAATTGCTCGCGGAACTGAGAAAGCTCAGCAACGCGCCAATTATAATGCTCTCCGCCAAAGGAGAGACCGTTGACAAAGTCACGGGACTTGAACTTGGCGCTGATGATTATCTCGTCAAGCCGGTTGACCCTACCGAATTAATGGCCAGAATTAAAGCGGTGTTTCGTCGATACAGCGGAAACTCAGAAGACAGCAAAATTTTGGAGCTTCCTGATCTGATTATTGATTTGGGACGTTTTACGGTTACCTGCAAGGGCAAGCCGGTCGTTATGCCGCCTAAGGAACTGGAGCTGCTTTATCTTCTCGCTTCTCATCCAAATCAGGTTTTTACGAGAGAGCAGCTTCTGGACAGGGTTTGGGGCTTTGACTATGTTGGTGAGAGTCGAACCGTGGATGTCCATATCAAGCGTCTCAGAGAAAAACTGCCTGAGCATGAAGCTTGGGAGATCAAAACCGTTTGGGGCGTGGGGTATAAGTTTTCAATCTGATCAGGTGGTGATTTTTTGAGGACCATATATTATCGACTGTCCATGCTCTATGTTCTTATACTATTGATTTCTTTTGCTTTTATTGTTATTGGTGTCAATATTGCCATCAACAATCTGATGATCAGTCAGAAGCAGGAAATTTTGCTGGACAAAGCCATGACCTTTCAGCAGATTTATTCTGATGCTGCCTCGAGCGGCATCCTGGATGTGCAGAGACTGGAAATTGAAGTGCAGTCACTTGAAAATTACCTGGGCGCTCAAGTACTGCTGGTAGACCGTCAAGGCCGCGTGTTCATGTCAGATGCCAACGTGACGGATCTTATTGAGGAAGCTGAAATCAGCAGCTATGACCTGGAAATGATGTATTCCGGAGACGTCATCACAAAGCGCACTCAGCTCAGTCAGTTTGGACAGGATCAATACCTGTTGATTGGATATCCAATTTTTATAAATTTTGAAGTTGAATATGTTTTGTTTCTAATGGCATCCATCCCGGAAATCAGCATGACTGCGCAAGATGTTAATACTGCGGTTGCCATGGGTCTCGGATTAAGTGCCATTGTGGCGCTAGTCATGCTGTTTACTTTTTCCAGAGCTATGAGCAGAGAAATTAATGACTTAAACGAAATTGCCAGACATGTGACCAGCGGTAATTTTGACAAGCGCATTCAAAGTAAACGGCAGGATGAGATTGGTGAACTTGCACTTAGTTTGAACACCATGGCGGAAGCTCTAATGAAACTGGAGCATACGAAACAAAATTTCATTTCGAACCTGAGTCATGATCTGCGCTCTCCGCTGCAGTCCATTATTGGTTACACCAAAATATTGCTGGAGGGCAATTCAGAGCCTGACAAACAAGAAAAATATCTCACCATTGTTTTAAATGAGAGTGAACGATTGACAAAGCTGGTTAACGATATATTGGACTTGTCAAAAATGCAGAGTGGGCATTTGGAATTGGAACGAACCTATTTTGATCTGCATGCTTTAATTCTCAATGAACTTGATAAATTCGAAGGAAGAATTGAAAGTAAAAAGCTTCATGTCAATATAGAATTTATGGAGTCTGGCTGCCAGACCTATGCGGATTACGCCGGGATCCAAAGCGTGTTTCAAAACTTAATTGATAACGCAGTCAAGTTTGTGGACGTTAACGGGTCCTTGGAAATAAAAACAGAATTCCAGGAACATAAGGTCCTGGTCAGCATAAGAAATACCGGTGTCTTTTTATTGCCTGAAGAACTGAATGAAATTTGGCAGCGCTTCTCAAAACTCGACCGGGCAAGGAGCGAGCACAGAGATTCCTCCGGGTTGGGACTGGCTATCGTTCGTGAAATCATTAAAGTTCATGAGGAACGCATTGAAGTCTTCAGCACACCGGAGCTGGGTGTCGTTTTTCAGCTGACACTCCCGTTTGTGAGCTGGCAAATATAGCGTTTGCACCCGGCGAAATATAGAAAAATTAATCGTTTTGAAAATATTTTTTTAGAAACTGTTCATAAAATCTTCACAAATTTTGTCTAAACTTGAGCTATCAATAAGATTACTAGTGGTATAAGCAGCGTCAAAGCAATATTTTATCAAACAGGAAGGTGATAGTATGGATCAACAGGAATTTCAACCAACGTCTTCTGAACCTGAAACGCAGAACAATAAACGACCATCGGCAGAAACAAAGTCAAACAGCTTTGCAAAACTGCTGGTCATCATACTGATCATGGCGGTCGTCGGCGGCTTTTCCGCAGGTGCGGGAGCCATGTTTTTCAAGAATTATATTATGCCGGACGAGACGCAAACGCCTGTCCTGACCACACAGCCTGCGACTGAAAGTACAATTGCAGCGAGCGCGGGAGACAGCGCGGATATCGCGGGCATTGTCGAGGCGGTTGGTCCAAGTGTTATCAGTATTACAAGCACGGTAACCTACACGGATTTCTTCAACACGGAGCGCACAGCGCAATCTTCGGGCTCAGGCGTCATCTTTGCTGTGACGGCTGATTCCGTGGACATTTTGACCAATGAGCACGTGGTCTCGGATGCAAAAGAGGTCATGGTTCAACTGAAGCCGGACCAGTATTTCAAGGCTGAGATTATTGGCAAGGATAAATCCACGGATTTGGCGATCATCAGAATTCCTGCGGCGGACATTCCGGCTGAGGTTCTCAGCACAGTCAAAGCGGCCAAGTTTGGGGACTCTGATAATCTTAAAGTCGGTGAAGTTGCGATTGCCATAGGCAACCCGCTCGGTTATAACAGCACTGTCACTGTGGGGGTAATCAGCGCGGTTGACAGAGAGATCAAGGATAAAAATTCACTTAAACTCATTCAGACAGATGCCGCCATTAATCCCGGAAACAGCGGCGGCGCACTGGTCAATTCCAGGGGAGAAGTCATAGGAATCAACACGATCAAAATCGCGAACACTGAAGTTGAGGGCATTGGGTTTGCCATCCCAAGCAACTCGGCGGTACCAATTGTCAACGAACTGGCTTCCAAGGGATTTGTATCAAGACCTTATCTGGGCATTTATGGAATGGAAATCAACGCTGAAACGTCGAAGGCTTATGACATTCCAGTCGGGATTTATGTGCGGGGCGTTATTGAAAGCTCAGGCGCTGAATCTGCCGGGATCGCGGCTGAAGACGTCATCATTTCCGTGGATGACACGAGGATTGAGACCATGACGCAGCTCTCGGAGCTTCTGGCGCAGCATAAGGTTGGAGATAGGGTGACCGTCAGAGTCGTACGTGGCGGCAACACACTGGAGCTCGAAGTGACTTTGACGGATGCCAATTCCTGATAGACAATCCCAACCTGAACAGGCAAACAATTTCAGAACCGGACGAGACATCCTTGAGAGGTGTCTCGTTGTTTTTTGAAAATGACTGAGCAGTCAGGCAAACTCGTCAGTTTTTTTGAATTTTGCGGGCTTCAATTGGGTATGATATTTCACAAGTGAAAAAGTTTGAGTTTGGAGAGGATGCCACTTGAGGATTACATTGCTCGTCGACAATCAGACCCTGGTGGATCAGTATTTTCTTGCTGAGCCTGCCTTCTCAGCATGGATCGAGTCTGGCGACACTAAGCTGATGTTTGATACAGGCTATTCGGATGTGTTTCTGGAGAACGCGAGACGACTGAGGCTTGAAATTTCTGAATTGGATACTTTAGTGTTGTCACATGGCCATAGTGATCATACCTGGGGACTCCCGGCGCTGGCTGAGCATTTGCGGCTGAATAGGCGCAGGCCGGACCGCGTCAGGCTGATCGCTCATCCGGAGGCCTTTTATGAAAAAGGCCTGGACGGTGAGGTCTATGGCGTCAATTTTAATATTGAGGATTACAAGGATGTTTTCGACGTTGTTCTGACGAAGACAGCCGTCAGTTTGGGGGGCGGTCTGATGTATCTGGGTGAAATTCCAAGAAAAAATGAGTTTGAAGGCAAACTCGCCATTGGACAAACACGTCGCGGGCAAAGCTGGGAAAAGGATTATATTTTGGATGACACAGGATTATCCTATTTGGGAAAAGACGGACTTGTCATAATATCAGGTTGTTCCCACAGCGGAATTGTCAATATTGTCGAGCATGCCATGACTCTGAATGAAACGAGAAAAGTCATTGATGTGGTGGGCGGACTGCATCTTCAGAAGCCAACTACAGAGCAGCTGGAGGGCACTATGAGATTTTTTGAATCACTTGATCTGAAACAGCTTCATGCCAGTCATTGCACAGATCTCGCCTCAAAATGCAGATTGATGCAGACGCTTCCTTTAACGGAGATTGGTTCTGGAAGCGTACTGGAGTATTGCTGAGATTTTTGCGGAGTTTTAATGATGAATACAATCAGTGATTAAAAAGCCTGAAGGAGGTCTACGAAAATGAAAGGGTATCGGTACAGGTTTAACGGACATGGTTTTAATTTGATCAAGGTAATCTACCGAATAATAGGAACAGGTTTCGATCCCGTCTTTTTTGAAGACCGCGTCGATTTTGTGGACAAGGACAATGCGATCTTTGTGACTCTTTTCAACGATCCGGACTATATAAGGCTGGTGTTCAGATTTTCGGTGCCAAAGCTTGAAGGCGTGACGGAGGGTCAGCTTGAGACTCCGGAGGGTCATGTCAACATATGGACTTATCTGGGTGATAAAGTGGAAGATGCGGTTTTTCTATCAGAGATTGGTTTAGCCAACTATAACAGCCATCATAAGCTCTAGCCGGAATGTGAGTGCAGTGACACTTTAATGACCAAAAGAATAAAGCCCCTGAAGCATCTGCTTCAGGGGCTTTATTCTTTTGGTGCCCGAAGGCGGATTCGAACCGCCACGCCTCGCGGCGGCTGATTTTGAGTCAGCTATGTCTGCCGTTCCATCACTCGGGCGCAATCAGGTATAAATCATGACCTGCAAGACTTATAATAGCACAGAGTATACACTGAGTTCAAGGGTTAATTTTGAACAATTTAAATATTAAAAAACGGTACCCTATGGAATGTAGGGGGGTGTTTGTAATATAATCATCAAGTGAAGAAAGGATCTGGTGAAGGGTTTGAAGAAGATATTATTTTTGCTGATTGCGCTCGTCGCTCTGATGAGCCTTAAATGGCACTTTTATTATGAGATGATCCAGATGTCAGAAGGCAGTCTGCTGACCGTCATTCTGACTGTGATGATGACCTTATGGATATTTTTCGCCCTGGAAAAGGCGGGAAAACATAAAGGGGCATGGAGCTTTGTAGTGATCTATAGCGTCGTATCGGTCATATTTTTGGTTGATGTTGTCTACTTTAAACAATTCAACGCCAGAGCCACTGTCAAGATCCTCCAGAATGTTGGAGTGATTGGAGATATTGGTGACAGTATACTGGCCATTTTATCACCAAAGCATTTTATAGCTTTGATAGATATACCGCTCTGGGTTCTATTAACAGCCTTACTCCACAAACAAGGGGAACGCTTTTCGATTCGCTGGCGGCTGCTCGTGATATTGCCTGCAGTCATGGGTGTTCTGTTTTCGGTGCCGCAGCTCAGGATTGCTTATACAGAAAATATTGGTGCCAGAGAGTTTTTTACTTTTCATGTCGAGGATTTGGTCACCAGTGTCAGTGGAAAAGTGATGAATTTGCAGACGGACCAACTGGAGATTTTGAGCATGGTCGGGCAAAAAAACGCGATCTATCAAGATCTTGAAGCCCTGAAGGCACAAAAGCACTGGGGGATAGGGGAAGGCAGGAACTTAATCGTCATCCAGATTGAGTCCTTCCAAAATTTTGTAGTCAATAGAGACTATGAGGGGCAGGCATTAACGCCTTTTTTAAATTCGTTAATTGGAAATGATACGCTCTATTTTGATAATTATTACCAACAGCTTGGCATGGGAAATACTTCAGATGCTGAGTTCGCGACCAACAACGCCATTTATCCAACTGTTTATGGACAATCTTACGCGCTCTATCAGGAAAACACCTTCAGAGGTTTGCCATGGCAGCTCAGGGATCAGGGTTATACCGCGCTTGCGTTTCATGGGTACAAAGGTGATTTTTGGGGAAGGGATCTCGCATATCCAGGCCAGGGCTTCGAGAGGTTTTACAGTGAGAAGGACTTTACCATTACTGAACCACTTGGCTTCGGCTTGAATGATTTTGAGTTTTATGAGCAGTCCGTCGAACTTTTAAAGACTTATCAGCAGCCTTTTTACGGATTTTTTATCACTCTCAGCAACCATCATCCTTATCAGCTGCCTGCTGATCTTCAGGAAATTACGCTGAAGCCTGAGCACCAGGGCACTCTTTTTGGAGATTATCTTCAATCTGTGCGCTATACAGATAATGCGCTGGCTTATTTCTTTGAGATGCTAAAAGAAGCCGGCATGTACGAGAATTCTGTCATTGCGCTCTATGGCGATCACCACGGCCTGGTTATAACAGATCTGGAGTCCAAGACAATTTTGGATGATTATCTTGGAAAGCCTTATGAGTTTGACGAAATGCTTCATATTCCGCTGATTATCCATACGCCGGAATCAGGCGTCAGTGAAACGGTGAGCAACATTGGCACGCAAGTCGATTTTCTGCCTACAATCATGAACCTCATGGGGATCCCTAATGACAACTATCTGATTTTTGGCCAGGATCTCGTGAATACAACCGGGGGCATTGCGGCATTCCAGGCTTATACTGCTTATGGTTCCTTTATCAGCGAAGACTATGTCTTCGAAATGTCCAGGGATTACATCTTCAATAACTCGAGGGCGTGGAACCGTCAAACCGGGGAGCCGGTTGACATCAATCTTTGCTATTTGCAGTACAATAAGGTCAAGGAGGAATTTGAGGCATCCAAGTATATTCTGGACAATAACCTTCTCGCGGACGCGACAACCTACTTTGGTCATTTGGCTAAGTCTGACGGATCTGAAAATAAGGGCGGTGTTGAAACCATCGGCCAGGAAGTGGTCTTTGTGGGCGGTCCACCGGTAAACGGCGTTGAAGGGACCAATACAAAGGAAGCGCTGGACATGGCTTATGAGGCAGGAGATCGCGTGTTAGCGCTTGATTATTCATGGACTGAGGATGGAGAAATCGTCGCTATGGATAACCTCGGACAGTTTTCCTCACTTCTGGAACAGCCTCTTAAGGATGCCAGCAAGAAATCGTTCCTGGATGCAAAAATGAGCGGCGGTCTGACGCAGCTGGATCTTAAACGCTCTTTGAGCTGGCTCAGCCGGCATAAAGATGCCATGATGATCTCATTTTCTGATGACCGGTCCATTGATTTTTCAAAATATCTTTACGACAATTATCGCGATGCTTTAGGGCGTTTTGTCATTGTCGTGGACTCCTTTGAGAAGTATTATAGATTGGGTTATTTGAAAGTCGATAAGATCGCAATAGATGCTGATGCGCTTAAGAATGATCCGGAGGACTTGCTGCAGTTTGTCGAGAATAATCCTGTCTATATGGTCATTACCAGTGACGGCAGAATGAGTGAGGATAAGAAACAGGACATAGCGATCAGGACCAACCTCTTTGTGAGGGAGGGCAAGTCGCTGGTGCGTTACACGCCATCAAAATGATTAAACCAATGGGGGTGCGCTTTTAAGCGCATCCTTTTTATTGGTCCATAACCTTGCGACTGGGGGGGAGATGTGGTATTATGTTTACATAATGTTATGAGGAGCGGTGAAATGGATCCAATAACCCATGGTGTCATTGGTCTCGCAATTTCCACTTTTTCAGGGACCACCCCAAGCCTGGACAATCCTGTTGCGATTGGCGCTGCAATTGGTGCTATGATTCCTGACTCAGACGTGGTCATTCGACTGTTTTCTGACGAAATGACTTATTTGAAGCATCATCGCGGATGGTCACATTCGCTGCCGGCGCTCACTATTTTCTCCGGTTTGATCACTTTAGGGCTTTCGGTCATGATGCCGGGTTCGCTGTCCTTTGAAGTGTTTTTCTGGACTCTGATGGGGGCATTATCCCACACGATTTTTGACATTCTCAATTCCTACGGCGCAATGCTGTTTAAGAAAAAGCGCAAGTTGAACTTACTGACGCTTTATGATCCGTTTATTACCTTGTTGGCGATTTATCTGATTTTCTCTGGGGAGAAATCACTTCTGCAGTACGCAGCGGTTGTGCTTTTGTTTGCAGTTTACCTCGCAATGCGGTGGAAGATGAAGCAGAGGGCACACCATCATGTGGCGACAGCAATCTCCCGGCAGTACGCTTTCAAGCGCGTTACAATTCTCCCGTCCTTGAAAGCGTTTTATAAATGGGATTTTGTCGCAGATACGAAGAGTCATCATATCGTTGGAAAATATAATCTCTTTACGAGAAAGCTTCAGATTATAGCAAAATACTATAAAAAGGACTCACAGCATCTCGGGACGTTCGATCAGTCGAATCTTGGACGCTATTTCAGAAGATTCAGCCCCAATATTCATCTTGAAGTGGTGGAGCATGACAACCATATAGAGTTGAAGGCAATTGATCTGAGATATTATATGAAGAACAGCTTTCTCCATCATGGCACGCTGTACCTCGACAGAAACGGCGAGATTGTGGAGTCCTATTTCCACCCGTATAAGCAAAACAAATGGATCCCGGTACTCGAGGGATAGTGGTAATGTTGACCGCAGCTTCGGCTGCGGTTTTTTATTTTGGCGGATGTAACGACTCTGCTTTAATTTTCACATTTGGATGTGAATCTTTTGGCGTCTTGGGTATGAATGCTTGGAACCAATTGAGGCAGTGTGGCGTCTAAAGCACTGAAAGCCTCAATTGGTT